>JAISBE010000014.1 GCA_031266365.1 Oscillospiraceae bacterium
GAGGTAATTTAGAGGGCCTTAACGTGAATTCTTGGAAAACGCTAATATCTCCAGAAGTGGTCAACCAAACGTGCATCTATCAAGTAACACCTATGGAAATATACTGCTCCTTGTGCAACGAGCCGATAAGTTCAGGCGGCCTCCCCGACTCGATAACCGGGCGAATAAGTCAAACACCGCACGAGCACACTGAATCACACGGGCGACAGTACTCACTGCCCACATCGCTTGGCGGGTTTATAACTACTTGGGGGACTGCACACTGGCTGGACAGCACGTCGGAAGTAATGCCACCGGAAGTGCTTGCATGAGGAAGGTACTGACGTGGGCGTAACAACTACGGAAGCACTATGAGAAAGCGCACCGCGGAACATCACTAAAGGCAAAAAACCCGAACTCGAGACAAGAGGCAAAACCCAACTCAGCTAGATATACTGATAAAATTAACGCTTACCTTAGATCAAATACCATACACCTGTTTACTAATACGACCTTATATACAACGGACAACTTTTGCCACGACCGATAATTCGTTCGACAGTCGACCGTACTCAAATCGAACACCTACTGCCGCGATCCTCTATGGTATTCGCTACGTCGTGAAAAATAAAGGTTATGTTTATTGATTTGCATGCATCAAAGTTTAGATAATCAACAGTTTATAGTAACTTTTTTTGCCTTTTCGAACTATAACATAGCCTTTAGAAAACGCTTGCTCGCTGAGGTGTTGTGTTATATTTCCCACTTTTTTGCCATCAATTGTGATGCCGTTTTGCTCTATGAGTCTGCGGACTTCGCTTTTGGATTTAATAATACCTGTTTCGGCGAGGAGGTCCACAATTAGAACATCGCCAAGTTTGAATATATCTCTATTTACCTCCGTGCGCGGCATGGTTTCATCGGCGCAGCCGCGCTCAAAGAGTGCCTTAGCGCTGATTTGCGCGTTTATCGCTTCCTCTTGACCATGGACTAGTTTTGTCACTTCAAAAGCTAAAATTTCCTTTGCTTTGTTGATTTCACTGCCTTCTAATTTTTCAAATGTGGATATTTTTTCCAACGGCAAAAACGTGAGCATTTTCAAGCAACGAATGACGTCGGCATCGTCCACATTTCTCCAATATTGGTAAAATTCGTAAGGGTTTGTCTTTTGTGGATCCAACCAAATAGCGCCTTTTTCGGTTTTCCCCATCTTTTTGCCGCCGCTAGTGGTTAAAAGTTTAGAAGTTAAAGCATAAGCTTCTTTGCCATCAACGCGGCGAATCAATTCCACTCCGCCGATTATGTTACTCCATTGGTCATCTCCGCCCAATTGCAAATTGCAGCCGTAATTTCTGTTTAGAAAAAGGAAATCATAGCTCTGCATTACCATGTAGTTTAATTCAAAAAGCGATAGACCATTTTCCATTCTCTGCTTATAGCATTCCGCTGCGAGCATACGATTTATGGAAAAATGGATGCCTATTTCGCGCAAAAAATCGATGTAATTTAAGTTTCGTAACCATTGCGAATTGTCTATTATCATAGCTTTTTCTTTTGAAAAATCAACTAAATGTGCCATTTGTTTTTTAAAACATGAGATATTGTGAGAAATTTCTTCGTCAGTCATCATCCTTCTCATCTCGGTTTTTCCAGTTGGATCTCCAACCACGCCCGTGCCGCCCCCAAAAAGTATTATCGGAAAATGGCCGGCTTTCTGTAGGTGAGATATCATCATGGTTTGCACAAAATGCCCCGCGTGTAGGCTATCAGCTGTGGGATCGAAGCCAATATAAAAAACGGTTTTTTGGGCACTCAAAAGCTTTTTTACTTTTTCCTCATTTATTATTTGTGCAACCAAACCTCTTGATTTTAATTCGTCATAAACGCTCATATGGCACCTCCAATATAGATAAATTTTTTAAAAATAAAGTATATTTTTAAAATTTCGTTAAGTTTTTAAGTGATAATTTCCCCCTTCACTAATAGGGGAAAATGGGGGAAATTTTGCTCTCTAGAGGGCAAGGTTTTAGAAAAAATTTTGCACGAACTTTGATGGAGATTTTTGTTCAAATTTTAGGCGTAAAGCAGAGCTGAAACTCGTGGCGCTTAGTGCAATAACTTTTGCCGGCGGCGTTGGTATCCCAGGTGCCTTCGCAAAATCTGCATGGTTTCAAAAAGTTTGCTGGTGATTGACCTTGTCCGCGGCTTTTTTTTGTGAGATTTCACGCCAACAGTGCGCGTGGAAATATTTGGAAATTTGTTTGTAATCTTTTTTGAAATTTTCTCATTTGGGGTTGAGTTTATGCTGAGGTTTTCTAGGTGAAAATTTCCCCCTTCACTAATAGGGGAAAATGAGGGAAATTTTGCTCTCTAGAGGGCAAAGTTTTGAAAAAAATCTTGCATAAACTTTGCCGGAAATTTTTGTTTAAATTTTAAGTAATTTTATTAGACGTTAATACTGATATGCCTGTGGCTTTTTTGTGTGACTTCACGCCAACATGTTTGGTTTATATAGAACTATTATACTATAAACACAGCAAATTTTCAAATTTTTCTAATCATCTTTTTTTCAAGTGTATCGCAAAAATTTCTCTCGCATAAGCAGATCAAATTGGCTTTCATTTTTGAAAGCTTTATTTTCACGATTTGCTGTTTGGTCAATTTATGGTAAATTTCTCCATCTATTGTGAGTGATATATTAGCTTCATCTGCATTATCGGCGCTTTCTTTATTGCCATTTTCGTTTTGAAATGGAGCATTTTTGCTTTCTATACGGGTTTTTACCTCCAATTGCACGCTTTTTGAAAAGATAATAGATCTAGAAAAGAGCGAGTAGGGGCAAATTTGAGTGAATAATATGCAGCGCATACTGGGGTCAATTACTGGTCCACCGGCGGAAAGAGAATAGGCAGTTGAACCAGTTGGCGTTGCAAATATCAGACCATCCGCACGGTATTCGAATGTCTTTCCTTCGTAAAAAACAAAAAAGTCGGTTATCTTTGAGATGCCGCAACGCGAAATGACAGCATCATTTAATGCAAGAAAGCTTTTTTGACTTTTTTTATCCTGAACCTCAACTGAAAGCATTGCCCGCTTTTCAATTACGTAATTCCCTTCGACCAATAAGCTAAGCTTATCTATTTCATCTTTTTCTAAACTCGCTGCAAATCCCACTCTGCCAAGGTTTATGCCCAAAATCGGTTTTCCTGAATGAGCGGCATATTTCGCAACATGGATTAAAGTGCCATCTCCACCAATGGTGAGGGCAATTTCGCAGCATGCCATTAATTCATCGATATTTTCACAAAAAATTATGTTTTTATTATAAAATATATTTTTATAACTGGAAAGCATTAAAATTTGAGCATTTAAACTTTTTAGCTTTTTAATAATTTTTTCTGTGTATACTTTAACTTGGGAATTTTTTAAGTTTAGTAAAATTGCAATTTTCATTTATATCACCTGTTTTTGCAATAAAAGCTATCACAGTTTTATTTTTTTAACATCAGCCATAAATTGGTTAAATATTCCATCTTCATCTAAACCGAGATTATGCAAAGTTTTCGTCACCGAAGCCTGCGGTATAAAACAGTTTTCAATCGCATGCACGTAATAATTTCCATTATATTCCTGCTCTTTGAGCATATATCCCAAATGTTCGCCTATTCCACCGCACATAATGCCTTCTTCGAAAAATGAAATCAGGTTGAAATTTTTTATGACTTTAAAAATTGATGTATCAATGGGTTTAATGCGGTTTATTTTTATGATGCACACATCCACGCCATGCTTGGCGAGCCGTTTTTTAGCTGCGCAGGCATAAGAGAAAAGTCTGCCATATGTTATAATGGCGTTTTTTTTGTTTATGTCGCCGTAGACGTAAAATGGTGCACGGCCATCACTCAGAAAATTTTCAGGCTTTTGTGGCTCTTTACCTTTCGGGTATCGCAAAGCTACAACGCCATCGCATTTATATAAAGATAAATAAAGCATACTCCGCAATTCATCGAAAAAAGTTGGCGCGTAAACCGTGACGTTTGGAATAGGATTCAAAAATGCTGAATCGAAGACCCCTTGGTGGGTTTCGCCATCCTCTCCCACGACGCCTGCTCTGTCTATAGCGATTATTATGTGCAAGTTTTGCGTTGCTGCATCGTGTATAATCTGGTCATATCCTCGTTGCAAAAAACTAGAATACACTGCAAACACTGGCAGACACCCGCCTGCTGCTAATCCCGCTGAAAAAGTGATGGCGTGTCCCTCTGCAATTCCAACGTCGTAAAATCTATTTTGAAATTTTCGTGAAAAATCCAATAATCCTGTGCTATTTGTCATCGCTGCAGTTATTGCACAAATTTTATTATCTTTTGAAGCGATAGTGCAGAGCTGCTTACCAAATTCTTCTGAAAAATCGCCACTTGCTATATCTCCATCGCCTGTTTTAACATTAAATTTAGCCACACTGTGAAATGTTTTTGGGTCTTGTTCCGCAAAATAGTAGCCTTTGCCTTTGATTGTGTTTACATGAACAAATATGGGTTTATCAATTTGCTTCACAGCGCTAAAAACTTTTATCAGGTCGGCTAAATTGTGGCCATTTACGGGTCCATAATAGACAAATCCCATGTCTTCAAAGAGCGTTCCTTCGTATAGAGCGTTTTTTAAAATAGCCTTGGATTTAAAGATGAGATCTCTTAATTTTTTTCCAACACCAGGTATGCCCAAAATTGCGTTTTCTATATTACCCTTTGCTTTTAAGTAATACGGCAACGTGCGGATATTTGAGAGATACCGCGCCATTGAACCAACGTTTTTGGATATCGACATTTTATTATCGTTTAAAATAACAATAAAATTTTTATTTAAGCGCCCCGCATTATTTAAACCCTCATATGCAAGCCCCCCGGAAAGAGCCCCATCTCCGATGACAGCAATAACATGGCCGAATTTACTTGAAAGCTTTTTCGCCTCGAAAAGGCCGAGAGCAGCTGATATAGAAGTGCTGCTATGCCCTGTGCCAAACGGATCGCATTTGCTCTCGCTTCGTTTCGGAAAGCCAGAGATCCCATTTTCAATCCTAATAGTGCCAAACTTTTCTTGCCTGCCCGTTAAAATTTTGTGCGTATAGCACTGATGGCCGACATCCCAAACTATTTGATCAATTGGTATATTAAAGACGTAATGCAGCGCCACTGTGAGCTCTACCACACCCAAATTTGACGCCAAATGTCCACCATTTTGTGCAATCGTTCTAATCAATTTTAAACGAATTTCTTTACATAACTGCGGTAATTGCTTTAATTTTAAACCTTTTACATCCTTTGAAGACCTTATATTATCCAAAAAATTCATTATTCAAAAATACCTCTTCTGCAATACGAATCTAAAGCTGTTTTTTATATTGTATCATAGTACAATCGTTGTCACAACCTAGCATTTTTTAAAAAATGAAAATCTCATAAAATAATTCAAAAAATATATTGACATATAATAAAATATAATACATAATATACTAAAAGATATATTTAAATTTAATAAAGTTAGGCGAAATCTATTTTCGCAGATGAATAATGGCTCATAAAGACACGTTATTAACGAAAGGAAATATGAATTATGAAAAAACGCAAAAAAACCTCTGCCAAGGCATCTAACGTTACTGATACTGTCCCTCACACCGACATTAGACCACTTAGCGAAGACGAACTAGCAGTAATTTGTGGCGGCTATAGCAAGGGCGATGGGGTAATCCAAATTGGAAACTACTGTTTCACATTGCTCAGCGATTGGGGAACCAGCGGCTTATGCAATCCATGGTACGCGTGCTCCAAGTGCACGCACGCTGTTCGTTACGACTGGCTGCGACAACATACGGAAAATAAAAAATCATTGATGAAAGTGGGAGGCCAAGAAGTGGATCGGACGTGCGAGGAAATGTGCAAAGTCAAATGGGGATGACGACGCCGAGGCACTGATCGGCAAAAACTACACCCTCACATGACCGCGAAAGCCACGAAAAGACTCAAACATCTTAAAATATATTGACATAAGATAAAATATGATATATAATATATTAAAAGATATATTTAAATTTAATAAAATAACGAAAGGAAAGATAAATTATGAAAAAGCACAATAACCGATCTACCGAGGCGCCTGATGCCAAACCTGCTTCGACTACATCCGCTTTACACCCACTTGATGACGCATCGCTCGCGAATATAAGCGGAGGCACACATTCTCCCGGCGCCGAATACGTACTCGGAGGCATAACCTTCACCTGTAGATTATTTCCATGCATCGAATGCGGGTATCAAAAATGGGACTGTGGAAAATGTGGCGCTACTATTTGTTGGCCTAAACTGAATCAACATGTAGCTAGCCATGCTTAATACCAAACCCATTAAAACTGCTGAATACAGATTTATAAACTATTCTAATAAAATAATTCGCAAAGTATATAAATATATAATAAATGTTTTACACAATACACTTAAAGATATTTTTAAATGTATTTTAATTAGGTGAAATATATTTTCGCAGATGAATGGTAGCTCATAAAGCAACCTTGAGGATTAACTACGTGCTGTCACCGGCGAGAGCAAAGATGGAAATCAAGAAACCTATGGCCAGCATACTTTCACTTGCGAAACCTCACATGGTTTAACATCAGGATATCATTGGTGGAGGTGTAGCCGCTGCAGTCTACTCGTAGGAGAGTATGAGCTTAACAAATATGCCGATAGGGGAGAGATTAGGCTAACAAATTCGACCCTATTCGGTGGATGGAGAATTTGTAAAATGTATTATGTATCGATGAAGGAGCTACATGCGAATATCACAATAATATGTTATTAAGCTCGAAAGATAATCTCAGAAAATAGTTCGCAAAATATATTGACATACAATAAAATATAATGCATAATATACTAAAAGATATATTTAAATCTCATAAAATTAGGCAAAACATATCTTAAAATAAAATGGTAATTCATAAATCAATATTATTAACGAAAGGAAAGATAAAAATGAAAAAACACAATGATCAGCAACCACGGTCAATAGACGCAAAAGCACCTGAGGGAGCCACTTTGCTCACTGACGGGCAACTGTCGATAATATCTGGTGGAACAGACGCAACTGCAACTGGCAAACCACAGCTTACAAGTACAACGGGCGCAGCAGGCGATCATCAAGTAACTTTCACATGGACAAACGGATGCAGCGTTACATTCACACTAGTAAAAACAGACCTAGGCACTACCGAGGAAACAACTACCTATTACTACGAATGTTCTAAATGCTTCGGAAGTCAGATACCAGAAAAGAAAGACGCGACCGGGACCGGCTTTGCGTGGGGTTCTCTGTTCGGCCATGCGGAAGGACACGCGTGCAACTAACTGAACATCCTAATGCCGACTGAAAGGACGCGATATATACTAAAACCTGTATCTGGCAACTATGTTTGTGCGGTTACCAGCTGTGGAGATGAAGCCGGTGCGATAAGTATATATGCTGGAATCACCTAGAAGAAAACTCCTATGACTACATAAAATAACACCGAATACACTTTTGAAATGAAATCTTGCTATTGACGTAATATACCATGTGTAATATAATTAAATTATATAAAATTAGATATATTTCTGATATAGAACTGTATCTAATTAACTTACTTATTTACAAAGGATGGATACAAATGAATAAACAAAATCAAACCATGAGCGGCCCAGAAAGCCTTCCAGTAACTTCGGATTTACAAAATCAGCTACTGACGGAAGATGAGCTCTGCAGCGCTGCTGGAGGGAAAGGCGACACACAAACATTCTTTGGCGTCATTTTCAAACACATACCCAATACTGATCCCTATTCCTCAGCGAGCATGTTTATATGCTCTAAATGCGGCTACGTAGTACCAGAAAGCGGCCTGCAAGATCATGCAGCAGGAGGGGCCGTAAACGTATACCCACAGCCTGCTTTGGGCAAAACTTTCGATAAAAACAACTCTAAGTCTATCTGCATCAGATGTACAGCCAACGGCGTAACAAAGTAAAGCAAAGCAATGCTGTTTCATATTATTATATCGATATTTCCCGAAATTACAGCGATCCAACAGCATTATCTATTGTTTACAAATAAAGCGCAGAACGACGAACAGCTGAAAACAAACTGAGAAGCAAAGCAGAAGATGCGCAATCAAACGAATGTCTGAAGAAACCGTTGATGCATGCCCGGGAAGCAGCCAAAATGCTGTGGACACACTACTAAGTATCGGTATTGAGCCACTTTACTACTAAATCTTGCCCTACTCATCGTGCTTGTATGCGCGTAATATAGGAAATAATAATGCTATTACGTAACTAAATTCTGATGCGGTATGTAATAAATACATACCGATTTTAAATTTATTTTCAACCTTATTTACTAATATATATTTCTGTGTTGTATATAAACTCTAGTCTTCCATATTTAGACAAATTTTTGTATTTATTTCATGCTTTTTTAATATTTTATATATTTATTAATATTCCTTAAATTTATATTTCAAAAAATTTTTATTACATCATTTAAAATGTGGAAAATAAAAAATTTTTGTGGTATAATCGTTTATATATTTATTAATAATCCGTTTATAGGAAAATATAGTCATTTATTTTGATTATCAATTTATTTTCTGCAAAATGATGTTTTAAAGTTTAAATTTCACGATGTTATTGAAATTGAAAGCGTTTTCTACTAGTAATATAAAAATATCTTAAAGCTAAAACACTTTAAAGAAATGTTTTTTAAAAATATTTAGGAGGCAAACAGCATATGGGGTTGAAGTCGACAAACAAAATAGGCACGAATCGCTATGAGTTAGAAGTGGAAGTAGATGCTGAAACATTTAATATAGCGCTCGATAAAGTCTTCCGTCGCAAGGTAAAAAAAATTTCGGTTCCAGGCTTTAGAAAAGGAAAGGCGCCAAGAGCATTTATTGAAAAATATTACGGAGCGCAAGTTTTTTATGAAGATGCTGTAAACGATATATATCCCCAAATTTTGGAAAATGCTATTGATGAGGCGGGTCTGGATTTAGTAAAAGATAAAATCGATTTTGATGTTGTTAAAATTGGTAAAGATGAAGGGCTCGTTTTTAAAGCAGCAGTAACGACCAAACCAGAAGTCCAAATAGATGGCTATAAAGGCCTTAAAATTAATGCTAAGTCTTGTAAAGTAACAAAGGAAGATGTTAAAGCAGAGTTGCAAAAAATTAGAGAACAAAACGCCAGGATCGTCCCAGTTGATGATCGCCCCGCATGGAATGGAGATACTGTTATTATAGATTTCAAAGGTTTTGTGGATGGCAATTCTTTTGAGGGAGGAAGCTCTGAGAATTTTAGTCTTAAACTCGGTAGCAACCAATTTATTAAAGGTTTTGAGGAAAAAATAGTAAGTCACAGCAAAGGTGAAAATTTTAAAATTGAAGTTCCTTTTCCTGCGGAATATCCTATGAAGCATTTGGCCGGAAAAGATGTGATATTTGAGATAAAAATACACGAAATTAAAGGCCAGGAGTTGCCTGATCTTAACGATGAATTTGTTAAAGATGTGAGCGAGTTCGACACCTTAGATGAATATCAAAAGCATCTAGAAAAAGAAATAGAAGAACGCAAAAAAAATGAAGCTGAGCAGGATAAAATCAACCAGATATCGGACCACTTGACTAAATTGATGAAAGCGGATATACCGGAGGCCATGATCGAAAGTAGAATTGATGAGGAAGTACAGCGATTTGAGCGACATTTAAAAACACAAGATATTGATTTAGATTCTTATTTAACGTATAATAATATTAGTCAAGATGAATTTCGAAAAAATTTGCAGCCCACAGCGCATCAACAAGTCCAAGTGCGCTTAGCTTTGGAGAAAATAGCAGAATTAGAAAGCATAATTCCAACGGAACAAGAGGTAGAAAGTGAATATCAAAAAATATCCGAAAATTATAAAATCGATATAGAAAAAGTTAAGTTAAATATCAAAAGTTCCGATATATCTAAAGACATAGCCGTTAGAAAAGCGATTGATTTCCTGAAAGATAGTTCTGTATCATAATTATACTGTGTGAAAATTGGTAAATGCTAATAATTAAAATTTATTGTATTTGTCTATTATAAAAAATCATTTTATTGGAGGATTTTATGAGCTTAGTCCCTTATGTAATCGAACAAACAAATCGTGGAGAGCGCTCTTACGATATCTTTTCAAGGCTGCTAAATGATAGAATCATCATGCTAGCAGATGAAGTTAATATCACAACGGCGAGTCTGGTGGTTGCACAATTGTTATATTTGGAAGGTCAAGACCCGGATAAGGACATCAGTTTGTATATAAATAGTCCTGGCGGTTCTGTGCCGGACGGGCTTTCCATTTACGACACCATGCAGTATATCAAATGCGATGTATCGACAATTTGCATGGGTATGGCGGCGAGTATGGGTGCTTTTTTACTAGCAGCAGGTACTAAAGGTAAGCGCTTTGCGTTGGCGAATAGTGACATCCTAATTCATCAGCCGAGCGGTGGGGCACAAGGGCAGGCGACAGATATCATGATTCATGCTGATCATATTATTAAAACAAGAACGAGGTTAAACAAGATTTTGGCAGAAAAAACAGGACAGCCCTATGATGTTATCGCAAAGGATACTGATAGAGATAACTTTATGACAGCGGAAGAAGCTTTAAAGTATGGTATTGTGGATAAAGTTTTAGAAAAAAGATGAGTTGATTTTTATTGATAAATTATAAAAATTTTAAATAGATATAAAATCTTCATATTTAGAGAAAATTTCTCTAAAATAGGACAAAAAAGTGGGTGATTAATATGACAACAAAAGATAACCTCAATGAAAGAAAAATTCGCTGCTCATTTTGCAGTAAATCGCAGGATTTAGTAGCTAAATTGGTTGCAGGTCCAGGTGTTTACATATGTGATGATTGCATCAAGATTTGTGCTTCAATATTAGAAGACGAAAGTTTGGCTGCTGATTCTAGTGAGAGCAGTGGTTCTAAAATTTTGCCGAGACCGAGCGAAATAAAAGCTTTGCTCGACGAATATGTTATAGGGCAGGATAGGGCTAAAATTGCGTTATCTGTTGCGGTTTATAATCATTATAAAAGAATATATTTCGGTGACGGCGATGTTGAAATTAAAAAGAGTAATGTTTTGCTTTTAGGCCCGACGGGCGTGGGGAAAACTCTTTTAGCTCAAACTTTGGCCAGAGCACTGGATGTGCCGTTTGCAATTGCAGATGCAACAACACTGACGGAAGCAGGATATGTTGGAGAAGACGTGGAAAATATACTTTTGCGCCTGATTCAAGCAGCCGATTTTGATGTGGAAAAAGCTGAAAATGGTATAATTTATGTGGATGAATTGGATAAAATTGCCCGAAAATCTGAAAATCCTTCCATCACGCGCGACGTGAGCGGCGAAGGCGTTCAGCAAGCTTTGCTAAAAATTCTTGAAGGCACTTTATCGAATGTGCCGCCACAAGGTGGTCGCAAACACCCTCAGCAAGAATTTATTCACATTGATACCTCCAATATTTTATTTATTTGTGGAGGGGCATTTGATGGGCTTGAAAAAATTGTTGAAAAAAGAGTAGGTTCTTCATCAATCGGGTTTGGCGCGCAGATAAAATTAAAAAAAGAGCTAGATGCTATCGACTGGATGAAGGATGTCATTCCGCAAGATTTAGTGAAGTTTGGATTGATTCCGGAGTTGGTTGGAAGACTTCCGGTTATTACTTCTTTGGCCGGGTTAGATAAAGAAACTTTAATTAAAATTTTAATAGAACCAAAAAATTCTCTGGTAAAACAGTATAAAAAATTGTTTTCTTTAGATAGAGTTGATCTTGAATTTCACGCTGAGGCACTTGAGGCCATAGCGACCAAAGCCTTGGATCAACAAACAGGTGCAAGAGGTCTGCGCGCTATTATGGAGACTTTTTTAACAAATTTGATGTATGAAGTGCCGCTGGACCATACTATAGAAAAGGTCAAAATCACTGCCGATACGGTCACTGATGGCACCAAGCCTGAATTTTCTTATAACGATACCCGCAAACCAGTGATGATAAGTATAGATAATAAATCTAAAAAGTTTCAAAAAAATATTTCCGTATCTTGAATAATAGTTGATTCTTATAATATTGTTTCACAATATTTTTATGATTTATCTGATTTTTTATATTAAATTTATTTTATCATCGAAGCAACAGCATTTATTTTACGAAGGGTGAAACTCAAAATATGGGTTTTTATCACGTTGCTGACGAAGTTCAAAAAGCTTACTCAGGCGATGAAAGAACATGAGGCATGCATTGCTAACCAGCTTTCCTCGGTGTTTGGACGTGGTTTTTTGAAAGGATTTTCTGCGCGAGAAAGCGTTTTGTACCTCCTTTTTAGCCATTCATTTGGATATATCCTTATCGCTGTATCTAAAAATGCTGCTCCGATTTAATATATTAAGCGTTGGGTGAAACTTACTGATTGCTAGCGATATGGCTTTCCTGAAACTTTAATGTTTTTTGATAATAACTCAGTTAAATTTCTTTCATTTAATTGAGAAAATATTTTTATTGCACATAAATCATTGTAAATTTAACAAATTTTTTCTTAAAAACTTAAAGAAATTTTTAAATTTTAGAAGTGAAGGTGTGAGCATGTTTAAGCGGTCTGCAGGAGTTTTGTTGCATATAACCTCTTTGCCCTCTTCTTATGGAAATGGTACTCTCGGTAAAGAAGCTTATGAATTTGTTGATTTTTTAAGCAAAGCAGGACAAAAATATTGGCAAATATTGCCGATAGGTCCAACTGATGGCCCAATAAGCAATTGCCCTTATTCATCGTTTTCCACTCATGCAGGAAATCCTTATTTAATAGATCTTGAAACGCTAAAAAACGATGGTTTGCTCGAAAAAAACGAATACACAAACCTAAATTGGGGAGATAATCCCGAATGGATAGATTATGATAAAATTTGCAATTTAAAGCTTTGTTTGCTCGAGAAAGCCTATGTGAACTCAAAAAATTTTTCTCAAAAAAAATTCGAAGAATTCATAGATAAAAATAGGGAATGGCTTGAAGATTATGCCCTATATATGGCACTAAAGGAGCATTTTTCTCAGCCAAATTGGAGAAAATGGCCTGAAAAAGATATCGCACAACGCGAACCTGAAAGCATGAAGTATTATCGCCAAAAATTAGAAGACAGACTTTATTTTTTTATGTATACACAATTTTTATTTTTTACTCAATGGAAAAAATTTAAAAAGTACGCAAATGACCATGGCATACTTTTGATTGGAGATATACCAATTTATGTCTCGATGGGAAGCGCAGATACATGGGCAAATTCAAAAGTCTTTTGGTTCGATAAGCAGGGAGACCCTGTTTGTGTCGGCGGGTGCCCACCGGATCAATTTTCAGATGAAGGCCAACTTTGGAATGCCCCACTTTACAATTGGGATTACCTAGCAAAAACGGATTATTCATGGTGGGTAAATCGATTCAAGAGCGCTATTTCGTTATTTGACGTCACAAGAATAGACCATTTTAGGGCTTTTCACTCTTATTATGCTATACAGTATCTAGCAAAAGATGCTATAAATGGGGAATGGTTAAAAGGTCCTGGCATGAAATTTTTTGAAGTCCTCAAGGAAAAATTTGGAAATATCCCACTCATTGCAGAAGACTTCGGCGGCCCTTATGAAGAAGGGGTAAAAAAACTTCTTAAGGATACGGGCTGTCCGGGAATGAAAATTTTGCAATATGCGTTTGATTTTTCGTGTGATAACGAAAATATACCGCATAATTACGATAAAAACAGCGTAGTTTACACAGGAAATCACGACAACGACACCATATCAGGCTGGCTCGCCAGTGCAGCTCCTGCCCCTGTTTCGCGGGCCAAAGTTTATTCGTTACTGAGTAAGGAAGAGGGCTATAATTGGGGATTAATACGCTTAGCTTATTCGAGTGTGAGTGATCTCGCTATTATACCAGTGCAAGATTTTTTAAATCTTGGAACGAAAAGCAGGATGAACATACCGGGTACGATCGAAAATAACTGGAGATGGAAACTCAAAGATTTTTCAAAAATTTTTGCTATGGCAGATAAAATATATAATTTAAGCAAAATTTATGGCCGAGTTGAAAGGTGAGTAAGCGTAAAAACAAAAAATTTATTCAAAAGTTAAAATCGATTACATGTTATATTTATAAAATTTTTGCAAATATTATATAAAACTTTCTCATAAATTGTTGATATTATTTTTAGTATATAGTAAAATTTAACTAAAGTTTAAAATATTAAGTCTTTGATTTTGAGGAAGGAGTGTTATTTTTATGAGCAAAGAAGTAACGCCTCAATTGAATGGCGAAAATTTGAATGAGGTGTCGGGCGGGTATAAACGAGTGCCATTTTATGAAGGTGCTACTAATGGTAAAATTATTCCCACTGACGTCGGGGAACAAATAAAATTTTCCATACCTGAACCCATGAAACCAGAGCCAGTTCCTGGCCAACCAAATGTGTGTACGTACACGCACCGTTGTGAAGAGACTTATACGGCTGCTCATAACGAAAACGGAGACCTTCAATGGGTAATGGATAAGAGCGGAGAGTTTGTGAGGGAGCTATGCTATGATGAACTTGCGAAATGGACTGTGTCTTCTGTATAATCTCACTAGTAGGTAATGTAAGAGAAGCAGTACTTACAATTAGAAATTTGAAATAATAATAAATTATTAAAGCAATTATCCCCCTCCTCTACTGTAAAATAGAGAAGGGGTGATCTTTTTGTGAATATTTTTCATTTTAACAGTATCGTTATCGTTTGATAAAGTTGATTATTTTTTTAAATTATATGAATTTTTTCCAAAAATTATGTGAATAATTATAAAAAATACTTGTAACTTATATAATAATATTTTATTATATAAGTAGAGTTTTAAAAGAGTTTATCGATTTTTATTTAGGGGAGGTGTCTAACTTGATTTTAGAATGCATTTCCAAACGTAAACTTTTAATTGCTTTATCTAATGAAGAGATGAAAAAATTTGACTTAACGTTTAAGCAGTCAAATTGGAATAACAACTATGTGCATAATATCATTAGAAAAATGTTACTCGTTGCAATGGATAAAACTGGATTTAATGCTGCGAACCATGACGTTATAATCGAGGCGATGCCGCGCGATGAAGGTTGTGTTATGGTAGTCACATTGCTTGCTAATAATAAGTATCATAAAAAATTATATAAAATTAAAGATCGCACAGAGCCTCTTATATTTGCATTCGATACCCTAGAAGATTTATTAAATTTAGTCGAGCGAATTTACAAGCTTAACATCAATGTCGATCATAACCAAATTATTCAAGAAAATAACGCATATTATATAATTATTTACGCAAAGCAATCAATAAATAAAAAGATATTACCAATTATATGTGAATATGGAAGATTACATGGAAAAGGATTTGTTGAAAGTGCCAGATATAATGAAAAAGGAAAAACTATAATCATAGATGATGCAATCAATACGCTTGGGAAAAAATTGGCGGTTAAAAAATTTTATTAAATTTAAAAGTAAAGTCTCTCCAGTTTATTTAGAGAGACTTTACAGTATTTAACTTTATGTCGATAAAATAATATTTTAATTGCGCTGCAACTCCGGTTCAAACTCCTGCGATACCACATCTTCTCGTGCTCTCCCGTCCACAACAGCGTTGAATAGATCTAACATTTTATTTGCAAGAACTTTATCGGTTGGTGAAGATTCATTTAACGCACCCAAAGTATCTTTAATCGCCCGTTGGACAGTAACAATCTGCTCTGCTTTACGCCTAACCTCACCGACCATCACACTATCGTCATCATTTAAATCATCATTATGTCTTATCATAAACTTTACCTCACTTTATCTAAAATTGTGTGTATTTTATTATAATTCTGATGGAATAATATGTTCTGTTGATCTCCCGTCAGCAACTGCTTTCAGCAAATCTAACACTTTATTTGCAAGAACTTTATCGGTTGGTGAAATAGTATGCAATAACGTTAAAGTGTCTGTGAAAGCTCTTGAAGTAATGTAAACTGTTTCCGCTCTATTGTCTATTTTACCATATTTTGGAGAAATGATTAAATCTACTTTATCCTCCTTAACTATAGTGTTAATTTTGTTTTCATTTAAAAAATTTTCACCTCTCTTTTTATTTGAAATCACATCACTTACAGCTGCTTCGTTTAGTATAGTTTCTACAAAAATATTATTACGTTTTTTGTCTGAATTGACATTTTTTTCTTCATGATTTTCAGTTTTTAAATCAGAATCCCCCCAAAGTTCATTAAGTATTTTAGTTCTCCGCTCTCGATTTGAATTTAAATCCTTTCGCCTAATGATACCAGTGCGAGATTCTCCAGGTAATAAAATTTCCTTAATATCCACGCTTACAATAGAAACCCCCCAATCGTTCACAGATTCATTTAGTATCATTCGAACCTCACTAGCAATACTATCTCGCGATGGTAAAATGTCTGTCAATGTTAAGCTTTTTACGATATCATGAAAAGTTTTAAAAGAGAGGTTTTCCAACATATTAATTGGTTGCTCTATTTCATAAGTGTAAAGCTTTGGGTATGTAACCTTGAAATATATAACCGCGTCTAGCTTAATTTCTGCGTTATCTCGCGTTAATATGGATTGACCTGAAAGATTTATTATTTGCTCTTTTAAAGAAATTTTTTTACGGATTTTTTCGATAAGAGGAAATTTAAAGTGCAACCCTTTCCTCCAAGTTGAACAGTACCTACCAAATCTTTCAACGATAAATGCATTAGCTTCAGGGACTATCTTTATACCAAATATAGCCATGATAGAAAGCACAACTGAAACAACTATTAAGGCGGTATGGCTCATACAAACACTCCTGTCATTAAGGTTATAATTCAATTAATGGAAATAAATACTGCAATTATTTAAGAAAAATTTTTAATTTTTAGACAGATACTTCACTATCAACTGTTTTCATATGAGCAATTAGATCAAGAATTTTATTGCTGTATCCCCACTCGTTATCGTACCAAGAGACTAATTTCACAAAATGTTCGTTGAGCATAATCCCGGCTTTGGCGTCAAAAATTGAAGTTCTTGCATCGGTGTAAAAATCAGAAGAAACAACAGCATCCTCTGTATACCCTAAAATACCTTGCAAGCTACCCTCTGATGCTTCTTTTACTACTTTACATATTTCTTCGTAATTAGTTGCCGTGTCAAGTCTACAGGTTAAATCCACAACAGAAACATCTAGCGTGGGAACTCTGAAAGACATCCCAGTCAGCTTCCCTTTCAATTCTGGGATCACAAGAGCACAAGCTTTGGCAGCCCCGGTTGAGGACGGTATGATGTTACCCGCTGCCGCTCTTCCACCTCTCCAATCCTTGCCAGAAGGGCCATCAACTGTTTTTTGTGTTGCAGTTGTGGAGTGAACGGTGGTCATGAGACCTTCAATGATTCCAAAATTATCATTTATAACCTTCGCAAGTGGAGCAAGACAATTCGTGGTGCAAGAAGCATTTGAAACGATTTTCATCTCTTTTCTATATTTATCTTCATTTACGCCGCAAACAAAAGTGGGCGTTTGAGTATCTTTCGCCGGGGCAGAAATAACAACTTTTTTTGCGCCACCAACTAAATGTGCAGAAGCGCTTTCGGTGGTACAAAACACGCCGGTCGATTCAACAACATATTCCGCTGCACAGTCGCTCCATGGTATCTCTTTTGGATCTTTTGAAGCGTAAACGGCTATAATTTTGCCATCAACAACCAAGTTTCCGTCTTGAGCTTTAACTTCACCTTTAAATTTTCCGTGTATAGTGTCGTATTTTATCATATAGACCATATACTCTAAATTGATAAAAGGATCGTTAATGCCCACAATTTCAAAGATTTCCGGCTGTAAAACTGCTGCGCGAAATACCAACCTTCCAATTCGTCCAAACCCATTGATACCGATTTTGATTGCCATTAAGTTACCTCCTAAAACTTTCATCTATTTTTATTATAAATTATTTAATTAGATTTTGCAATAATAAATATCACATTTTATCGATTTTTTGCGAAATATTTACATTATACTTTTTTTATGAAATAATTGTTTATATTTATTATTTAATTTAAACGATTGCTTCGTTGTGTTTGAAATTCTCGAATATATTTTCACCAAAGTAAAATTGGCAGTAAAATATGAAAGACCTAAACTTAAACCAAAGTTTAGACTCAAATTAAAGACATTCGGAAAAATATTTATTATATTGTCTATCGCGAGGGCACTAAGAAGAATATTTTTATGGCGAGCGCAGGTTTAGTTATACTGTCTGAGTGTTTAGCGTGAGAGACGGAAATGGTCTGGACAGAGAATGTTCGTCCAGCAGAAATAATCCACTCGTGAGTCAGTATTTAGTGTTCAGAAGTAATGTGTCGGTCTATTGGATCTTTTCATGTTTGCGCAACCGGATGGATGTTGGCATAGGTTCGTGCCGGGTTGTTGTCGCTGTACGTTGGGTCGCGTCAATAAGTTATCAAGTTGCGTTCGTACAGTGTAGCTCTTTTTTTGCGTTCATGTTTGGCTCCCAGTTCTCTGCTTCCGGCGTCGCGTGTAAGTTAGCATGTTGCTTGTTCATCATTTTTTCATTCAGGTCCGCTAATAGGAAACCGCCATCGTCATGGCGTGAAATGTAGCATATTTTGCCGCTTTTTATTCGGCATTTATTATCGCGTGCGTACAGTATTTCTTCATCAGCCCTGAAGCGTCCTAGCTCGCTGAATTTATTGAGCGTTGCCGAGCAGCTAATGTGTCCGATAGGTCAGACTATCCACCTGCGGTATTCTCCAGTCGGTCATCACTTAAGCTTTGTAGCATGTGGGATTCATCGGTGTTACACTTGTTTTTGTCATTTTTATTCGTCCTTTCGTAAATTAGGTTAATCTATGAGCTATCACTCATTTGTAAAATATACGTCGCATAACGTTATCGTGCACATTTGTACGACCCAGATGGTCAATCTGATTTTATTGGTCTTTTGACAGAACCAGAGCATCCGTGTGCTGCGGTAGCGTGTGTTTGGTAGCGGTGGCTCGGAGCTGGTTGGTTTGTGTGATGAGTATTTTTTCATTCACAGCAATGTGTGGGTTTTGGTTTGCGTTAATTATTATTCATTAGGATCGCTCGTTATACTAGGTTCGTATTGTGATCTTTTCAGTGTTATGGATTTCTGCTGCGTGTGGCAGCGGGTTGTCTACGCGCTGTTGTGCCGGGCAGGATCAGCACCGGATCGTTATGGCCGGTGTTTGTCCTCGGTAGTCAGCTTCATTCGCGACTCTGAACTCAACTTCACTCGCGGTTAATTCGATCCCTCCACAGCAGTCCGTTAGCTGCTCTTCACTTAGGCTTTGCAGCATTTGGAAGTCATCGGTGTTACAGTTTTTTTGCGCTTTTTCATTTTTATTCATCCTTTTGTAAATAACGTTGGTTTATGAGCTACCATTCATTTGCAAAAATGTATTTCGCATAAATTTATATAATTAAGATATATTGTTAAGTATATTATATATTTAATTTTATTGTATATCAACTATAGTTTCGAATTATTTGTCAATTAATAGAGCTTGTGGTTATTTTTTAAGTTATATATGCTGGTGTATACCAGCGCTCAAGAGAGTGGAGTATAGGTGTGCATCCCAACTGGCGTGCCCTCAAGCACAGATTCGTTAACCGGTCCTCCCGGCGAGCCTGCCATCCTGAGTAATGCTAAGTATTGGCAACGCACCTTGTTTTGGGCAATTGTCTAGTTAGCTTTCGCGCTAAGTTTATCAGCGTGTGCTGGAGGGAGTTTTACCCTCATCCGCCACTGCACCTATTGCAGTGTGGGCAATGGGGATGCCGTAGCTTTTGCGCCCTCGAGCATAAATATTGACATGCAATAATAAATATCTTATAATATATTAAAAGATATCTAAATTTTATAAAAATGAAAGGTTGAGTGATTATGAAAAAAGACGCAAACAACTTTAACAATGCAGATAATTCAAACGCGTTCTCCCATATCGATCGGCTCAGCTCTTTACCAAAGTCGTATCAGACGCGACAACTGCCCGATGAAGAGCTGGCTGATATTACTGGAGGGTCGGAAACTCCAACAGCCGCAACGCCTACCCTGATACAAAAAGTTGGGTCAATTGGTGATCCAACCATAACTTACTACTTCGACAATGGCTGCACCATAACATTCACACGTATTGAGATATATTCCGAATCGATTTTCAACTACTCATACGGGAAACTAAATGAGGCCGAGTACAACCGCGTGATGCTGTTCAAAGACAATCCGGGCGCAGAAGATTACGCACTATCTAATGCGTACAACCTATCTGCACAGTAGGATCAATGAGAGTAAAATACGACCCTAAAACGTATCGAGACTCCTTTTTGTGGGATTACAATGAGCGATTCTTCACTAAAGTTGCCAAATTGTGGTGCAACAGGGCTGTATCAAGATAATATTATATATTTACACTAAGGAATGATATCTAAAAATCAACATTATTTAAGAGAGGAAGTATAAACATGAACGCACGAGACAAACATAGACACAGAACAGAGCAATACGATGAGTTGCACGTGCAGCAACTGCCCGATGAAGAACTGGCTGATATTACTGGAGGGTTGCACGATCATTTGCACCCGACTCTGCCGGTTCCTACGGTTTCTTCGGTTCCCAACCTTATACAAAAAGTTGGGGCGTTTGGTGATCCAACCATAATTTACTACTTCGACAATGGCTGCACCGTGACGTGTACACTGCGCAGTGTAGACCAACAAGATACCACGACCACGAATTTAACCTACGACTTCACTAGTACTGAGGGATACTCGACTTACTGGACGATGACAGAGGAACGCTCGATAGAGTACATAGAACGACTCATGCTACGCATAGCGGGGTTATCGGCGAGGGACCAATAACTCAGACATCGGACATAGAAAGAAACACAAGCTGATGGCCACCACTTTAAACCACGAGAAACGAACACAACGAATTAAAACACAAAGCGCTTATAGGAACCACAAAGAATAGGAGTCAAATCTAGAAACAGTGGATTAACGGCTGTTCTAAGGCTAATAACATATTTACACAATAAAGCTGGGTAACCCCAATAGTTAACTCCTAAATTTGCGATGAATTGCGGAATTAAATTTACAAACTCAAACAAAAAATAAAAACGAATGGAAGTGTATTAACATGAAATTTTTAAAAAAACTGCTACTAACCACCTCGCTGCTGGCAATGCTACTTCAACTGCAGAACGATGCTCGGCATATTGCTGCCTACAGCGACACCGATAGTGCTGTTGCCACCCACCAAACGAAACTATGATATAATTTGACATTCATAGGAGATCCTGCCGTCCGGTTGTACTCCTATATCATCAACCTGCATCAAGCAGACCATTGGAATTACGGGTGGGGGACACTGGATGCCGCGGGACACCGAAACTCGGTCAGCAGCTGGACGGGCATCAGTGGATTTGTCATGTGGTGGGCTAGTGAACTATACCAAGCGACCTGGTTTTCAGTGCGCGCAGAAAGCCAAGAACTAACTTATATAAACACAGTATACGAGCTAGTGCCAGCCGGACTGCTATACCCAGCGACGTTGCTGAAAAATACCGCGGGGAAGTACCTCGTGCTAAAATTACACTATGGGCTTGTAGAACCTCTTCCAGTGTACGAAACAGAAGGCCAGTTAACAGTTACAACATACCTACACGAAATCCTACTAGCACGGATTACTACCGGCACGGACTACCTGAAGGGCATAGACGTAGTACCCACACGATTTGACGACCAACCTAATGAAACAATAATATACACCTGGGAATTAGCAGCGGGTAGCGCTGTCCCAGATCAAATAACGATCGAACTGTATGCTGAAGATCGAAATAGACAACCGTATCCGTTCGTAGAAACGTTGAATGTAACCACCATTGATGAACCTACAAACCCGGGAATAGTTATCGAAACGAGTACACCGTCAGACGATGAACAAATTCCAAACGATGATAGTTGCCCTCGCGGAGTCGATAGTGATTTACACGAAGACCCTACGGTAAGAATGCCTACTATAACAGTGCTAGGAAGCTTGGTAGTACCTGATAAGTTAAACCCAAACAGAGTAACCTTGGTAGTACTGCCCTTGACTCCAGATTGCGATATCTCATTTGGTGCAATAGCGCTTAAAAACCAAAGAGGGCAGACCGAAAAATTAGAAGAAAAAAGAACAGAGTGGGGGAAGACAAATGCGGTTCAAATGATGCGACCCTTAGCAGGCAAGCGTATACCCAGGTGTATACAAATCCAGTACGTAGCTTGGCTTAGACCGTCTGGCATGCCCGGGCCGGTTACCGAAGTTTTGCTCCAAGGCGCTTGACTTCTTGGCCTCTATATTTCGTTACCAAAACACACTGCGAAGTGATTTCTAACAGAAATCTCTTCGCAGTTTTTGTAAATAAATATTGGTATAAAACGTAAGCAAATTTTTGCAATAAGCCATTATAATAAAAACAAATTTTATTAATGGTGTGGGTGACAGGACTCGAACCTGCA
>JAISBE010000017.1 GCA_031266365.1 Oscillospiraceae bacterium
ATTTTGCAGCAATTTGAAGCAGCTTTTTTCAATCAAGATATTTTCATAATGTACATTTAAACGAGCCCTCTTTGTGAGTTTATTTTATATAGTTTAGCTATGTTTCAATTTATATTATATGCGAAACTTTAGTTTATAGTAACATTTTTTTAAGAGCACTGTACTGAATATTGTTCTATAAAATTGCATTTTAGCACTTCCTTTTATTTTTTTAAGATACTGTGAAGTTGTAAATGTGTCTTTTGCGCAATTTCACGCCAACGGTGTGCATGGAAATATTTGGAAATTTGTTTGTAATCTTTTTTGGAATATTTTTATTTGAGGTTGAGGTTGTGCTGAGGTTTTTTAAGCGCAAATTCTTTTTTACGGTTAATTTCGTGCAATTTAAATATATTATTTGGTATATTAATGGACAAACTTTGGTTTATATCAACATTTATTTGAGAAAAATTGGCTTGCTGTTCAGCCATTGAGGGGCGGCGGGAAGAGGTTGGCTTTCGGCAGAAGATCGTGCAATATTCGCCTTTGAGAGAGTCTTTTTTTAAATTTGCAACAATTTGAAGCAGATTTTTTCCAATCAAGACATTTTCGTGATGTATATTTAAATTTGCTTTTTTGTAAGTTTATTTTATATAGTTTAGTTATGTTTTAGCTTATATTATATGCGAAACTTTAGTTTATAGTAACATTTTTTGAGAGTACTATACTGAATATTGTTCTATAAAATTGCATTTTAGCACCTTCTTTTATTTTTTTTTATGATACTGTGAAGTTGTAAATGCGGCTTTTGCGCAATTTCACGCCAACGGTGCGCGGGAAAATATTTGGGAATTTGTTTGTAATCTTTTTTGGAATATTCTCGTTTGAGGTTGAGGTTGCGCTGTGGTTTTTTAGGTATAAAATCTTCCCTTCACTAATAGGGGAAAATGAGGGAAATTTTGCTCTTTAGAGGGCAAGGTTTTTGAAAAAACTTTCACGAACTTTGCGCGGGATTTTTGTTAAATTTTTAGATGAAGTCATTTTGAGGTACAGCAGGTGAGGTTGAGGTTTTAAGTGTGAATTTCTCTCTTCTATGACTAATTTTGTGTAATATAAACCTATTGTTTGTTATATTAATAGACAAAATATAAAAGAACGTTTAGGCAAATATATTTGGGGGATGAGCGGGCGAAATTAAACTTTGCGAGAGTTGAATTTTTTCTAAATATATGATATAATATAAAAAATAGGGTTTTCATGATTTTCAAAAATTTATTAATGCATCTTAATATGTGGACGGACAAGCACTGTGCGGCTAGATGCCGTGAACCATGTCAGGCGGGGAACCGAGCAGCATTAAGTGGATTTTCTATGCGCGATTCAGCTTAGTTTGTCCGTCTGCATATTATGATGTATATTTATTGTGACTTTAAAAAAGTTTTTTCTTTTGATTTAGAATTTATCGTATATTTAGATTTCGCTTTGAGGTGTTAAAATGTATAGAGCTCTTTATCGCAAGTGGAGGCCTAAAACATTCTCAGACGTAGTGGGCCAGGTGCATGTTACCCAAACCTTGAGCAATGAGCTAAATTTTTCGAGAATTTCTCACGCCTACTTATTTGTTGGTCCACGTGGTACTGGAAAGACTACTTGTGCAAAAATTTTGGCTAAAGCAGTGAATTGTTTGAATTTAAACAATGGAAATGCCTGTTGTGAATGTGAAATTTGCCGAGGAATTGAAGATGGCAGCATCATGGATGTTATGGAATTGGATGCGGCGAGCAACAATAGCGTCAATGACATCCGCTCTCTTTGCGAAAATGCTTATTTTATTCCAGCCCGTTCGAAATATAGAGTTTATATTATAGATGAAGTACACATGCTTTCTGCAGGAGCGTTTGCGGCACTTTTAAAAACTTTAGAAGAGCCGCCGCTTCATGTTATTTTCATTTTGGCGACGACTGAGATTCATAAGTTGCCTGCAACTATTTTATCTAGATGCCAACGCTTTGAGTTTAATAGGATAGATAATAATGTGATCGCGGAAAGGTTATTACACATCGCGAATTGCGAAAATATCGAGTTGGGAAAAGATGCCGCTTTGATGATTGCACGTTCCGCTTCAGGGGCCCTGAGAGATGCTCTTTCTTTGTTAGATAAATGTGCGGGAGTACAAAAAGTAATTGATATAAAAACTATAAGCGATATTTTGGGATTGGTTTCAAAGGATTATTTGTCTAACCTGATATCGTTTATTAAAGAAGGAAATATAGCTAAAATTTTAAAGCTTTTGGACGAAATTTACCTAGCTTCTAAAGATATGCTCAGGCTGTGTGAAGAATTGATTCAGTATTTTAGGAATATTATGATAGCGAAAATTGTTGATAATTCTAAAGAAATTCTTTCTATGACGGATGAGGAGCATAAAGAGATAAGTGTCGTTTCGAGTTGGTTTTCTTTATCGGAAATTATTTTTATATTGGATGAATTTCAGAATTGTTTAAATAAATCATCAACAGGATACTCAGATCATAGAATAGAACTTGAGCTGACTTTGATCAAAGTATGTGAACGTCGCAATAAAGGCAATTCTTTATCAGTTTCTTCTCCTTCTCAAAGTGGGGAAGATGGCATAAAGTCAAAAATTCATGAGGATAGCATAGAAATAGAGCCAGAAGTGAATCATAGCGAGACTGAATTTCCTTCTTTGCTGAAAGCAGAAGGTAACATCAAAAAAGAGCTAATGCCGATGAATCGATGGCCGGAAGTCATAAAAAAACTTGAAGCTCATTCCAAAGTAATTGCTGCTGCTTTTAGCGGTTCCACAGCTTATATTAGCGGAAATTTTATTTTGATCGATGCGCCGAAAAAAGTCGCTTTTGAACTTTTAAGAAAATCTGCTCAGAGAGATCAAGTGCGTGTTGCAGTTCAAGATATTACGGGTGTATCATATAAATTAGGGCCTTATAAAAATTCGGAATCGGGGGAAAGCCGAGATAAAAATCAGCTTAGAGAGTTTATTAAACGCGCAGAAAACGAAGGGATACCTGTTACGGAAATAAACTGATGATAAAAAAGCTTTTCTCTGGTTATAAAAATATTAATAGTCAAATGGAGGAATTTTATATATGAAAGCTAGATTGCCGAAAGAATATAATTCAGGTTCAAATAATTTGCAGCAGATTGCAAAACAAGCACAAAAATTGCAAGATGATATGAAAAAAGTTACCGAACAATTAGAAACAAAGGAATATAAATCCACTGCCGATGGGGGAAACGTTGAAGCTACTGTTACAGGCAAATTTGAAGTGAAAGAACTCAAAATAAAAAAGGCAATTATTGACCCTGATGACACAGAAATGTTAACTGATTTGGTGATTGTTGCTGTGAATGAGGCTTTGAATTTGGCGAAAAATGAAAAGGAAGAGGTAATAGAAAAAATGTCAGGAGGACTCGATGTTTCGGGGATATTTTAGCGATGGCGGAATATAATATCGTTCCACTTTTAAAATTAATAGAGCAATTCGAAAAATTGCCAGGAATTGGGAATAAATCAGCAAGGCGCTTAGCTTACTATATGCTTAAATTGCCAAAAGATGAGATGGAAGAGTTTTTAAATGCTTTAAAGGTTGCTCATAATAAAATTAAATACTGTAAAGTTTGTTGTAATCTTACGGATAAAGAACTTTGCCCAATTTGTTGCAACGAAAAAAGGGATAACAGTATTATTTGCGTTGTTGAAAACCCTAAGGATGTCTTTGCTTTAGAACGCACCCATGAATTTTTCGCTGTTTATCATGTGCTTCACGGTGCGCTTTCGCCGTTGTCTGGGGTCGGGCCAGATCAACTGACAATTAAGGAATTGTTGGTTAGAATAAGGAAAGAGATTGTGAAAGAAGTGATTATGGCAACGAACCCTACTGTTGAAGGTGAGGCTACGGCTATGTATGTTTCAAAGCTTTTAAAACCAATCGGAATAAAAATTTCACGGCTTGCATATGGTATTCCTGTTGGTGCGGATTTGGAATATGCAGATGAAATAACACTTTTGCGCGCTCTGGAGGGTAGGCATGAAATGTAGGTTGATATTTTAGCGATATTTTGTATCTTTGAATTGCAATCAAATTAAATAAATTTTTTAATATTACCAATTTTTGCTTGTTTTAAAAGAAAATTTTAATACACTTGATTTTATCTTAATATTTGTTATAATTATAATGACTAAATAAAGTAATTATGAATAAAAAGCAAAATTTATTTATACACGGAGAGATGGCTGAGCTGGTCTAAGGCGCACGATTGGAAATCGTGTTCAGGTTAATAACCTGACAAGGGTTCGAATCCCTTTCTCTCCGCCAGGTGTGTTGTTATTATTTAATATTTATCATCTGTAGAAAAGGACGCTTATTCTTACAAAAATAAACTGAAAGTAGATTAATAATATGTAAAAAATTGAAAAAATCAAGTCAAAGTAAAAAAATTTGGGAATTTATGGGTGCCAGGTTAGATAAATAATCCTTTGATTAAAGTCAGCTCAGGTTCTATTCTATGATTGAGTATCATGTTGACGATTTATTTAAGCAATTTTGAAGTTCATCTAACTATAAAAATGATTTCCGATAAAGAAAATCAACTCGAAACAACGCTTATCTTTTAAAGAGTTTTTTTAGAATTATCAGCAATTTTCACTAGCATAACATTCCTAAAATACGTAACCAATTCTTCACATAGCCTGAATATATCTTTAGGAGTTAGGTAAATTTCGTCCAAAAGCTTTAAAATTTTAGCTATATTTCCTTCTTTAATAAACGATATATTTTTGTTTAGATTTTAGGTATGGCAGGTGGAGGTTGCGTTGAGTTTTTTAGGTGTAAATCTCCCCTTCACTAATAGGGGAAAATGGGGGTTTTTTTGCTCTCTAGAGGGCAAGGTTTTGGAAAAAATTGCACTAACTTTGCATGAGATTTTTGTTCAAATTTTTGGTGATGTCGTTTTGAGGTGTGGCAGGTGGGGTTGAGGTTTTAAGTGTGAATTTTGCTCTTGTGGTTAATTGTGTACAATATGAACATATTATTTGATATATCAATAGACAAGCTTTGGTTTATATCAACATTTATTTGAGAAGATTTGGCTTGTTGTTCAGCCATTGAAGGGCGGCGGGAAGAGGTTGTTTTCGGCAGAAGATCGTGAAATATTCGCGTTTGAGAGAGTCTTTTTTTTGATTTTGCAGCAATTTGAGGCAGCTTTTTTCAACCAAGATATTTTCATAATGTACATTTAAACGTGCCCTCTTTGTGAGTTTATTTTATATAGTTTAGCTATGTTTCGGTTTATATTATACGCTAAACTTTAGTTTATAGTAACATTTTTTGAGAATATTATACTGAATATTGTTATATAAAATTGCATTTTAGCACCTTCTTTTATTTTTTTTTAAGATACTGTGAAGTTGTAAATGTGGCTTTTTTGTGAGATTTCACGCCAACGGTGTGCATGGAAATATTTGGAAATTTGTTTGTAATCTTTTTTAAGATATTTTCGTTTGGGGTTGAGGTTGTGCCGAGTTTTTTAGGTGATAATTTCCCCTTTCACTAATAGGGGAAAATGGGCGATTTTTTGCTCTCTAGAGGGCAAGGTTTTGGAAAAAAATCTTGTACTAACTTTGCACAAGATTGCAGAATATTTGGGGATAGACCCCACTATCGTAAGGATATTATGGATATTGGCAATTGCTGTGTTCGGAAACGGAATATTTGCCTATATAGTATGTGCACTTTTTATGCCAAAAGATTGCGCTTAATAGTTTTGCGTCACTATAGCAAAAAGCTCTTGCAATTAATGTGCAACTGCGGATGTATGTTTTTCTCTGATATAAGTCGATTCCAAGTCGGCGATGTGTAATTTTATAGCTAAAGGATATTTTTCGAAAGCAACGCTGATAGAAAAACTTCCGGCTTTTGCGGCATCGTCGAAGCCTCCCATATGCCATCTAATTGCCATCGCTTCAGATGCTTTAAGCCTCATAAATCTTTCGATCAAAAAAACTGATTTTTCCCCATGGCCATAGGGAAAGCTATCTTCCACTGAATAGTATGGCTGTTTTTCCCATGCACCTGTTTTTTCATTTTTGACGTTTCTAGACGATACCTTATAAAATTGCGTTTTGCAGAGATCGTGAAGCAATGCGCATATTGCAAAGCTTTCTTTGCTGTCGGTATTTTCTTCGAAATGTTTTTCCATAAGCACATGATAAACGCTGAGGCTGTGTTGCAAAAGCCCGGCTTCACATGCGCAATGGTATTTTGTGCTGGCTGGAGCGATGAAGAAATCAGTTTTTTCAAGCCAATCCAACAATTCTTTAGCACCGGTTCTTGTTATATTGTTTTTATAAATTTCCAAAAATTCATCTTTTAATTTCATTAATAATCACCGTTTCTATTAAAATAATATATTTGCTTCAAAATATTTTTTTTCATCTTTAGCGCCATAAAAATAATATTCGTTTTTTGCGAGTTCTGAAATAAAAATTTTCATACATTCACCGAATAACAATTCGTGGTGATAGGCAATTAGCATGTGCTTAGGGAGTTTTTGGGAAAGCATATCGCTTGGCAAATAATCGCAAATAATGCTGGCATATTCAGCATTATTTAGATGGCCATTTGCATCGCATCGCGAATATAAAGCTTTTTCTTCTCCAGCAAAAATATCTTTATCTGTCCTGCGAAGCTTAATTTGTTGTCCAGTATTTCTATCTTTTGGGTCATTAGTAAAATTTAAATTCAATTGTTCAGGAGGGGTGCGCAAAATTTTTTTATTTTTCACATCCACCAAAACCCAGCTGGCATTTAAAGAAGCCAAGCAGGTATTATTGGAGATTCTATAAAAATCAGTATACCTGCGATAAATAGCTTTGGTAGGTGGATATGGCTCTGTTAGAATTAAAAGCTCTTCGTCTGAATAAATTTCTTGATAAAACTCTATTAAAACTTTCGCTATAAAAAAGGCTGTGTTTGTTTTGCTGAGTTGCTTTCTTATTCCCAAACTATCGCAGTGCTCTATGCCGATTTGTTGGGTTTGGTTTAGCAAAGAGCTTATTTTCATGCGATTTTTGAAATCGCATTCATGTGTGCAAACAACAACATTTTTTTTATAATTCTGTTTTATCATTTTGCCTCCGGGTTTAAAAAAATCGAAAAATTATCCTAATCTTAGAATTAACAAAGGGGAATTTTTGAATATTCCCGTGCAATTTCAGCCCCCAACTTTACATTAGCATAAACAAGATTTATATTGGCTTCAAGGCTTTTTCCTTGTGTTAAATTGTTTATTTCATCCAGTAAATATGGAGTCACTTGATTGCCAGCTATTCCCTTTTCTTTTGCTTCATTACATGCGCTTTCTATCGCTGACGCAATAAGGTCGCCGTATATATCAAATTTTTCGGGTATAGGATTTGCAATGACAACAGATCCTTTTATCCCTAAATCCCATTTTATTTTTAACATATCGGCAATTTGCTTTGGGCTTTCCATTTTATATTTAATTTTAAACCCACTTTTTCTGGAAAAAAATGCCGGGAATTCGTTAGTCTGGTAGCCGATTATAGGAATACTTTTTGTTTCTAAATATTCAAGAGTTTTACCTATATCCAAGATAGATTTTGCGCCGGCGCAAATCACAGCAACGTTCTTTTTAGAGAGTTCATCGAGGTCAGAAGAAATATCCATAATGTCGCCAAAATATCTATGAACGCCTCCTATTCCTCCAGTAGCAAAAACTTTTATTCCGGCACTTGAAGCTAAAAATAAAGTCGCAGCCACAGTGGTTGCGCCATCCTGTTTATTTGCTATTAAGATAGGTATATCACGCTTGCTTGCTTTTGTGATTTTTTCGCCGTTTTTACCGATATAGTCGATCTGTTCTTTTGTGATACCGATTGTGGGGATTCCATTAATAATCGCAATTGTTGCCGGAGTGGCACCATTTTCTCTGACTATTTCTTCTGCTCTTAAGGCTGTCTGCACATTTTTAGGGTAAGGCATGCCGTGCGATATGATTGTTGATTCCAATGCCACAACTGGTTCATTATTCTTTATAAGCCTTTCTATTTCCGGTGCCACGAAGATGCGCGAAACATGCATATAAATTGCCCTCCAATTTTCCAATATTTGTTTTCCAAATTTTATAAAAATTATATTATAAAATTGCAGTTTTCATTAAACTATTTAAAGTTTCAAGCGATAAATCTTTACTAACTGATGACGGAGATTTAACACAAATTGCTGAAAGCGCTGTTCCCGCCACCGCTGATTCTTTAAGGCTCATTTTGTTTAAATAGGCCCATATGACTCCTGATAAAAAGCTGTCTCCTGCTCCGGAGGTGCTAACTACCGGTACGGATATGCAAGGTACATAACCTTCTTCATCTTTGCTGAAATAATAAACGCCGTCTTTTCCCATAGAAACAAAAATTTGTTTAATGTTTTTGGAAAGAATTTTTTGTGCAGCTTTTTTTATACATCCAAATCTTTCATTTTTAGATTCAATATTTACCACATTTAAGTCTGAAATTATTTCTAATTCTAATAAATTAGGCTTTATTGCATAAAGATTATTAATAATATCTTTTATTTTTTCTGTTTTTCTTCTCGAAACGGTATCTAAAAAGATGGGAACAGAGCAGTGGGTTGTTAGATATTCAATTGATTCTTTAGGTATATTTGCGTCTATTACGCAAGCTTGACACCCATTTATAATATCTAATTTTTTACTCAAAAAAAGAGGTGTTAAGTTATTACAAACATCCATATCGGATACTGCAAGCTGCATTTCGCCGTCTGAATCCTGGATGTATAAATAAGCAGAGGCTTTTTCAGAAGGTATTATTAACGAATTTTCTAATTTTATTCCATTTTTTTCACAATTATTGCAAATTTTCTGCGAAAAATCATCATCTCCAATTTTCTGCGAAAAATCATCATCTCCAAATGCCGCAATTAGCTCTGTTTTGATTCCCAATCTAGATAAATTGTCTGCGATATTGTTCCCTACTCCTCCGAATGAGAGTTCAATTTTGCCGATATTAGAGTCATTATGGATTAAAGGCATATGTGATTTCCCTGAGATGTCTATGTTTGCACCGCCAATAACACATACATGTATGTCATTTGACATAAACGAATCCTCTTTTCACATTTCTAATAATTAAACTCAAAATATTGGGAGATAAATATCAATGATGGTAGTTTAACAAAGTTTATTGCAATTACTCTAGTAATCAGTATATAATATATAACGATAAAAGGCAAATTATTTTATTTTTGGAGGAGTTTTTAATTGATGGGCGAGTGTTATTTTATAGAAATAAATGAAGATATTAAAAAATTTGGAAAATTTTTATGTAAAACTGAGAGGGATTCTATAAATTTAAAAAGAAATTCATTGCAAGTTTCTTCAAAAATTGCCGCCATAATTCTTAAAAAATGTATTTTTTGTCGAGAGTTAAAAATTCCTTATGAAGATTTAGTTTTTTCTAAATCTGTTTATGGGAAGCCATTTTTAAAGAATCAAAATTTTCATTACAATATCTCACATACCATTGGAGCCGCAGTGCTTGCAGTGTCTAATACACCAATAGGGATAGATATTGAAAAAGTGAGAGATGTTAATTTGAAGATAGCAAAGCGGTTTTTTCATGATATTGAAGAAGAAAAAATTTTTGCACATCCTGAAAATCAACTGCGGCGGTTTTTATACGTTTGGACTCGTAAAGAAGCGTATCTTAAATATCAAGGTATAGGCCTTCATAGGGCTTTATCTTCATTTAATATATATAATCTTGAAACGCCAGTAACAACAATTGAACATGGAGAATTTATATTTTCTATATGTAAAGGTACAGAAATTTCTAATAAATGGATAAATTTGTCGTTAAACGAATTGTTTGAACTTGCAAATTGCTATCTCAAAAGCTATGCTCAAGCGTAGCTGAGAAAAGTAATTTTTTAAACAAGGTTATTGTCATTTTAACATTAATAATTTTTTAAGGAGCATCGAAATGGCCTTTCTCGAAATTTTAAAATCGGTAATAATTGGTATTATTCAAGGAATTACAGAATGGTTGCCTATAAGCAGTACAGGGCATATGATATTGGCTGACGAATTTTTAAAGTTGAATGTTTCAAAAGATTTCAAAGATATATTTTTGGTAATTATTCAATTTGGTTCTATCTTAGCTGTTTTGATTCTTTATTTTAAAAAATTAAACCCGTTTAGAAGCGAAAATGGGGTAAAAAGTAAAGAAGTTTTTTCTTTGTGGGCAAAAATATTCGCGGCCTCTATTCCGGCTGGGGTTATAGGCCTTTTGTTTGACAAACTTATCAATAACTGGTTTCACAATTCAGTGACCGTTGCAGCGACGTTAATTTTTTATGGGATTGCTTTTATTTTCATAGAGAATAGAAAAAAAAGGCCACGAATAACAAGTTTTGGAAAACTAGACTACAAAACAGCATTTTTGATTGGAGTTTTTCAAGTTTTAGCATTAATTCCAGGGACCTCAAGATCTGGAGCGACAATTTTGGGCGCTGTTATGCTGGGCATGTCGAGATTTTTGGCGGCAGAGTTTTCTTTTTTCTTGGCAATTCCGGTTATGTGCGGCGCCAGTGCATTAAAAATTTTGAAATATTATTTAAAATATGGTCTCAACTTCACTTTAAACGAATGGGCGGTTTTATTTTCTGGAATTATCGTAGCGTTTATAGTATCCTTATTTGCGATTAAATTTCTTATGAATTATGTAAAAAATCACTCTTTCAAACTATTTGGCTGTTATAGAATACTGCTGGGTGTGGTGATTTTGGCTTATTTTTTGATAAAAGTATTGTTATAAACCGCCACGGCGCATGCTACGGTTGCGCCCACCATAGGATTATTTCCCATCCCTATCAAGCCCATCATCTCAACATGCGCGGGCACCGACGAAGATCCGGCGAATTGTGCATCGCCGTGCATACGGCCCATAGAATCGGTTAGGCCGTATGATGCCGGACCCGCTGCCATGTTGTCTGGGTGAAGTGTGCGGCCAGTTCCACCACCAGATGCGACGGAAAAATATTTTTTTTTGTTTTCGCTAGCCCATTTTTTATAAGTACCTGCGACTAAATGTTGAAATCGGGTTGGGTTCGTGGAATTACCTGTGATAGAGACGTCTACTGCTTCGTGCTTCATAATAGCTACGCCTTCCAACACATCATTGGCCCCAAAGCAGCGCACAGCAGCTCTCTCTCCTTCAGAAAAGGCCTTTTCTCTTATAATTTCAAGTTCTGAGCTGAAAAAATCATATTTTGTTTCTACGTATGTAAATCCATTGATTCTGGAGATAATATAAGCTGCGTCTTTGCCGAGGCCGTTTAAGATCACTTTTAGCGATTTTTTTCGAGCTTTATTTGCGGTTCTGGCTATACCAATTGCGCCTTCAGCGGCAGCAAAAGACTCATGCCCTGCCAAAAATGCAAAGCATGCTGTTTCATCTCTCAAAAGCATGGCGCCTAGGTTTCCATGACCCAATCCCACTCCTCGCTGTTCTGCGACAGATCCAGGTATGCAAAATGCTTGAAGCCCGATTCCAATGGCCTCGGCAGCCTGAGCAGCAGAAGTAATGCCCAATTTCATTGCAACAGCACAACCTAAAATATATGCCCATGAAGCATTTTCGAACGCAATAGGCTGCACTTCTTTCACTATTTTATCGACATCTATACCTTTTTCTAAACACTTCTCCCGAGCTGTTTCTAAGCTTTTTATACCATATTTTTCCAAACAAATTTCGATTTTTTGTATTCTTCTTTCTTTGCCTTCAAAGTTTACACTATTTGCCATGAATTTAGCCTCCTTAATACTTCGTTCATGAAATAAACTAAAAAATTTATTCTTTTCTCGGGTCGATATATTTTGCTGCACCTTCGTATCGTCCATAACAGCCGATATTTTTTTTGTATGCCTGAGCTGGGTCCACTCCTTGCCGGATATCCGACATCATTTTTCCTATATTTAAAAATTGATAACCTATCACTTCATCGCACTTATCGAGTGCCAGAGAGAGAACATATCCTTCCGCCATTTCCATGAATCGAACGCCTTTTTCTTTGGTGCTATACATAGTCCCAACCTGTGAACGCAAGCCCTTGCCTAAATCTTCAAGACCGGCACCGATTGGCAGGCCATCCTCAGAAAATGCTGTTTGGCTCCGGCCATAAGCTAGCTGTTTAAAGATCTCCCTCATGGCGACGTTGATCGCATCGCAGACTAAATCTGTGTTTAGGGCTTCTAGCAAAGTTTTGCCAGTGAGAATTTCAGCAGCCATTGCGGCGGAGTGAGTCATGCCGGAGCAGCCGATTGTTTCGACTAAAGCTTCTTCAATTATGCCATCTTTAACGTTAAGCGTGAGTTTACATGCACCCTGCTGAGGTGCACACCAACCAACACCGTGTGATAAACCGCTTATATCTTTAATTTCGTATGCTTTTACCCATTTCCCTTCTTGTGGAATTGGGGCAGGCCCGTGGTTAGGCCCTTTTGTTACGCTACACATTTTTTTAATTTCTGGAGTACAGTTCATATTGTTGTTCCTTTCAGTTAAATTTATTTTTTATCTGGCACAAAAACAGCAAAACAGACAAAACTCATAATTATCCTCATTGATAAAGGTATTGAGAGTATTTTTATTAAGATTTTTCATTATCAACGCTTAACTCTTTCAGAGAAGTGAGCAGCCCCGCCATAGACTGAATCTCTGAGGGGATAATAATTTTAGTCGCTTTGCCGTCTGCCATGTGCTTGAGTGCCTCTAAGCTTTTTAGCGCTATTACTTTGGCTGTCGGTTCAGATTCATTTAACATTTTTAAGCTGTTTGCAAAGGCCCGCTGTACAGCTAAAATTGCCTCTGCTTCGCCTTGAGCTTCACGAATTTTTGATTCCTTCACAGCTTCAGCGTTAAGTATCGCAGCTTCTTTATGCCCTTCTGCAACGAGAATTTCGCTTCGTTTTGACCCTTCAGCGTCAAGTATGCGAGCCCTGCGCTCTCTTTCTGCCTTCATTTGTTTTTCCATAGCGTCTTGAATTTCTCTGGGAGGTAAGATATTTTTCAATTCAACGCGATTTACCTTAATTCCCCATGCATCTGTTGCCTCGTCCAAAATCACTCTAATTTTGGTATTTATGACGTCCCGCGATGTCAGCGTGTGATCGAGTTCGAGCTCTCCTATGATATTTCTGAGAGTTGTTGCAGAAAGGTTTTCTATTGCCGATATAGGACGCTCTACTCCGTAGGCATAAAGCTTTGGATCGGTTATTTGGAAGTAAATAACGGTGTCTATTTGCATGGTGACATTATCTTTGGTGATAACGGGCTGTGGTGGGAAATCAACAACCTGCTCTTTCAAAGAAATTTTTCGGGAAATTTTATCCGCAAACGGGATCTTAACATGGAGTCCTGTCTCCCACGTGGAGTAATATGAACCCAGTCTTTCGATAACATAAGCGTGCGCTTGAGGGACCACTTTAATATTTGCTCCAAGTATTACTATAATAAAAAGCACTAATAACGCAATTAAAATAAAAATTTCCATATTTAAAGCTCCTAATAATTTTTATTCACTAACGGAGTGAACTATTAATTTTACCCCTTCTATCGCTTTTACTAATATTTTTCTTTCCGGTGGGATTATGGAGTTATCATCAGATTTTGCTGCCCAAATAATTCCAGATATATTTACCTGCCCTAAGCCTAGTTCGTTGTTTATTTCGGTTATAACCACTCCTAATTTTCCTATATTTCTTCCAGCGTTTGTGTCTTGCTTTTTAAAATTCATAATATTTTTAAGTACTGGCCTTGTCAGCAAAAACATTAAAACAGAAGATGAGGTGAACACGGTTATCTGAATCCAGAGTACGTTGCAGAAAAAGCTTAATATAAAGCAAAAAATCCCCGAAATTGCGAACCAAATAGCGCAAAATTGCACTGTGGAAAGCTCTAAAAGCGCCGTAAAAATAGCGATTATAAGCCAAATATACGGTAAAAAATTATTCATAGTAACCCTCCATTTTTACTATTTTATTTTAATATAACTTAATTTTAAAATCAAGAGGAAGATAAGTTAATATAAAAGCCATATATAAAATTGGAATGAATTTATAAGGTTAATCGGTTTAAAAATATATTTACATGCGTGCAGGTTATATGGTATAATATAAATATCCAAGTTCTCGGTTTAAGGATTAACCTTAAATTTTATATTAAAAAGGATAACACCGGCCTTACTCTGGGATATTTAAATTTTGGATAATTTTAACAAGGTGGAATATGAACATATGCAAAGAGAACAAAAAAGCCAAGTTATACGCGAATATGCACGAAACGAAGCTGATACAGGCTCAGTGGAAGTCCAAATTGCTCTGCTTACGAAGAGAATAGATAGTTTAAATGAGCATCTAAAAATTCATAAAAAAGATCATCATTCTCGGCGAGGATTGCTGAAAATGGTGGGTCAAAGGCGAAATCTTTCGAAATATCTAATGAAGCAAGATATAGAAAAATACCGCGCTTTGATAGCAAAACTTGGAATTCGTAAATGATAATTTACGCGTATACTCAAAAGCAGGCAGCCTAGATGGTTGCCTGCTTATTAGGTGTGAGATTTAGAATTATAATCAATGTGTTTATTTTATGATATATATAAATATGTGCTAAAACAAGGCTAAACATAAACATCAAATTTTGATGAAAATTTAATTATCAATAAAGGAGTAATTTTATGTTTGAAAATCATAGAGAATTTAAAACAACATTTGCAGAAAAACCTTTAGTTATCGAAATTGGAAAATTTGCCCAATTGGCGAATGGCGCTTGTCTTGTTCGATACGGTGAAACAGTAGTAAATGTTGCGGTCACTGCCTCCCTTAAACCGCGTGATGGAATAGATTTTTTACCTCTATCAGTGGATTTTGAAGAGAAGCTTTATTCAGTTGGGAAAATTCCTGGTTCATATTTAAAAAGGGAGGGGCGTCCCACGGATAAAGCCATATTGGTTTCGAGAGTTATCGATAGGCCTATTAGGCCGCTTTTTCCAAAAGATATGCGCAATGACGTTGCTGTGGTGTGCACGGTTATGTCTGTGGACCCGGACTGCTCTCCGGAGATCGCTGCGATGATTGGTGTTTCGGTGGCACTTAGCATTTCAGATATACCTTGGAATGGTCCTATATCGGGGGTATCCGTTGGTTTGGTAGGAGATAAAGTTATTATAAATCCAAGCGCAAAAAAAAGGAAAAAGTCAAAATTGAATTTAACGGTTGCTTCAACCGATAGCCGAGTTTTGATGATAGAAGCAGGGGCGGAGGAAATTTCTGATCAAACGATGTATGAAGCTATAATGGCCGGACATGAAGCAAATCAAGAAATTATTAAATTTGTAAAAGAGATTAAAAATTTGGTGGGCAAAGAGAAATTTTCTTATCAAAGCGATGAACCGGATAAAGAGATGTTCGAAGCTGTGAAAGCGTTTTCTGAGGAAGAAATAAAACTAGCGCTCAACACAGACGATAAATCAGAGCGTGATGCAAAACTTGGACAAATTTGTGAAAAAGTCTGCGAGCATTTCGATAGCATATACCCTGAAAGCCAAGAAAAATTAAATGCTTGCCTTTATAAAATGCAAAAATATATAGTCAGGCGCTGGCTGATAGACGAACAAAAGCGTGTGGATGGCCGTGAAATGGACCAAATTCGCCCACTCGCAGCGGAAGTTTGCCTGTTGCCGAGATCGCACGGTTCAGGGCTTTTTACGAGAGGGCAAACGCAAGTGCTCACAGCTGTGACACTGGGCCCAATAAGCGAACAGCAATTCCTGGACGGCATTGATGGTGACGAAAGCAAGCATTATATACACCATTATAACTTTCCATCTTATTCGGTGGGAGAAACTAAGCCTAGTCGCGGTCCTGGCAGGCGAGAAATAGGGCACGGTGCACTAGCTGAACGCGCTCTTTTTCCTGTGATTCCGTCAATAGAAAAATTTCCTTATGCTTTAAGGTTGGTATCTGAAGTTTTATCTTCAAATGGTTCGACTTCTCAAGGCGCGGTATGCGCTTCGACTCTGGCCTTGATGGATGCAGGAGTGCCTATTAAAGCCCCGGTAGCTGGTATATCTTGTGGACTGATCACAGAGGGCGAACGATGGGCAACGATGGTCGATATTCAAGGTCTTGAAGATTTTTTTGGCGATATGGATTTTAAAGTGGCGGGGACGCATCAAGGCATAACTGCTATACAAATGGACTTAAAAATCGATGGGCTATTGCCAGAAATAATTAAAGAAGCGCTTGAAAAAACGCATAAAGCGCGAAATTATATACTCGACGAAGTTATTTTGAAGATCATCAAAGAACCGAGAAATGAGCTCTCAAAGTATGCTCCAAAAATGCTTGGACTAAAAATTCCTATCGACAAAATTAGAGATGTTATCGGTAGCGGTGGGAAAGTAATTCAAAAAATTTGTTCTGAGTGCGATGTCAAAGTGGATGTTGAAGATGATGGCAATATATTCATCTCGGGACTCGATATTGAAAATTGCACAAAGGCACTTCAAATTATTAAAACAATCGTCGATGATCCGCAAATAGGTACAATTTATAAAGGACGCGTGACGAGACTTATGGATTTTGGTGCATTTGTGGAAATAGCTCCAGGTAAAGAAGGTTTATGCCATATTTCAAAGCTTGACATCAAGCGCACGGAAAAAGTGAGCGATATTGTGAAGCCTGATGATGAAATTTTTGTTAAGGTTACGGAAATAGACGACAGAGGCCGTATAAACGTTTCGAGGAGAGAAGCATTGATTGAAATGGGGAATAGTTCAAAAATAGATGACAGATTATAAAATTTATCTTGGTTGATTCCATAAAGTGTTCGATATAGTGTTCATCATTTTAGTCTATACACATTGCACAATGTAGGAAGATTACGTTGCATGCTCTAATGGCCGGGGCGGCGTTCTTTTGTTGTAAATGGTTATTATTTTTAGGTAAGACCCTTTTATTCACATAGAGGACATTGCATTGATGTATCGGTTCCCGGTGTATCATTCGTGTTCGGCTCGTGTCCCGGGATTTCAATAGCATCTGGCGGACTTGGGTACGTATATGAGGTGCTCCAGTTCTCGGCGATGTTGTTCGCGTCAGTGATAGAGCTATCCTTGGTCGCGCCGCCTTTTACTCCTTTCATGTCAATCTCATCCAAGTTTTGTAGAATATGCGAGTCGTCGGCGTTTAAATTGTTTCCGCGTTTTTTCATTTTAATCGGTCCTTTCGTAAATAATGTTAACTGATTACGTACCATTCAGCTATAAAAATTTATTTAGCTGAATATTATATAATTTAGAGACTTTATTAAGTATATTATAGCTGATATTTTGTTACATGTCAATTGTATTTTTGAAGTATTTTATAAATAAATTTAAAATATAAAGAGTCATCATACCGTTAATTATAAGGGTTTTTCATTCGAAAATCTTCACTATACGCTACACCCAAAGTGATGGGAAAGGGCATGGCGTAATATTAGCATTTGCCGCCCTTTAACCTATTATAGTATACAGAAGCTTTTTGACAATTTATCTCACTTCGTATTTAGTAGATATGTTATCGGTGGGTCAGTCGAATGTGGGACTCTTAGTTCAGCTGCGTACTGGATAATTAGCTTGCCCCCACGTCCTTGTATCCGCCGTATATCCGGTTTTGTAACTTCAACAGCGTTTTGGAAGCTCCACGGTGTACGGTTTTCTTTGAGCATTACTGTTTTGCCTCCTGCAGTACCAAATACCCGAGAAACGAATGAGATTTCGAGACCAGGGTATATGGGAAGTGCCGTGAGGATTATTCGATTTGGGTACGATGTATGCGAGATTGCAAAACCTTCAACTATGTTTAGTTCCCTGTGTAATGCAGTATTAGGTTCGTGTGTTATTTTGTTGGGTTTTATCGCCTGTTCCAATTCCAGTAGTCCTTTGCCAACTGCTGTAGTGTTGCTCGAATTGTGTCCTATAGTACTGTCTCCTAAATTCGGGGTACTTATCACATCAACTTGCTGTACGATAGGTATCGGTAGATGCCTGGGCATGTTGCAGTTAATTACTACTTCGATTTCATCTGGTACGATCGCTCCGTCCCGGAGTTGCTAATTGGTAATTAATATGCGGTAGGTAGCTGTTTCTTCGACGCGTGTTGTTTTGGTCGATTCTATAACTAAGGGTTCTAGATCGCTGCTTGTAGCTACGAGGTGATCAAATAACTCTATGGCTTGATCTTCTTCAGGGAACTTAAATAGGAACGTGTCTGGCTCTTTGCTGAGTTTTGTTCTGATTTCTATGCTATGGGACCTGTCGTCTAGCGCCGTAGATACTCTAAGTAGTCTCGTTTGCGGCAGCAGGTAGTACAGCCTAACTATTATGACTGTTTGGTTTTTCACTGCGAACACTTGCGAGACTGACGTTGTGTACGTTGGCACGGGTGTATTCGTAGTAATGTATTGTCCTGACATTATCAGGCGATTGTAACATACTTGTTGTTTCCAGTAATTGTTCGATAATGATAGTTGATGGTGAAACATGGGCGTTGCCTCTAGTTGCAGTGTCAACTGTTCACTGATGCTCCACTCGTCGTCGAAGGGTCTCCAGGGTACGCTCATTGTCCCGTAACAGGTAAATATTGAGGGTAGCGTTGTAAGCATCATAGTGGTTAGTAGCATTTTTTTCAAAAATTTCATATTAATACACTTCCGTTCGTTTTAATTTTTTGTGTGAATTTGTAAAAGAAATTATGTGCGTAGATTAGCAGTTTGATAAGTTTAATTATGGTCTTTGCGTGCAATTTTTCAGCGAAAGGTATTTCTTTGATCGTTTAGTTGCAACTCTCCTTTCATAAATTTAATTTATACAGTATAGATACATTTCCTATTATATTATAAGCTTGATTTTGGTTTATGTCAGTATTAATTTTGAGTGATTTGCTAAATATTTGTGTATCAAAGCGCGGTAGCCCATGCTTATTATCTGCATGGGCTACAATTTGCACTTCTTCTAGTGCGTAGTGTTGGTTTACCAATTGTTACACAGTAGCATGTATGTGCCCTGATACTAGTGCCCCGAGCACCCTATTTCATCATCGGTAATGAAGAAGGGATAATTTTTGCACCGTCGAGGATAAACTCAGTTATCGGTTCCAACGAGCCAAGTGTTCTGAGCAAAGCTGAATAGGTAATTCTCACTTTTGGCCCAACTCGTAGTCCGGCAAGCGGTCGGCGCATGATTACACAGTTGTTAGGGCTCCAATCGGTAATTACCTCAGCTAACATGGTGATGGACCCATTGCGTGTTTCAAACGCCCGCCCGATAAATGCAACTTCACAACAGGGATTCAACGGTAACACACTGGCTATCACTTCATCTGGGTTGCAGCGGTTTGGCATTACCCATCCGAAGAGTACTTGTTCTAGGCGACCTGTTACTGAGTATGACTGACTGTGGTCCCAACTCGGCAATTCGTTAGTTTCAAACGTACCACTCGGTGTGTTTGCGGCGCTCGCCCCGCTGTCTGCTGGTGCTTCTGCTGGTTCCGTAGGTACCATGACTACGTCAGCCTTTATTATGATTTCGTATGGAAGATATGTGTAATCTTCGGTAAATAATGCTGCATCAATCGTTGCCGGAAGTGTTGCATCAGGTAGCAAAGCCCAGGTAAATTCTAAAGTTTTGTCCGATTTATTTTGTAATCTGGTGCATGTGCTAGGTTCGGCTAATAATTGAGCTGTAGAGTCAGTAATGCGTGCATTTAGTAGGTCTGGCAACGTTGTCGTGGGTGTGATTTCGTCGTTATACTCCATTACCGGCATATCCGGCCAGTTTTGATAATTTATAGTCAATTTTAATTCATTTGATGTCTGTGTAAACGTGCTTTTTGTATTTAAAGCAGTACCTTTAGATCTGTCTAGGTATATCGCACGCGAGTTTATATCCCGCGTGCCGAACCTCCAGCTGCTAAGCATTCCATCGATGTCTCCATAGAAGTCTTGCCAACTAGACCTGAGCTGGATAGCGCACACCTGAACGAAACCGTCGGTTTTAATGTAGTAATCGAGGTACGCCATACACAGGTCACTTGAATTCGCTGATATGTGCAAACTGCACGTGGGTTGTGTGTCCCAGCCTATACTCCGGTGGGCTTCTATATGGATCTCCATTGCAGCACTGCACGTTGTTATTCGGGGTAGCATTGCAAGCATCATGGTGGTTAGTAGCATTTTTTTCAAAAGTTTCATATTAATACACTTCCGTTCGTTTTAATTTTTTGTGTTATCTTGTAAAATAAATTGTTCGTGTAGATTAGTGCAGTTTGGTAAGTTTAACTAGGGTCTTTGCGTGCAATTTTTCAGCGAAAGTTATTCCTTTGATCGTGTAGTTACAATTCTCCTTTCATCAATTTAATTCATACAGTATAGCCACATTTTCTATTATATTATAAGCCTGATTTTGGTTTATGTCAATATTAATTTTGAGTGATTTGCTATATATTTGTGTGCTGAAGTACGGGAGTTTGCGAGATGAATGAGTGAATTAAATTCACAATAAATTTAAGGTAGGATTCTTCAGACAGCTTGTTGCGCTGGCCATTTTGGGGAGTCCTCATGCATATCTATGCTATTTTCGTTACATTTAGCTGTACCGCGGTTTTTGTGTCAAATTTTGCAGCGAAAATTACTTTTGCGATTGCTTATTTACTACTCTTCTTTTATTAAGTAAATTTATGCAATGTAGATGCATTGTTAAATATATTATATTTTGTTTTATATCAATATTTAATTACAATTAATTTACTAAATGTCGCTTTATAAATTACCATTTCAACTACACTTCCGTTCGTTTTAGTTTTTTGTGTGAGTTTGTAAAATAAATTGTTTGTGTAGATTAGTGCAGTTTGGTAAGTTTAATTATGGTCTTTGCGTGCAATTTTTCAGCGAAAGTTGTTCCTTTGGTCGTTTAGTTGCAACCCTCCTTTCATCAATTTAATTTATACAGTATAGATACATTTTCTATTATATTATAAGCGAGATTTTGGTTTAGGTCAACACTTATTTGAGGATAAAATTCTCAATATTCAGCTTTTGAATTGTTATTTAATACGATTCATCGCCTTTTTGTGATAATTGCTGTTTATTTTTCACCGTCAATCCATTGGCCTGGGCACAAACGTGGCATAAAGTTGTGTTTTCGCGCAAATTGCACGGTTTGAAAAGTTAGTGCTGCTGCCTCAATGAAACCTGCGCTTGAATATCATGACCGTTTAGTGTATAATAAACATAAGGTATATTTTAAAATAATAATTTAGCTTGTTCGAATCGCTTACTTTATGTTTTCTTATTATTTGTTTTGGAGTAGAAAAATTTTTATAATGAATATAAATGCCGATACTTTATTGCCATTTTTTGAAAGTCGCGGTATAAAAATTTGGGGCACTTGCGATATAGAAAAGATTAGAACGCACATTATCCCGCTTAATAGGAAAATAGACTTTTTAAAAAATGCGCGATCCGTAATAAGTTTCGCTTTTCCATATAAAATACAGGTAAAAAAGAGAAATATCTCATATTATGCGATTGGTCCGGATTATCACAAAATTATCATGCTAATATTAAGCGAAATTTGTGATGATTTAGCATCTGAATATAAAAATTTTTATTTTTTGCCATTTTGTGATAATACTGTAATCCCAGAAGTGAGAGCAGCTATACATTCTGGGCTCGGAGTTCTTGGAAAAAACGGTTTGCTTATAAATGAAATTTACGGTTCATGGGTATTTTTGGCAGAAATTGTTACGAATCTGCAAATTAAACACCGCGATAACGTCATTAAATTTTGCTTAAACTGCGGTATTTGCGAAAAGTTATGCCCAGGGAATGCTCTATGTGGTGGAAAATTGAATAAAGAGCGCTGTTTGTCTCACATATCTCAAAAAAAAGGAAAGCTTACTGTTCGTGAAGAGATTTTATTAAAAAAAGGTAACCTCATTTGGGGCTGCGATGTATGCCAAGAGGTTTGCCCGGCGAATTCTAAAGCGACTGTGGATCCTTTTTTTGCCCTAAAAAAACCTAAACTTGAATGGTTGAGCGAAGAGAATTATCACCTATATAAAGATCGTGCTTTTTTTTGGCGACCAAAGCAGGTGATTGAGAGAAATTTAAAACTTTTTAATTAAATAGCTAAAAGTTTGGTTCGCAATTTTTTTGTGATATGTGATGTGGTATATAATATTTCGATAACTAATTTAAATTTGCCTATAAACGGAGAATAGATATATTTAAAATATGAAAAATACGCCACTTTACAAAATATTGTTAGATTATAAAGCTCGCAAAGCCAGTTCATTTCACATGCCTGGTCATAAAAATTGTGACGTAAATGCCCTTTGGAATCTTGATTACACAGACACTTTGCCACAATTAGCGGAGAGCCTTGCAGCTGCCGAAAACTATGCCACAAGCTATTTCGGAACCAATGCCACATTTTTTTCTGCCGGTGGAAACACTTTGTGCATTCAGGCGATGATTAAATTAGCTGTGCCGAGTAAAGGCAAAATAATTTGTGGAAGAAATATCCACTGTTCTGCTGTCAACACAATTGCCCTTTTGGATTTAACTCCAGTTTGGGTGTATCCTCGCAATAACATCACTGAACCAGAATTTTCCGGCAAGGTGGCGCCGGATGATATAGAAGCAGCTTTGTGTGAAAATAATGATGCAAAAGCTGTTTATATAACCAGTCCTGATTATTATGGAATTATTTCAGATGTCGGCAGCATTGCAAAGCTTTGCAAAAAATATGCTGTCCCTTTATTGGTAGATAACGCCCATGGAGCTCACTTTTTTTGCGAGAACCCGTCAATGCATCCGATTAACCTTGGGGCCAGCATTTGCGCAGACTCCGCACATAAAACTCTTCCAGTTTTATCCGGTGGTGCTTGGCTTCATATAAATGATAAAATCTACACAAAAAATGCAAAAAAAGCTATGGCTATTTTCGGTTCAACAAGTCCGTCGTTGCCAATTTTGGCTTCGCTTGATATTTGCCGCGATTGGATGCAAAATAAAGGGGTAGAGGCTTTTGGCTTGTTAAAGGAAAAAGTTGCTGCTGTTAAATTGAGGGCAAAAAATAAAGGATTTATTTTGCCAGAAGGTCCATGCGATACTGTTAGAATAACATTGGGAGGGAGTTCTTTAGGCTGGCTCGGAGCTGAGCTTTTAGAATTTTTTCGCAAATTTAATATAGAACCGGAATTTGCATGCAATTCTCATGTCGTTTTGATACCGTCTCCCATGAATAACGACTTGGATTTTGAGCGTCTTGAAACTGCGATATCATCGGTTCCAAAGAAAAATCGGAAATGTGAAAAAATTTCAGTTTGGGAGCGAGTTAAGAGAAAACAATATACTTCAATCAGAGAGGCTATGTTTTCTTCTAGTGAGTTGGTGCAACTTAGCGATCTAGAGGGAAAAGTAGCAGCCGAAATGGTTTGCCCTTATCCTCCTGGATTGCCAATTTTGATGCCGGGTGAAAAAATAGAACGTGATTGCTTGGAGCTTCTTGAAAATTACGGCGTTGTGGCTTTAAAGGTGGTGTTAAATATTACTTAATTTATTTTTAAATCAGGGGGAGTTTTTAATGAAATTAAGCGATTTTGTGGGAAATGAAAACATCAAAGAGCAGGTAGCAGCAATTATTGATAAAAATAGATTTCCTCATGCAATTTTGTTACAGGGTGAAGAGGGCATAGGGAAGCGCACAATTGCGTTTATGATTGCAAAAGCTGCTGTTTGCAGTTCTTTAGGGAAAAAACCTTGTAATAGTTGCATTGACTGCTTAAAAGCTGATGCAAAAACGCATCCGGATATCGCTTATCCTAAAGCTACAGGTGGAACAAAATCGTTTCGCGTGGATGCTATAAGAGAGATAAGAGAAAATGCTTATATTTTACCAAATGAAGCCAAATTTAAAATTTATATTTTTGAATCGGTGGATAAAATGACAGAACAGGCGCAAAATGCATTTTTAAAACTATTAGAAGAGCCTCCGAAACACGTTATTTTTATTTTAACGTGCAATTCATTCGATTCTTTACTCTTCACAGTCCGCTCTCGCTGCCAGATATTTTCAATTAAGCCTGTGAGCGATATCAAAGCGATTGCATTTTTAAGTTTGTATTATCCTGAATTTTCTGAGGAAGAGATCGAAAAAACAGTGAAATTATCTCATGGAAATATTGGCCGTGCGATTACTATTTTGAAAAATTCTTTAGATAATAAAACATATGCTGTTGCGAGAGATATTGGAACAGCACTTCTTGACGATACAGAATGGGAACTGCTTGCAGCGATTGGAAAAGCTTCAAAAGATAGAAATCTTTTTATTTTAAGTTTAGATTACCTTGAATTGATTTTTCGTGATGCTTGTATTTTGTGTTACAGTAAAAACAAATATTTTCCTGAAGGCGATGCGGCAAAAAACTTATCGCGCCGATTTGGTTCTAACGCATTAGTGAAATTTATTAGAATTTTGCAAAAAACTAAAAAATATTTAGATAGAAATGTTGGAATAAATTTTTTAGCAATGTATTTATGTGCAAATCTTAGAAAAATTGCTTTTAAGGAGAACTGATATGGCAAGAATAATTGGAGTTAAGTTAAATCAAAAGGGGAAAATTTATTACTGCGACTCAACAGAAAAAAACCTGCAAAATGGGGAAAATGTTGTGGTGGAAACTTCAAGAGGTTTGGAGTTTGGCAAAATAATTGTTGAAAATATGAAGGTAAGAAATAAAAAAATTGGAAATTCTATTAAGAGGATAGTTAGAATTGCGACAGAAAAAGATTTAAAAAGAGTTCAAGAGAATCAAATTAAGGCTAAAAATGCAATGGATATTTTTAATAAAAAAATCAAAGAGCATAGCCTGAGAATGAAACTGATCGACGCTGAATACACTTTGGACGCGCGTAGAGTTATTTTCTGTTTCACTGCTGAAAGTAGAGTGGATTTTAGAAATCTTGTGAAAGATCTGGCAGCCGTTTTACGCACTAGAATTGAGCTTAGGCAAATTGGAATAAGGGATGAAACTAAAAAACTTGGCGGATTTGGGATTTGTGGTAAGCTTTTTTGCTGTACAACATTTCTAAATGAATTTCACTCTGTTTCGATCAGAATGGCCAAAGAACAAGGTATTTCGTTGAGCCCATCAAAAATTTCCGGCGCTTGCGGGAGATTGATGTGTTGTTTGAAATATGAAGAGCAAGTTTATTTGGATTTATTAAAGGCAATGCCGAGTGTGGGGGAGATTGTCGATACGCCGGAAGGGCGGGGTACAGTTATCGATCTTATCCCATTGACACAAATGGTGAAAGTGCAAGTGGCTAACAAACAAAATGAATTGGTTGAGATGAATTTTCACGTCGATTCTGTTGATAGATTAAATAGTAAAACAACGGAGATTCAAGAAGAATTAAATGATTTAGAAAAGGAATGATGATATGTATCAAAATTTACGAGATAGCATTAACCTCTTAAAGAATATAGATAGTATTCTAGGTAGCGCTGTGCAAAGTGAGCTTGAAAGGCAGAATAATAAGCTGGAGCTAATAGCTTCCGAAAATATAGCTTCTCCCTTTGTTATTGCAGCTATGGGTTCTGTGCTCACAAATAAATACGCAGAAGGCTATCCTGGCAAGCGTTATTATGGCGGTTGTGAATGCGTGGACGAAGTAGAAAACATTGCACGAGAGCGCGCTAAAGCGCTTTTTGGAGCTGCCCATGCCAATGTGCAGCCTCATTCTGGTGCTCAGGCGAATTTTGCTGTTTATTTTGCTGTTTTAAACCCTGGGGACACTGTTATGGGGATGAGTTTAACAAATGGAGGGCATTTAACCCATGGGTCTAAAGTGAATTTTTCAGGAAAATATTATAATTTTGTTTCATATGGAGTTGACGCCGTAACTCATCGCATCGATTATCAAAAAGTGCACGAAATTGCAATAAAATCGAAACCAAAACTTATTATTTGCGGTGCAAGTGCCTATCCCAGATCTATTGATTTTGAAAAATTTCGTGAGATAGCCGACGATTGCGGCGCTTATTTAATGGTAGATATGGCACACATAGCAGGGCTTGTTGCAGCGGGTGTACATATGAATCCAGTTCAGGTGGCAGATTTTGTCACCACAACGACCCACAAAACATTGCGCGGCCCGAGAGGAGGGATGATACTTTGCAAAGAAAAATTCGCTGAAATTTTGGATAAAGCTGTGTTCCCCGGGACCCAAGGTGGACCGCTCATGCATATAATAGCGGCTAAAGCTGTGTGTTTTAAAGAAGCAATGACGGATGATTTTAAACAATATGGAAAAGCTGTGGTTGAAAATTGTGGTCATTTAGCGCAAGGGCTACTGGATGAAGGCTTAGACTTAGTTTCCGGTGGGACTGATAATCACCTTTTGCTGGTAGATTTAAGTAAAATTTCCGGTATTAATGGCAAAGATATGGAAAAACGGCTTGATGAAGTTAGTATCAGTGTGAACAGAAACACCATACCAAATGAACCACTCAACCCATTTTTAACGAGTGGGATTCGCATCGGCACTGCCGCCGTGACCACCCGTGGCCTTAAAGCTTCTGATATGAAAAAAATTTCGAAACTTATCTCTATGGCAATTTATGATTTTGAGAGAAGTAGCGGCAAAATCCGTGAAGAAATAAAGCAAATTTGTGATAAATATCCTATTTATTGAAAATTAATTTAATTATTCAGAATAACAACGAATGGACGGATTTATGAAAAAAGATAATTTTTTAAAAGGCACACTAATGGCAACATTTTATATTGTCATAGGGAAGATAATTGGTATTATATATGTGATCCCATTTCATAAGATTATCGGAGAAAAGGGAGGCGCTTTATACAGTTACGCATATTCAACTTATTCTATTTTTTTAAATTTATCCACGGTTGGAATTCCGCTGGCAATCAGCAAAATTGTGAGTGAATACGATAGCAGAGGTTTTTATAGAACACAAAAAAAAATATATATTATTGCTCGAAATATAGTTATAATTGTGGCCTCCACTGCAACTTTATTACTATTTCTTCTCGCACCGTTTATTGCATGGAGCATGATGGGCGATATACCTGGCGGTAATACCGTTGGAGATATCACGTTTGTTATAAGGGTATCGGCAGCCGCACTTTTATTCGTTGCCATACTGGGGACGATGCGCGGTTTTTTGCAAGGCAATCGTTACATATCAGTTTCCTCTAGCAGCCAAGTTATTGAGCAAATTGCGAGAGTTGTTTTTGTTGTTCTTGGTAGCTATTTTGTTAAAAATGTTTTAAAGTGCAATCTCAAACAAACTGTGGGTATTGCAGTATTTGGAGCTACTGTGGGCGCATTTGCTGCTATTATCTACTTAAAAAACAAAATATCTAAAGATAAATCTTCAAAAACTGATTATGAGGTCACCGATGAGGAAAAAAGAATCACAAATTCTTTGCTCATGAAAAAGCTTTTTATAATCACAATACCTTTTGTTATTGTTGGTATTATAGATCCTTTTTATGAGTTTGTGAACTCATTGACTGTTGTTAAAACTTTGGTAAATAATTGCGGTTTTTCTGCGTGTGATGCAGAAAATATTAAAAGTGTTATAGGCACTTGGGGTCTAAAATTTAATGCTATAGTAATGGCGGTTGCAAGTGGTGCCACTGTTAGTGTGCTGCCAAATATTACTAAAGATATAGTTTCAAAAAATATCGATGGTATGAAAAAGAAGGTAAATAAAACATTACAGATATTAATTTACACAACTTTACCGATGGCTACAGGTTTATATTTGCTTGCACAACCGGTATGGAATATATTTTATAGTCAAAATGAGCTCGGGGTTAAGGTGTTTATGTTTAATATTTTTGTAACTATATTTTCAAGTCTGGGAATGAATATAAATGTTATTATGCAATCTTTAAATAAGTTTAAGATTGTATATATAAGCTCACTCAGTGGAGTGATTTTACATGCTATTGCCATTATTCCATTGATGATATTTTTTGATAGAATAGGTTGGGGTGCATATAATGGAGTGACTTTTTCGGTTATTTTAGGGCTTTCACTTTCAACATTCATTAATCTATTGAGTTTAAAAAAGATTTATAAAATAAAATACAAAAAAACAGTACGAGAACTGGTAATATGCGTTATAGCAGTGCTGGCAATGACAGCCATCATAATTTTGTTAAAATTATTTATTCCAACCAACATCCCAAATCGAGGGTTAGCTATTTTATGTGTCGCGTTTTTCTCATTAATTGGATCTTCTATTTATATATTTATAACCTATAGTGCCAAAACAGTTGATCACATATTCGGAAAAAATATACTCAAAAAAATCCCAATACTCAATCGATTGTCTGTAAAGTAATAGCGCTGTACATATTATATTTTTAATTTATTTATAAAATAGTTCGAAAATATAGTAGACATATAACAAAATATTATATATAATATACTCAATAGTGTATCTAAGATTGCGTAAAATACACTTTTGCATATGAATGGTAGCTTAAAAAACACGCTAACTTAAGAAAGGATGAATAACAATGAAAAAACGAGGAAATGATGCGCACGAACTGGGAGCGAACGATGGGTAAGGCAACCTCTCCCCGCAGCTACTAACGGACGAGGAACTCACAGCAGTCACAGGTGGTTCGTCAAGTCATGAATACAACGGGGAAGAAATAAGAGAAGCAGAAGTCATCGGAACACCGGGAGACCCAACAATTACTATCGTTTGGCCGGGGATAGGGGAGGTCACCTTCACACTTACGTCTCCAAGTAACGGCTGGGGCTACTACACATGCAACCTATGCGGGGAGGTTTGTGCTGCTTACACAGATACGTCCGATGTGACGGCCCTAGAAACAGCTGCGCGCTGTAAACACATGAGCGATATAGGGGACGGTCAAGGACGCTACTCAACCATCTAAAAACGAAAAAGTCACGGGTAAATTTTCGACCGTATAATTCATACAATAATTCAAAAATATAGTAGACATATAATAAAATGTTATATATAATATACTTAATAGTGTATCTAAATTATATAAAATAAACTTTCACAGATGAATAGGTAGCTGAAAAAAACAGGAAAATTACGAAAGGATGAATAAAAATGAACAAGCGACGAAATGATACTCACAAACTGGAGGCAACCGATGAGAAAGAAGCTCGCGAACCGAAACTGCTACCGGACCAGGAACTCGAGGCAGTGTCAGGGGGTGTGACACAGACTCTAAACTACCAGGAAATTATAGGTGACCTCGGTGACCAAGTAATAATTCTAATCTACGATGATGTACCTTGGGTGAAATATGAACTAGAAGGACCGTGTTGGATCGCCGACAGTATGGTGGTACTCGCGGTGTACCAATGCACATTATGCAGTCAGCAAATCGATCTGTCCGACTACAGTACCAATGACGCATACAAAGCTCTGAACATGCATGTTATGGAGTGCCACCAGTGAGCTCTAACAGACCAGAAGAACCTATAATGACACTAGCGAAAAAATATCGGCAACGAATGCCCGTATGTAAACACCCAGCACTGAAAAACAAAACACATCAAGCCCTTAAAGGAAGGATGAATAACAATGAACACACAAAGACATGATAAGCACGAACTAAGAAAAAACGCTGATACAAACAATCACACCCCGCAAGTGCTAACAGACGCGGAACTAACAGCGGTGACAGGGGGTGGAACACCGACACTACACACCAACGAAGTTAAACCGACGGAAACTATAGGTGTCGTCGGGGACCAGATAATTATTCTGATCTACAGTGGCGTAGGATCGGTAACTTACGAGCTACACAAAGCGTACTACCGTGGTACAGAAATGGTAAACGACGCATTGTATCGATGCACGCTATGCGGAGACAAAATACACCAATTTGAATCCGACCGTACCTATGGATATTACCGCTCGCTTGATATCCATGCTGCTGGTAGTCACCTGTGCTACGGGGGTGATGGGGAAGGGCTGTACTAAATAAGATAATTAGCAATGGGACACCAATATCTAAGAGATAGGTTGATCAATACAAACAGATGTAATTGGCCAGAAAAACTAACCTGACCAAGACAGGTAACTAACGAAATGAGGAATACAAAAAATGAAAAAACGAGAACATAATACTCACAAACTACTACCCAATGACGATCAAGGTATCCTCTCTCCGCAACTACTAACCGAAGAAGAACTCGTGGCGGTAACTGGCGGATCAACATCGGAAAGTGACGTCGACGCAACCAAACCGATGATTGTCGCTGGAGAAATATGGGACGACCAAATAATCATATTCCTTCCTGGTGAAGGCGAGCTAACGCTCACTATACAAATCATCAACTACTCCTGGAACTTCCCCTACTACACCGACGGAGTGTGCAGCCGGTCAGAGCCAGCGCCAGATGAGAGCGCACTGCTAAGCTTCTGGGCACAACACTACCGACAAAACCACTACAACTAAGTGCAGATCGAGCCGCTCCAAATGCGAGAACAAGGACTGAGTACCAAACTGGAAAGTGAACTAACGACTTATACAGCACCCCGCACGCCACGGTTAGCGAAAAATCAGACACGGGTATACATAGAACTTAATGAACAATGATATTTACGAAAGGATGAATAACAATGAAAAAACGAGGAAATGATACGCATCAACTGGCAGCGAACGATGGGCAAGGCACCCTCCCCACGCACCTACTAACGGACGCCCACCTTGCCATGGTACATGGGGGTGCGTCATCCACTGACCTATTACAAGAACGACCGCGACCGACAGTCCAAGGAAAGGCAGGGGACGACTACCTTGAACTACTATATCCAGGCATAGGTGCCGTTGAATGGCGGAAAAATTACCAGCACCAGGGGACTATATGGTACCTTTGCCTATCGTGCACATGGTTAGAGCAATGCGATGAGAATGAGCTCGTAATAGATCCCTTAGATAAACACTCTTGGAATGCTCATCTAGGGGATGAAGGAGACGGAAATGGGCGCTACTAGAAAGCCTAGGCCTAAACGGCTACCGTGTAAAGTTCAGACCATATAATTTATACAATAATTCAAACATATAGTAGATATATAACAAAATATTACATATAATATACTTAAAAGTATATCTAACTTATATAAAATAAATTTTCGCAGATGAATAGGTAGCTGAGAAAAACAGGAAAATTACGAAAGGATAAATAAAAATGAAAAAACGACGAAATGATACTCACAAACTGGAAGCAAACGATGAGAAAGATGCTCGCGAACCGAAACTGCTACCCGACGAAGAACTCACAGAGGTCACGGGGGGTGGAAAATATACATTCCAAGGATATGACATACCATTGCCCACCGTGTTAGGCGAACCAAGAGACCAAACAATTACGCTGATGTACCCACCCATAGGCGAAGTCACTTGGACATTGAAACAAATTAGTTCAGACAGAGCGTTTCGCACATGTGGTATCTGCGGGAAGGTGTGCTTCCACCATATACCCCCTCTAGAGTGGGCAGAATGTGACACTCACTCTCTAATAGCTCACCTAGGAGACGAAGGCGATGGACAAGGCAGGTACCAGTAAATCATCTTATAAAATAATTCAAAAATATAGTAGACATATAACAAAATATTATATATAATATACTTAAAAGTATATCTAACTTATATAAAATAAATTTTCGCAGATGAATAGGTAGCTGAGAAAAACAGGAAAATTACGAAAGGATGAATACAAAAATGAAAAAACGCAAACAAAGTGACACCAACGCTGAAACGAGCGGCTCTGCGTCACCGGCTGGTGATTTGCGACTCCTAAGTGATGATGAACTCTGTAGCATCGCCGGTGGAGACGACAAGATAGACAAAATAACACTAAATGGTGTGGCCTACAGGGCCAACCAGATCATAGGCTACTATCTATGTCTACGATGCGGAACGACGCAGACGTATGGGCGACTAGCGACACATCAACACTCAACCTAGCCTGACTACGAATCTCACGCGACGCCGAAAGACGACTCGGGACACGATGAATACAGGATTAGATTAGACAACAGTGTAGCGAAACAACCGTGTCCTACAGCTAGATGGATCCGCAGATTATGATATATAAAATACTTAAAAAAATATCTAATAAATACAAAATCAAGTCAGATAAATTATTATAGCGGAATGGTAGCTTAAACAAACAACGCTAATTACGAAGGGATGAATAAAAATGAGCAAGCGAGGAAATGATACGCACGAACTGGAAGCGGACGCTGAGACAGGCAACCTCGCTCCGCAGCTACTAACCGAAGACGAACTCGCGCCTGTGACTGGCGGGACATCGACCTACCATGGCGCGAGTATTGGTCCGCCGAGGGTATATGGCGAGCTGGGAGACGACCAAATAATCATAAGCTATCCAGAGATCGGACGAGTCCCGTTTTATTTGTACGAAAACAACGATACGAACGCTGTCTACCAATGTGGCATGTGTGCAGATAGGTTTATTGCACAAATAGGCACGGCGGATGTGGACTTATTAAGTGACCACACTGTTACTTTCCACCTAGGCGACGGAGGTGACGGGCAAGGGCGGCACCGCAAAATTAGTTGACGTAAAACAAAATATAATATACATAACAATTCCTGATGACCTGTAGCAATTAATACATTTGTAATCCACGAAATAAAATCTTAGTCAAACATAATTACAATGCTTACTACTAATGCAATCCCAGTTGCATTAATTCCGAAATCGTGAGTTTTCGGAAACTTCCTGGGCGCAGCATTCCTAATTTTACGTTGCCGATAGATATTCGCTTTAATCTTTTTACCTCTAAACCCAGCTCCTCGCATATTTTTCTAATTTGACGATTTTTTCCCTCAAATAAAGTAATATTAAGAACGGTTCTCCCCTCCTCTGCACGCACCACAAGTGCCTGCGCAGGTTGAGTTTTGTTTCCGTCGATAATCATACCAGCCCTGATTTTGTCTAATTTATCCTGCTCAACATGCTGCTTAACCGTCACTCTATACGTTCGAGGCACATGATTTGACGGATGCATTAACTTGTTTGCAAAATCGCCGTCATTTGTCATTAAAAGCAACCCTTCAGAATCTTTATCCAATCGCCCAATAGGATAGATCCGGTTTGGTATGTTTTTTACCAAATCGCTCACGTTTTTTCTATCTCTCTCATCGTGCATTGTGGTTATGTATCCGCGCGGTTTATAGAGCATAACATAATATTTCTCGTCTTTTATAGCAACTGGTTTGTCAAATATTGTTATTCTATCTCTTTGCGGATCAACTTTATCTCCAATTTTTGCACAAACTTCGTTAACTTTTATCTTCCCTGCCTTTATTAAAAGCTCAACTTTTCTTCTCGAAGCGACGCCACACCCAGCAAGGATTTTTTGCAATCTTATTTTCATCTATAGGCACCTACCAGTATTATTTCCTCAGCTACAAAAGCGAAAGTACACAATACCGCGTTCAATGGCATATTAACCTGGATATTAATATAAATCAAATGAGAATAATCTTAAGAATTTACTTTTTCCTGTTTTGCTTCAGAATCTTTTTCAGATTTTTTGAATAAAGATTTAATTTTGTCAATAAAATCTGGTATCATTTCTATCGCTTTATCCACAGAGCTATGAAAAGGTTCTACTTGCAAAAGCTTCACGTCACTCCCGTTCACTGTTAAAATAGCTACGGGAATTATGGTTATGCCCGCGCCACTACCACCACCAAATAGATCCTTCGATTCCGACTTATTAGGAAAATCAGAACCTCCAGAAGCGAAGCCGTAAGTCACTTTAGAGAGTGGAATTATTGTTGTTCCCGCAGATGTTAAAATGGGCTCCCCCACAATCGTGTTTACATCGACCATCTCGCGGATTTTCTGCATAGTGACCGACATAATGCTTTCAATTGGATGTTCGCTCATATTTTCACACACCTTTTATCTTTTGTTTTTTAATTTAACATCCGAAATTGCTCTATTTTTTTGTGATTTTTTAAAAGTAATGTATGTAATAATGCCATATATTACTTGTTTAAATATTATAAACAAAATTGTTCCTAGACGTACGCGTATTTTAGTTTGAAATTTTAATTTTGATTGCTTGGCATTAAAATCGGGATAAATGCGGATTTTAAAATTCTTCATTTTTTTGTTTTTAAAAAGTATTTGTAGCAATGGGTAAATAGTTGTGCATATTTTTCCATAAAGAATGCCGATTTCAGCACTATCATCCCCTCCGACTATGAATTTAAGGTTGAGCTCATCAAAAAAAACACGCGACCATATTTCAGATGTCCCATTAATTATTGAATGAATCATTTTTTTTATAAATACGATAAGTTTGCCTATATTTTCTTTTTTTATACGCTCAAAATTAGTTTTTTTCTTCTTTGAAATTTTTTTACCTTTTTTTAATTTTTCTTTCTTCGCTTTTTTAGATACTAATTCATACCTAAAAAATAAAAATCCAATTTTCAAGTATAAAGAATCTTCAAAACTTATCATTATGCGAACATAATTCATCAGCAAAACTATAAAAAAAGCAAAAAGTAAAAAACAAAAAAACATTAACATCTTCCTAAATAAAAAGGTAATTTTGTTACCCAAACGATAAGCCTAACGCACGCCTCTCTTAGATTAATAAGAGAGCTGCCATTGCCATAAACAAATCCTCTAAATAGCAACAGCATCCCTAAAATCGAAATATACCGCTCATAGTAATAATATTGGTATAAAATTCTCTCAGGAAGAAAAGCGATCAACACCCTTGAGCCATCTAAAGGCGGAATAGGAATAAGATTAAATATTGCCAACGAAACGTTGATTGCAAGATAATGAGAAAGAAATAAATTTAATAAATTAAAAATAAAAGGATCAAAAAAGCCCTGGAATACACATATTAAATTAAGCAACACCCCTCCAACAAGTGCTGCCAAAAAATTTGCAGCAGGTCCTGCAAGGGCGGTGAGTGCCATTCCCCATTTTGGATTTTTAAAATATCTGCTATCCACAGGAACAGGTTTCGCCCAACCAAACCCAAATAAAAGAAGCCCTATCGCGCCGATTGGATCTATATGCGCCAAAGGATTCAAACTAAGTCTTCCCATATATTTTGCAGATTTATCCCCTAATTTATAAGCAGCTAAACCATGGGCATATTCATGCAGCGGAATTATAAAAAAAGCGGTTAAAACTCTAACGATTAATCCTATAAAAATATCAGCAAATTCAATTTTATTATGTAAAAACCACATATAAAACTTCCTATTTTTCCAAAATTAACAAGTTTTCAAGATTTATTCAATCATATATTAACTAATAAATATTATAACCTTTACCGCAAAAAAACACAAGTTTTATAAACTCAAAGAGTATAAAACTTATGTTTTAAGTTGTTTTAAATTAAAAAAGTTAATATTTTAATCGTTCATCAAAGGTTTACAATAACGTTCGTATTCGGTTATGGCAATAGATGAAGCTCCCACACTCGGAAGATGTTTTTTCGTCACCCAATCTAACCATTGATCGTAAGTTACTTCGGCAATAAATCGATAATTTTGTAAGTCAGGATGTTTCCACGTTCTTACAAAATGCTCTGCTTGCGTTCTACTAGCTGTCACCATAATTTGAGCAGTAGCTGTTTTGTTCAGTCCCATAGGTGACCTCTGCTGATGATAAAATGCATCGTGTAAAGACACAGCATTTTTGACATACGGTATAACATCTAGCACAAAAACTGTGTCCTCTTTGTTTCTCATATCTGTGCGAAATCGTATTCTATTAGTTTTGATTAAATCGGTGCGGAATATTTTATTCCAAATAACCGAGTAATATCCATCTGGATCTAAAAAGCTTATCACGCCATTTCCGGGGAAATAATAGTTCTTTTTCGGGCCCCAATACCATTCTTTTCCTGTATCAATTTCAGTACACCACGCTCCAAAGGTTACGACATCAGCACGATGTTCAATTGCCATTCTATATGCTCTCTCGAAGGCTTCCTCATCCACCCAATCATCCGAATCAATAAATGCTATAAACTCACCTGTAGCCAGCTCAAGCCCTGTGTTCCGTGCTGACGAAGCCCCACCGTTTGTTTTGTTTACGACTTTAATTCTAGGATCTTCTTTCGCATGCTTTTCTAAACATGTGCGGGAGGCATCTGTAGAACCGTCATTTACACATATTATTTCTATATCTGGTAAAGTTTGTTGTCTTGCACTCATTATACATCTATCCACTGTTTTGTGCGCGTTATAAACCGGGATTACAATAGAAATTTTTGGATCACTTGCTCTAACTGAAATTGAAAATAATGGCATTATAAAACAAAATAGTAAGAAATTAGCCATACTTTTTAATAAAATATTTGTATTTATTTTTATCATCTGTACCTTAAACATTTTTATCCACTCCTTTTGTCAATACGTGCTAAATTTATTTCTGATATGATTGCACCAAGCTTTTCTTTAAATGTCCTTTTCAAATGCTAGAATTTTTATTTTAACACTGTGTTGATGTATATAAATTATTTCTCCTTTCTATTTATATTTTATATATCTATAATTAAATTATGAGATATTATTTATATATTTGTCAATGCAAAAATAGAAATTTTATAAAATTTATTTATTTTTTAAAAAATGCCAAAACAGAAATTTTATAAAATATGAATAAATTCTCCCTAAAACGAAATATTAAAAAACTTTCTTCTCTCACCCATCACCAAACGATAAGCAGCGTATCCATGGCATATTTTGCATGTTGCATTTGCTTTTTTGCGATATTATTTATAAATTTATTTTTAAAAAAATTCTAAATTTATATTGACATTGTTTGAAAATTATTTAATAATATATATAATAAACTATACTAAAATAATAAAAATGAGGAGTGATTAAAATGGCATTAAACGAATCAAAAGGCAGCAAAAGTTTGGAAGGCGCAATATCGGCAATGGCTGATAAACAACTCAAAAGGGTTTTTGGAGGAGGAAAACTTACAATAGAACAATCCTGACATTTAGAATATATATGAAATTGCCAGTCAGCTAGTGCTAACGATGGTGACACATTAGTCTCCTTTGACGGTATAAAGTACCGATGCGGAATGTGGTGGGCACGGTATTGGTGGAAGGATTTGAATGGGGCAGGCAGTGAGGGAAATCATGTGGAAGATATATACGTTACAGAAGATCAGTTGATAGGCCACTCCACTATGAATGCCGGGAAAGCTGTATATACAGGCCGAGAAGTATGGGTTGACGGTTGAAAACACCTCAGTTTATCGAATTATAAAGCTGTGAAAAACCAAAATTTGTGAAATAATTTTGCTTTAAAAGCATATATTGCTTAACATTTTTAGTGCACTATTTAGATTTATAATGTATAATTAAAGTAACGATAAAAAATTAGGGGTTTAACTGACACAAAAATGAAAAATAATCAATTTTTTTCCGCCATCATTTTAGCCGCAGGAAATTCCTCCAGAATCGGCGGTTCTACCCGCAAACCTTTTATACCTCTGCTCGGTCAGCCTATAATTTACTACAGTCTAAGAGCATTCGAAAATTGCAGCGATATCCAAGAAATTATAATAGTTGGAAAGGAAGACGACAAAGCAAAAATTGGTTATATTTGCCAAACAGCAAGTATAACCAAATTTAAAACCTTTGTTTTAGGAGGTGAAACCAGGCAGCAGTCTGCATTTGCAGGAGTCAATGCAGCTAGTGCCGGCACAACACATTTTATAATTCACGATGCCGCCCGTGCTCTAATCTCTGCTGCGATTATCTCTCGTGTGATAAAAGAAGCTATAGAGCACGGTGCAGCAAGCGCTTATATTCCCTCTAAAGACACAATTAAATTGAAAAATCAGGACGGTTTAATAAAAATCACCCTACCCCGCGACCAGCTCGCCATAATGCAAACTCCCCAAGCTTTTGAAAAAAAGTTATACTTAAAAGCTATGCACAAAGCGTTAAAGGATCAGAGCGACTACACAGACGACTGTCAATTAGTCGAAAATTTAGGTGAAGTTTATGCTTGCAAAGGCGACTACACAAACATAAAAATCACCACCAAAGAAGACCTTATTTTAGCTGAGATTTTATTAAATCAACAGTAAATGTATCGATATGCTATCAGCATATTGGAACCCAGCCTTGCCCCTCTTTGAGCGCTAATGCTTTTGTATGCGGCCCCACCTTATTCTTAACAGTTTGATTAGCTTCCATCAAAGTCTTTCGATATACTCTAATAGTGTCAGTTGTAGTATGACCGCCAACCCACACGCATTGAAAACTGATACCTGCTGTGGTGTTTGCAACCACCGTACATGTATATACGTCTCAATCGATGGCGGTCAATCTTATGTTCTCAAAATCTGCGTGTGCAGGAATCACAAATACTTGAAAAGGCGCACGAAATTCATTCCAATTTATACCTCCTCCAGCGACATCAGATAATGTATCAGTTGCTAGTTGGGTCAAGTTTGCTTCCGATTCTTTATCACTCATTTTTAGTACCTCCATTCGCTTTATCATAATTTATAGACCAATAACTAACCCTTTTCTGTTTATGTAGCGCAACTCTTTTACGAAGACGCGTATCCATGTAGTTCTATTTCCACCGTTGTGATACCAATAATAATAAGCTGGTATTATTCCATACTCACATTTCCATGGTACACCTGTGACATCTGTTAGTACTTGACCGTCAAAAGGGCTTTCGCAATCAACCCACACCATTTTATAGTCGTCCCAGTTATCGCTCCAGCCTACTGCAGAATGTCCTCCACCTCCAGAAGCACCGCTTAGCTCGTTATCGTCCAATGCCGAAATTTTGCCTTCTAAATTCGAGGTACCATTTGATTCATCTAATGCCATTTTAATCACTCTTCATTTTTATTAATTTAGTATAGTTTATTATATATTATGTAATAATTTACATACAATATCTCAAAAGGAGCAGGTGTAACATGAGAATAGGCCATGGATATGATGCTCACCGTTTGGTGGATGAAAAAAAACTGGTTTTGGGTGGAGTGGTAATTCCTCACGAAAAGGGGCTGCTTGGGCATTCAGATGCAGATGTTTTAACCCACGCAATCATAGATTCTCTCCTCGGTGCCGCCGGTATGAGCGATATAGGAAAGCTTTTTCCCGATAGCGATCCCTCTTTTTCTGATGCCGACAGCATAAAATTTCTAAAATCAGTATGTCTCATTCTTTTGCAATCTCATTTCGCAATTTGCAATATAGATTGCACTATAATAGCACAGAAACCAAAACTGTCAGAATATATAAGCGCCATGAAAACAAAAATTAGCTCAGCGTGCGAAATTTCGGAGCATCAAATAAATATAAAAGCCACCACCGAAGAAGGCCTTGGCTTCACAGGAAATGGTCAGGGAATTTGCGCGCATTCTGTGGCCTTGATTCAAGAACTGCCACCGTCATTGAAACTGTTAAACTTGACGCAAATATGATAGAATAAGGTTAAATAACTTAAGTTTTTGATTTTTTTGTTAAAAGAGAGGAATAAAAATATGGAAACTATTTGGTCTGCGATTTCCACATTCCTTATTTTAATGAAAACTTTTAATTTTTTCGACTTTCTCGATATTTTAGTTGTATCTGTTATTATCTATGGATTAATAAAATTATTGAAAGAAACAAGGGCTGGGCAATTGATAAAGGGCCTCCTTGCCATCGGCGCGATTTATTGCTTATCCTATCCAATTAATCTTAAAATGATACGCCACCTCCTTGATTATATTTTTCAGTTCGGCGGTTTAGTATTTTTTGTTATGTTTCAACCTGAAATTCGGCGCGCGTTGGAACATATCGGACACAGTAAAATAAGCAATTATGGAAATTTAGTAAGCTCCGGTGAGTCGATTGAAAATATTCAAAAAAAATGCATTTGTGCCGTCACAACATGCGCTGCAGCTTTTCAGATGTCGAAAACTGGAGCTCTCATAGTCTTTGAGCGCCAAACAAAGCTAGGAGATATCATAGAAACGGGGACTATCATAGACGCGGAGCCTTCCGTCACCCTTATAGGTAACATATTCTTCAATAAAGCCCCTTTACACGATGGTGCCGTTATAATCCGAGACGGAAGAATTTATGCTGCGGGCTGTATATTGCCGTTGACTAAAAATGAAAACGTGAGCACTGATCTCGGTACAAGGCACCGCGCAGCTATCGGCATGAGCGAAAATTCTGATGCCATACTTTTGACGGTCTCCGAAGAAACAGGCAATATTTCCCTAACTACGAATGGAGTTTTAAAGCAAAACTATACCAAAGATTCCCTGCGCAAAGAATTAGAAAAAGTTATTCTTTCTAACGATAAAAAAGGAAATGTATTTAAGACATCTTTTTCGAGATTTTTTAAAAGAAAAAGTTGAATTTTTTATAACAATGGTATTCCTAAATCGCTTTTTTAGTAAAGGATAAAAAAAATGAAAAAATATAATTTTAATCTAAACAACTTATTTCAAAATAATAAATTTTTAATGCTTCTTTCGTTTTTGCTTTCATTTACACTGTGGTGTATTATTTCTATTTATTCAGCCCAATTTGACGGCAATTTGGAAACCAAATTAATATCCGATATTCAAATAGCCATCAACTTATCCGATAGCGCAAAAGAGAATAATTATCACGCTTTTTTCAACGGCGATTCGCTAAAAGCACAAATCTCAATCGTTGCAAATCGTCTAATTTTAGGGCAAATTTCAAAAAACGATATTCAAGTTGTTGCAAACCAACCTTCCGATACAATTAACTACCCTGGATACTATGATTTTGAATTAGCAGCTAAAAGAAACAGCAATATCAAAGACTATAAAATTGAATCAATCGCGCCAAATTTCATCAAAGTAATGATAGACCGCTTCAAGGTTGAGGAATTTGAAATTGAAGATCGAATAAAGTTTAAATCTGACCCAAAGTTCACTGTAGGGCGCACCAGTTTTTCAAATTCTAAAATATCAATCTCCGGTCCCGAATCTAAAATTAAAGAAATAGATAAAGTCTGTGCAGTGGGAGAATTTAATGATATATTAAAAAAATCGACTACACTTTCATCAAAGATAGTTTTATACAATAAAAACGATGAGGTGGTCGATCCAGAACTGCTAACCTTAAGTTTTTATGAAACAGAAGCAACTATTCCAATTTTATTAAGCAAAAGCCTGCCAATCTCTTTAAATTTTAAAAATCAGCCTGAAGGATTTGAAGCAACCTCAGAGCGTGTGAAAATCACCCCCTCCACCATAGAAATTGCTGGCCCTGAAGACATTATAAATGACATCACTGAAATAAAATTAAATTCACTCGATTTTAACAAAATAGACCCTTCACACAATAACTTTGAATTGCCCATTGATTTGCCAAAGGGGTGTAGAAATTTAAATAATGTTGCTTTAGCAAACATTACGATGGATTTAAGCGGGTATATTTGCAGGACTATGTCTGTGACAAAATTTAATTTTTCTAACCTCTCAGAAGACAAGCAAGCAAGCGTCGGTACTGCGAGTATAAGCGTTACGATAGTTGGACCAGAAAGTGCCGTAAATGAGTTTAAACAAGAAGATTTAGTAGCTCAGATAGACTTAAAAGATAAAAGTTACACGGGCTATAAAGAAATACCCGTGCAAGTTAACCCAACAGCAAAAACTGGATGCTGGGTTTTTGGAGAATATAGTGCAAATGTGAGCATAAAGCAAAAATCGTGAACTAAAATAAAGTTTTTGTCAATTAATTTTATTCAATTCTAACATTTATTTCTATTAGTTATAAGCACAATTTCGTTTTATATTAATATTTATTTGAGAATGCCTTTTTTAAATATTACAAAGCTTAACTTTGTGTATTTCTATTTATTTTTGAATATTTTAAATATATTATTTAGTAAGTTACATAATTAATTTTGTACTATAGCAATATTAATTGCAAAAAGCGCGCCGGCAGTTCTGAGAAAGACCTAGTATGTCATAAACACTTTTGGATCAGTTGTCAGCTTGATAAGTGACTTCTTTATATTTACAAATTGGCCATGAAAAATCGAGTTCTGCGATAACAGGCCAAAACAGCAACCTATAGCAACAGTTTCTTCGCCAGCTAGCTGCATGATTTCCATTCATAGCTACCTTTTCGTCAATTAATTTTATTCAATTTTGACACTTGTTTCGGTTAATTATAAATACAATTTCGTTCTATATTAATATTTATTTAAAAGTACCTTTCTTAAATATTATAAAACTTCATTTTATGCATTTCTATTTATTTTTAAATATATTATATGCCAAACTTTGGTTTATGTCAACATTAATTTGAGAATGCTTTGCTTAATATTGCTGTACGAATTTTCATTTCAACGCACGTTCATTTATTTTTTGAGGCAAGCTGTTAATTTGGTTGCTTGCGAGGTTTAGTGAGGTCGAATTTTTATGCGATTTAGTGAAATTGCATTTATCTAGCAATTTGCCATAAATCGGTAAATCGAATCAAAGCTTTGTTCAGTGTGACCAATCCTTCTATGCAGTTAATTTTTATGTAGTATTGATATATTATCAAGTATATTATATGCTTAACTTTGGTTTATATTAATACTTATTTTAGAATTTTTTGCTTGAAACCGTATCACAAAATGGCACACAATTATCAGGATAGATAAGGATGGTAATTTGGTTTTGCAGTTTATTTGGATCTAGCTTTTTTCACCTGCGTCAATAAGGCTGTTTTTCACAATTTCGACGTACCTCCATTTGTTTTTATTTTTTGTGAAGTTAGTTTTTGCACGATTTAGCGCAGATTTATACGTTAAATTTAGATTTTTTGGTGTGTTTTGCAGCGAAGATTATTTTCAGTTGCTTATGAGCAGTCCTTCTTTTATTACATAAATTTATATAATATAAACGCATTTTTATTATATTATATCGCAAACTTTGGTTTATATCCATGTAAATTTGAGAAATTGAAAGTGAGTCTATTTTCTTGCGCCAATCGCTTTAACATCTTGACACAAAGTGAATTTAATATTAGAATAAAGAAGTTGTAAATTGTAATCTACAATTGTCTATAATGCCTCTTTTTGATCGTGAAATTTTATAAAAAAGTTTTTTAAAAGCAGAAAATTCGATTCACAGCATATCAATATAATTTACTCGCTTGGGAGATAATTAGAGTATGAAAGAGAAAATGAGGCTATACGGATTTAACAATCTCACAAAATCACTAAGTTTTAATATTTACGACGTTTGCTATGCAAAAACAGAGCGCGCTCAGCAGGATTATGTCGCCTATGTTGACGAACAATATAATTCTAAACGTCTCACCAATATTCTCTCACATGTAACCGAAATGATAGGGGCTCATGTTATTAGCATTTCGACGCAAGATTACGAACCAAGGGGAGCAAGTGTGACGTTTTTAATTGCCGAAGAATCCATGGCAAGGCAACATAAAGGCGATACCATACTAGCACACCTGGATAAAAGCCATGTAACTGTGCACACATATCCGGAGTTTCACCCAGACACTTCAATCGCCACTTTTAGGGTTGATATCGACGTGGCGACCTGCGGTGAGATAACTCCGCTTTCAACTTTAGATTATTTAGTTGGTAGCTTTGATTCAGACATCATAACCATGGATTACCGCGTGCGAGGGTTCACGCGAGATGTATTAGGGAAAAAATTATTCATAGATCACGATATGCGGTCTATTCAAGATTATATTGATGAAAAAACCATAGCGCGTTACGATGTAATAGACGTCAATGTTTATCAATCCAACATTTTTCACACAAAAATGTTGATAAAAGAAGTCGATTTGCAAAATTACCTTTTTAACGCCGATGTCTACGAGATTGAACCCAAAACCAGGTTGATAATCACAAACAATTTACGTCGAGAGATGATAGAAATTTTTAGCGGAACTAACGTTTATTTGACGGGAGGGTGAAATGCCAGAGTTTTCTCAAGAAAGGGCGCCAATTCACGAAGCTTTGGAAAATTTTAAAAAGATGAGAATTGTTCCATTTGATGTGCCTGGCCACAAAAGAGGGCTAAGTAACCGTGAATTGACTGAATTTTTAGGAAAAAGCTGCCTAACAGTTGATGTTAACTCCATGAAGCCGCTCGATAATTTATGTCATCCTGTTGGTATTATAAAAGAAGCACAAATGCTTGCTGCAGAGGCTTTTGGCGCCGCAAAGGCATTTTTTATGGTGGGCGGGACGAGTTCTTCAGTCTTAGCTATGATATTATCAGTTTGCAAGCGTGGGAGCAAAATAATATTGCCTAGAAACGTTCATAGAAGCGTTATAAGCGCACTCATACTTTCAGGGGCAAATCCCGTTTACATAAACCCTCAAATCGACCCTCAATTAGGGATTTCTCTTGGCATGTCAATTAAAGATGTAAAAAATACCATAGAAAGTAATCGCGACGCAAAGGCTGTTTTTATAAACAATCCCACCTACTATGGAATTTGTTCTAATTTAAAAGAAATAACAAAAATCGCACACGAAAACAATATGTTAGTTTTAGTTGATGAAGCTCACGGAACGCACTTTTATTTTGGCAAAAATATGCCCATCTCAGCGATGAAAGCCGGAGCAGATATGGCTGCGGTTAGTATGCACAAATCTGGCGGATCTTTGACCCAGAGTTCAATTTTAATTTGTGGCGATAAAATAAATTCAAATTATTTGAGACAAATTATCAACTTAACTCAAACAACAAGCGCTTCCTATCTTTTACTTGCAAGTTTAGATATTTCCAGAAGAAATCTTGCCCTTCACGGGGAGGATATATTCGAAAAGGTAAAAAATATGGCAGAATACGCAAGGCTAGAAATAAATTTGATCGGCGATTATATCGCTTATTCACGTGAATTAATTAATAACGATTGCATATTTGATTTTGATATTACCAAGCTTTCAATAAATACGCTAAATCTCGGCCTAGCTGGAATCGAAGTTTACTCCACTTTGCGCGACGAATACGACATACAAATCGAGCTCGGAGATATAGGAAATATTCTTGCTTATTTATCCGTTGGAGACAACCACAAAAATATTGAACGTCTCATCAGCGCTCTCGCGGAAATACGGCGGAGATATAAAAAAGATAGACGTGGCATGTTAAAATACGAATATTTAAGCCCAACAGTTGCTTTATCTCCACAAGAAGCTTTTTATGCCGAAAAAGAGAGTTTAAAACTCAATTCTGGTTGTATAGGAAAAGTATGCACCGAATTAGTGATGTGCTATCCTCCAGGCATTCCCATATTGGCTCCAGGAGAAAAAATCACAGCCGAAATAATTGATTATATCAATTACGCAAAAGAGAAGGGCTGTTCTTTAACAGGGCCTGAAAGTATGGATATAAGCCGGATAAATGTGTGTAAAGGAGAGTAATTTATTGGAATTATGGTATAGCGAAAAGCACACAAAAAATGTGAAATTCTCGCTAAAAATTCATAAACATCTTTACTCAGGAAAAAGCGATTTCCAACGCATAGATGTTTTTGAATCAGCAGAATTTGGCAAGATTTTGACCCTCGACGGCTATTTAATGTTCACCGAAAAAGACGAATTCATCTACCACGAAATGATAACCCATGTTCCCATGGCCGTGCACCCAGATGCAAAAACTGTTCTGATCATCGGCGCCGGTGATGGTGGTGTTCTCAGGATGCTGGTGCAATATCCCGGCGTTGAGCGGATTGATATTTCGGAAATCGATGCTCAGGTGGTGAATATTTGCCGCGAGTATTTCCCTGAAATGACCCGAGGATTTGACGATAAACGGGTTAATGTTTATTACCAAGACGGACTTAAGTTTATACGCAAGTATGAAAATGAATATGATATAATTATAGTAGATTCAACCGATCCCTTCGGGCCAGGTGAAGTTCTTTTCACTAAGGAATTTTATGGCAACTGCTTTAAAGCATTGAAAGATGATGGTATTATAGTGACCCAACATGAAAGCCCATTTTACAAAAACGATGCAGTTGCAATGCAGCGCGCGCACAAAAGAATAATAGAATTTTTTGATATAAATTACGTATACCAAGCTCACATCCCCACTTACCCTTCTGGGCATTGGCTCTTTGGATTTTCATCTAAAAAATACCATCCTATTCGAGATATCAACCAAACCGCATGGGAAACTCTCAATTTAAAAACCAAATATTATAACACAACTCTTCACAAAGGTGCTTTTTGTCTGCCAACCTATGTAAAGGAATTGCTTGAAAATGCTGAATAAAAACATCGAAACTTTCATTGGCTGTGAAAATAACTACTCCTCTGCTGAAATTGCTCTTTTCGGCGCACCATTTGACGGCACCGCATCTTTTCGGCCAGGGGCCCGTTTTGCCCCAAAAGCGATTCGCGCTGATTCCTTTGGCATAGAGACCTATTCTCCATATCAAAATAAAGATTTGAATGAGTTAAAAATTTTTGACGGTGGCGATATTGAACTCCCTTTTGGCAATACTAAAAAAGTCTTATCCATGATAGAGGACCACGCCACTGCGCTTATTTCCGACGGCAAATTGCCTGTGATGATCGGTGGAGAGCATTTAATCACTTTAGGGGCCGTTCGCGCAGCAATAAAAAAATTCCCCAATTTGCACATCATTCACTTTGACGCTCACGCCGACCTGCGCGATCAATATCTTGGGGAAACTCTCTCGCACGCCACGGTTATGCGCAGGATATGCGAAAAACTAGGAGATGCAAAAATTTATCAATTTGGCATAAGAAGCGGAGAAGCTTCGGAATTTGAATTTTCTAATGCTCATACCGTTATGCAAAAATTCAATTTAGAAGGGTTTGCAAGCAAAATAAAACCTCTATTTGGCAAACCTATATATATCAGCATCGATCTCGATGTGCTAGATCCCTCTATTTTTCCAGGAACAGGAACCCCTGAAGCTGGCGGGGTAACTTTTAACGAGTTGCTTTATGCAATTATATCGCTATCCCCTCTCCACATCATCGGTTGCGATTTAACCGAACTTTCCCCTACATGCGATCACAGTGGCGTTTCAACTTTAGTCGCCTGTAAAATACTCAGAGAACTATTATTAACAATTGGAGGTAAATGAATATGGGAAAAGCATTAATTATCGGATGCGGCGGTGTCGCAAGCGTTATGATTCACAAATGCTGCCAAAACAGCGATATTTTTCAGGAAATTATGATCGCTAGCCGCACTAAAAGCAAGTGTGATGCATTAAAAGCAAAACTTAAACGAGAAAAAACTAAAATAAACACAGCAGAAGTAAATGCCGACAACACGGCAGAGCTCGTCGCTCTCATCGAAAATTTTAACCCAGATATCGTCGTCAACCTCGCTTTGCCATATCAAGATCTCAGTATCATGGAGGCTTGCATTGCAACAAAAAAGCATTACGTAGACACGGCAAATTATGAGCCGAAAAATGAAGCCAAATTTGAATATAAATGGCAGTGGAATTATAAAGAGCGCTTTAAAAATGCCGGTATAACCGCATTGCTTGGCTCGGGGTTTGATCCTGGAGTGACGGGCGTGTTTGCAGCTTATGCTCAAAAGCACCATTTTGACGAGGTTCATTATTTGGATATCCTGGATGCCAACGCAGGCGATCACGGCCATCCTTTTGCCACAAATTTTAATCCGGAAATAAATATCCGGGAAGTGACGTCAAACGGAAGTTATTGGGAGAATGGGAATTTTTTACATACAAAACCCATGGAAATCAAAAAAGTTTATAATTTTCCACAAATAGGGCTTAAAGATATATACCTCCTAAACCACGAAGAAATCGAAAGCCTGGCACTAAACTTAAAAGGAATTAAAAAAATTCGTTTTTTCATGACTTTTAGTCAAAGCTACCTCAATCATCTCAAATGCTTAGAAAACGTCGGTATGACATCCATTAAACCGATTAATTATCGCGGCATGGAAATTATTCCACTCCAGTTTTTAAAGGCAATTTTACCAGATCCCGCTTCTTTAGGGCCTCGCACACACGGTAAAACCAATATTGGTTGCATATTTCAGGGAATAAAAGATAATAAAGAAAAGCGCTATTATCTATATAACGTCTGTGATCATCAGGAGTGCTATAAAGAAACTGGTTCACAAGCTATTTCTTATACAACCGGAGTTCCGGCAATGATAGGCACGATGCTCGTCATGCAGGGCATTTGGCAAAAGCCAGGTGTTCACAACATCGAGGAGTTCGATCCCGATCCTTTTATGGAAGCACTAAATAAATGGGGTCTCCCGTGGCAGGAAGATTTCAATCCAGATCTAGTAGATTGATATGAAATTAAATTTTGATATAAATAGCATAAAAACACCGTGTTATGTTGTCGATGAAACGCTTTTGGAAAGAAATCTTAAAATATTAAAAAAAGTTTCTCTAACTTCTGGCTGTAAAATTCTTTTAGCACAAAAAGCATTTTCGATGTTCTCTCTCTACCCGCTAATAGCCCAATATTTAGATGGCACTGCGGCCAGCGGGCTATTTGAAGCGAGACTCGGGTTTGAAAACATGGGAAAGGAAACACACGTTTTTTCAGCCGCTTACTGCGAAGGTGAGATAGACGAACTTTTTAAAATTTGCGATCATATCGTCTTTAATTCATTCAGTGAATGGGAAAAATATCGCGCCAAAGCGATGAAATCCAGAAAAAAATTTGGGATAAGAATCAACCCGCAACACTCAACTCAAACTCATGCAATTTACGACCCCTGTTCAAAAGGCTCGAGGCTTGGAGTTACGGCTCAAAACTTTCGCAGCGATTTACTCGAAGGCATCAGTGGGCTTCACTTTCACACGTTATGCGAACAAAACAGCGATGCGCTAGCTTCAACGCTCGCAGCAATTGAAAAGAATTTTGGCAAATTTTTACCTCAAATGAAGTGGATAAACTTCGGCGGAGGGCATTATATAACTCACCACAGCTATGATATCAATATGCTTATAACATGCATAAAAAATTTTAGAAAAAAATATAACTTAGACGTTTATCTCGAACCAGGCGAAGCGGTGGCATTAAACGCGGGATTTTTAGTCGGCACTGTTCTCGATGTTGTCAATAATGACTTAGATATTGCAATTTTAGACGTCTCTGCCGCTTGCCATATGCCTGACGTGCTCGAAATGCCATATACTCCAACGATTCTCGGCGCTTCATCGTCGGGGAAAAAGCAATATCTCTATCGTCTAGCCGGCGCTACCTGCCTTGCAGGTGATATAATCGGCGATTACACTTTCGATACTCCATTAAAGACAGGTGATAAAATTGTATTCAGCGATATGGCAATTTACACCATGGTAAAAAATAACACTTTTAACGGGACAAAGTTGCCGTCGATTGCGGTTGCTGATGCTCAAGGAAATATAAAAATAGTCAAAGAATTTGGATATAACGATTTTAAACAAAGGTTGTCGTAAAATACTTATCATAAAACGCATAGCATCGATTATAATCAAATATGAAGATACTCCAATTAAAAAACGGTTTAACAATGGTGAGGTTGAATTTTACATGAAACTTAAAACTTTAATAAAAGAACTAAATTTGCTCTCATTTGAAGGCAGTAAAGACAGCTTAAATTTAGAAATTTCAGAAATTATCTATGATTCACGAAAAGCTCGCCCCGGCTGCTTGTTTGTGTGTTTGAAGGGCCATTCCTCTGACGGTCATAAATTTGTGAGTGATGCCGTGGCAAATGGCGCTGTTGCCCTGCTTGTTTCTGATTCAATTAAAGAAAAAAACGGCACCACAGTTATTCAAGTGAATGATACGAGAAAGGCCTTAGCATTGATTTCAGCGGCGTTTTTTTCATATCCTGCAAGGCAGATCACAACGATCGGTATAACGGGCACAAAAGGAAAAACGACCTGCGCCTGTATGATACGATCAATATTGGAAAATAGTGGAATTAAAACCGGAATGATAGGGACACTTGGGGTAGTCTTGGATGACAAAACAACAAAAATAGAAAACACCACACCTGAATCGTATGAGATTCAAAAATATCTAAGAAAAATGGTAGATAACGGCTGCGAATGTGCCGTGATAGAGGCTTCTTCTCTCGGCCTTAAATGGCACAGACTCGATAGTATTATTTTTAATTATGGGGTGTTCACGAACTTCTCCTTAGATCATATAGGAGGCGATGAACACAAAGATGTGGATGAATATTTGACTTGCAAGAGCATTTTGTTTAAAAAATGCCATACCGGAATTTTAAACATAGACGACCAAAATCTTGATAAAGTGCTGGAAAACCACTCGTGTCGAGTTATTACTTTTGGCTTTTCTAAAAATGCGAATTTTATCGCTGAAAAGCCTAAACTTATATCCAAACCCTGTTATTTAGGCGTAAATTTTGAGCTAAAAGGGGAAAGAAAGCTATCAATAAACGTGGGTATACCTGGGAATTTTAGCATCTACAACGCACTTGCTGCCACCGCAGTTTGCTGCCAAATACCAAAAGTAAGTGATACTGCAATTTTGTATGGGCTCTCCGAAGTTAAAGTGAAAGGACGAGTGGAACCCGTGCCAATTCCTTTTTCGTATACTCTCCTCATCGATTATGCTCACAATGCGCTCAGCATGAAAAACGTCTTAACAACTTTAAGGGAATATAACCCTAAACGATTGATCGTTCTATTTGGAGCTGGTGGCAATAGGCCTAAAATGCGGCGTTATGAAATGGGAAAAATTGCCGGTAAGCTTGCAGATTTATCGGTTCTTACAGCGGATAATTCGAGATATGAAAACGTGCTGGACATTATTGAAGATATTTTAATTGGCATGAAAAAAACCACTGGCAAATACGTTGTCATACCCGATAGAAAAGAAGCTATTAAATTTTGCATAGAAAATGCGGAAGAAGGAGATATTGTTGTTTTAGCCGGTAAAGGTCATGAGGATTACCAGGATATCTGTGGCATTAAATATCCATTTGATGAGCGAGACGTTATTGCTTCAATATTAAAGATACCATAAAAAGATCGCAAAATTCATCGCCTAAAAAGAATAGAGCTAAATAATATGCAATGATAAACTGCTCTTGAGCATTTCAATTTAAAATTTAAGGCCTTAAGGAGAAAATAAAATGCAATTATCTATGTTTTTAGTGGATAAAAAAACAAGCGTTATTTCAACGATGGAAATAATCAATAAAAACGCAAAAGGTATCACATTTTTAGTTGACGAAAATTATGTTGTGAAGGCTAGTATAACAGACGGAGATATAAGGAGGCACATATTAAATGGAAATGACCTGCAGGGCGAGGTTTCGTTATGCGCTAATTACAATTTTATATTCTTAAAAGAACAGCAAACGCAAAATTATAACAAAGTTATGAATGAGAAAAATATATCCTGTTTACCTATTTTAGACGAAGAAGGGAAATTGATATCCTTGGTGTTTTCTAAAGGAGAAAAGCTTCTAAATACCTCTAATTTAAATGTACCTGTAGTCATCATGGCAGGAGGAAAAGGCACAAGGCTTCGCCCCTATTCGAATATATTGCCAAAGCCTTTAATCCCAATAGGGGACTACACTATCACAGAACGAATAATTGAAAAATTTATGGAGTTCAACTGCAATAATTTTTATATGATTGTAAACCATAAACGCAAATTGATAAAAGCCTATTTTACCGATCTTGGCATGGCGACAAGCACAGCAAACGCTGATTTTCCAAATAAGAAAAGCAAAATAATTGCTAAATCAGCTAATTTAGCCAAGAATTACTCAATTGAATTTGTAAATGAAGATACCGATTTAGGTACAGGTGGCGGCCTATACTTGCTAAAAGGCATTGTTAAGGAAACTTTTTTTATGACAAATTGCGATATTATAGTGAATAATAGGTACGACAAAATTTTGAGCTACCATAAGCAAAAGAAAAATTTAATTACTTTAGTCTGCGCTGCAAAAAATTTTGTGGTACCTTATGGCACTTTAAGCCTGAATAAAAACGGCGAAATTTTAGCATTTAATGAAAAACCGGAATTGCCATTTCTCGTCAATACGGGTCTTTATTTAATCGAACCAAAATTTTTAGACTATATAAAAGAGTGTGAGTTTATTCATATAACAGATTTAATAAAGAGATGTATGGCATCGGGTGAAAAAATCGGCGTTTTTCCAACTTCTGAAAGTTCTTGGAGCGACATGGGCCAACCTGAAGAATTGGAAAAAATGCTAAAATTATACTAACGTGGATCTCTCTAGCCTTTCTTTCAGTTCTAAAAAGTAACCTTTACTAAATAACCGATCAAATGAATTTTTCATATCTGGTGAAAAACTCTGGCAACTTTCTATAAATTTTTCTGGACCTTCTTCCTGCCAATAAGCATAAAGAACAAATTCTTCAAAATCAAGAGCTGACATTCCATTTCGTATCGCTAAGGCATTGCTCTTGCCTTGTGCATGTTTAAGATTTGCGTAATTAATCCTTGTAAAGCCTTGCCCAGCGGTATACTTATCACCTAAAAAATACCAAAGGACAAATCTTTCTAAACCAGGGCATTCCCTAAAAAGAAAAGTTTCTCTAAAGTCCACATAGCAACCATTACTCTCTCTAATCCCGATGGCTGCGATTGCTCTAAGTGATAAATTTGCGCCATCAGCATAATATTCAGATATCGAATTATCACTCAGCTTTGCAGCATATGCAGTTAATGGCATCCCAAAAAATTTCGGAGCGTGCTCAGGTTTAGCCCATTCGGCAGGCCCATAGCTCAATACACACCATTGCCCCTTTTGTTGATAAAGCAGTACGTTATGAGTCAGTGCACACTCACCTTCTGTCAATATAACTGTTGAATGACAAGAAATACCTAGCTTTTTAAATTTTTCTTCAAAGTAGTGCACCGCTATATCATCATCCATGAAATCTTGCTGGTAAAGACTAGTATAAAGTTTCGCTAACTGGTCTGGAGGGATAGTATGCAACGAGGTCTTTCCTTGTTGGTGCATAAATCTAATTTTTCGTTTAGATATATTATCAGTGTAAGCTTTAGGTGGTCCCGGATTAAAGCGCTGCGTTAAACCTATAAACTCCAATTCATATTTATTTAACATGAAGTCTCTAAAGTCTATGAATTTACCATCTTGCTCGACGTAAAAACCAAAATCTCCATTTTCATTATTTTGTGTTAAGTAAATATAATTAGTTAAGGGAATTTTGAATTTCGTACTGGCATCAAAAGGAAATGTCGATGCTAATTTTAAATCCGCTACAAACCAATCGCCACCAGGATCGCGATAAACAATGGCCGATTTTAAACTATCTTTAGGCAAATTTGGGTATTCAGGGACATATACTAGGTAATTTTCTATTCCAGCACCTGATAATTGCTCTGTTAAATAACAATTTTGTGAACGTATTTCAGGTAAATCAGCATTATTGGTACTCTGAGCTCTCTCCACAAAGTTAGCTCCCATCTCATCTAGCGGGCCATATGCATGTGTATTTACGCCCAATGTGAGTAATAAAAGTATAGCGCTTATAAATCCAATTTTAAATTTCAAAAAATCACATTCTTCCCTTAAGTTAATTATGAATATTACTTTATCATGAAATAAATAATATATCAAGTATTATATTTAATAAATATAATTATATAAAACTTTCCTCTTAATTGAGAGAAAAAGAGCGTATTTTAAATAATTTTATCAAATTAAGGTGAATGGATTGCTTTTTAGCCTTGCTCTGTAGCGCTGTATTGACAAATACCTTTAAACATAGTATAATACAATTGTTTTTATAATTAATAATTTTCTAGATAAGGAGATGCATGTTTATGGCAGTGCCAAAAAGAAAAACATCAAAATCGAGACGAGATAAACGCCGGTCAAGTGTTTGGAAATTACAATTTCCAGCTTTAGTAAAGTGTTCTCAATGCGGTGAATACAAATTAGCTCACAGAATTTGTAAAAAATGCGGATATTACAACAATAGAGAGGTCATTAAAAAGGAAGCTTAATTTATTTGGGCGCTCATGTGCATCTCTTTTTAAGTTTACTTTTTTGTATAAACAGATGAAAATTTACTCATCTGTTTTTTTACATTCTCGACTTAAATCAGCCCTTAAATGTGCAAAAATTTGATGCGCAGGCACAATTTTGTTAAGCGGTTGCTACTCTATCACCCATCTATTCAAATTACATAAAAAAACAAGAAAAAGAGTTGATTAATAGAAAAATTATGTTAAATTTTGATAATTTAATAAAAAAAAAGCAATATAATATAAAAGGAATTACAAAGCGCTGGCTTATAAATTGTTTTGGACTGATTTTAATAGTTTTATTGGCAATAGAATTTGCTATTTCTTTTGTTATAAAAGCTTTTTTTTATGATGAAATGCCAAAATCTATAATTTCATGGGCAGGAGAATCAGCGGAAAAAACTATATATTTTCTCGTGGCAACTGTTTTCATCGGCGGAATTTTGATTGCATTTTTAGTCGGTATATCTAATTTTTATTTTATAAAATCTATTATAAATCCAATAAAACACATAGGTGAAATCGCGAAACAGATTGCACAAGGAGATTTTGATATAAAAATAGAAAAGCGGTTCGATGATGAAGTAGGTGAACTCTGCGATGCAATCAACTATATGGCAGCAGAATTGCGCAACTCCGAAAAGATGAAAAACGACTTCATTTCCTCAATTTCTCATGAACTTAGAACCCCTCTCACGGCGATAAAAGGCTGGGCCGAAACAATACATTTAAGCAGTGAACCGGACGCCGAAGTGAATAAAAAAGGCATGTATGTTATCACGCGCGAAGCTGAGCGTTTATGCGGAATAGTGGAGGAGCTTTTAGATTTTTCAAGCATCCAGAATGGCCGCATGACAATGATGATGGACAAGATTGACCTTTTAGCTGAGCTCACTGAGGCGGTTTATATATTCCGAAATAGGACGGAAAATCAAAAAAAACATCTACTCTATGCAGAACCTAGTTCACTTTCGCTAGTTATGGGCGATAAAAACCGCCTGCGCCAAGTTTTTATAAACGTTATAGATAATGCGCTCAAATACACTTCTGAAGGCGGGATAGTAAACGTTTCGGTGACGCAAACCGACAATTATATAAGCGTTAACGTCAGCGACAACGGCTGCGGCATACCGGCTATCCATCTTCCAAAAGTTAAGGATAAATTTTATAAGGCCAATCAAACGCAGATAGGCGCAGGAATAGGTTTGGCACTAGCAGATGAAATCGTGAATATGCACGGCGGCGACCTCACTATCGTCAGCGAGGAAAATGTCGGCACAACTGTTACTATATCGCTTCCGGCACTCATAGAATAATAAAAAGCAAAAATTAATCAAAAACAACTTGACAAGTATTTATAATTGTGATAAAATCAATTTATAATTATTTTCGCAGTCATTGATGTTTAAATAATTTGAATTTTTAAATTTATATTTTATACCGAAAGGAAGTAATCTTATGAAATCTACAGCTAAAAAATTTATGTCACTTACCTTTGCTGCCGCCCTGGCCGCGGCGGCACTGCCACACACGGCGGTTGGTGCAGTTAAACCAAATCCTTTTTTAACAAAAGTGAGTGAATCAGCTACCAGTATGACACTTGATATTTACATACCTCCCAACGAGTTCAACCCCGAGCATCGCGGGAACAACCACATCTTACGTCCCATCTGCTGCGATATCAACCTGCCACAAGCAAACCTCGAAGTGCTGAGCGTGAGCCCTCCAGGGACGCTCCACATTGATAACCCCGATCCGCGCGATCCACACACGTGGTACAGGAGTGCCTATGGCGAGTGGCGGTGCAACGAGGAAGTGCGCGCGCAACTGAGATTCTCCTGCACGAAGGAAGGGCTAGTTGAGCAGGAGTCGTTGGCGTCGACGCACGTGAGCCGCGTCTCTGAGAGGACTGGAGTGGTAGAGATCTACGGTTTCGAATGGAGCGGGCGTGGTAAGGGGAGATACGTAGGGGACGTATATATAATAGGTACGGGGGTATAGAGAACGTCCCATGATCCTGCCAAAGTGATAAGTAAAGTAAATCTCCGAGATAACCGGCTATGGCTAGAGTGAGCTGCACGCATTATGGCGCGACGTGCCATAATGCACGGGAATGGACACTGTCAATCATTACTGAATCGACTAGCAAAACGTCTCAAAGGAACTCGTATAACTTTCAATGCGAAAGAAATACCGACGTATATCGCTGTGCACCCCCTCTCTTGGACCGAGGAACCGAATCTCAAGCAATAAACAGCATTGCACTGATTGCGCACCAATTGGTGAAGTGCCCGTTAATTAAGAAGTGCTCGAACTTTTTAAATTTATATTTTATACCGAAAGGAAGCAATTCTATGAAATCTACAGCGAAAAAATTTATGTCACTTACCTTTGCAGCCGCCGTGGCCGCAGCAACCCTGCTACACACGGCGAATCTAGCGGCGGCCCTAACTGTTGAAGTAGTAGATAAGAGCCCTACATATATAAAGGTTAGTGTTAAGGCGAAAGGCGATCCTGGAGCAGCGCGCGGCGCCACGCACGAGTGCATAGCGCGGTTGTATGATCCGGAACTACATAACACTGCCCTGAACGTGCACGTGGAGAACCCCGACTGTGTGGAAACTAAACCCCGTGCACAGTACAACGTTGTGTGCCATAAATGGGTTGAAGCCTGCGTTCGAACGGCGGCAACCAACGACTTAAATGCTGAAGTGACCTTCCACTTCGCCGGGACAATGGGGCACACGACGTTAAGGCGCGCGGAGGTGGAACAGTCAGTGTGGTGGCAACCCTGGCCAAGTCAACACGGCTACACTACCCGATTAATCTCTGATGGCCTGGGGACTCGAACGACCCAGGGCCCTCCTGTGGGGGGGTACTTTAGAACGGCATGGTGGACAAACCGTTGATGAAGTGCTCTAAATCTTTAAGTTTATATTTTATACTGCAAAGAAGTAATTTTATGAAATCTATGGCTAAAAAATTTATATCGCTTGTCTTTGTGGCCGCCTTAGGCGCAGCAACACTGCAACTAAGAAGCACCGTTTTCGCAGATGACCCCACTATAACAGTAACTAATATCGCCCCGACGCGTCTCACGGTTCGTATTGACAAGGGGCCTTACACGGGGAAACCATACGCTCAGTACGAGTACGAAGCAACCTTATGTGATCCGACATTAAGTCAGGCTGCCCTCGACGTGAAAGTGGAAAACCCTGGCTACGTGGAAACTACCCAAGGACTAACGCGCAACAAACGGGGCTCGGAATGGCTTCAAGCGCGATGGCTAACAAACGCGCGCAATGGCTTACAAGCTGAACTTACCTTCCAGTTTAGCGCACCAGTGCATGAGAACCCGGCTACGTACGCGAAATTGGCATGATCTACGTGGGACGGCCCATACCCATGCAAAGTCGGCTTAACAAGAATCTTACGCTTCGATGGCCGAGGGATAACCATTAAGACGGCGGCGGGAAAGAAGATGTACCAGCGCACCAATTGGTGACGTGCCCGTTAATTAAGAAGTGCTCGAACTTTTTAAATTTATATTTTATACCGAAAGGAAGTAATTTTATGAAATCTATAGCGAAAAAACTTATGTCACTTACCTTTGCGGCCGCCTTGGCCGCGGCGGCCCTCCAACTACAAACCGCGGTTTTTGCAGATACGATCAATGCTGCTGGTACGACCACTTTTACAATCGTAAACGAAACGGAATGCTCGGTGGAGGTCCTAGTGCACCACGACGGGGAACCGCACGCGCCGCCGGACTGGACGACGTCCTGCTCAATAAGACAGGGCACAACTGCGCAACGTCCGGGCGAAAGCCGAGGAGGACCGCTCGAGGTGATTTGCGACATGCACCACTTCGTCATGAGACGGGGCGGAGAGCACCACGACCACTTCTACGGGGTCATTGAGAAGATACAGGAGGCTGACGCATCCATGAGTGCACGAAAAACTTGGGATGCAACCGTATCGTTTAACCTCGACGAAGACACACGAACCGGGAAACCAGGTTCCTGTAGTCACGGACACATAGTTGTGAGGGTCGGTCCGCGGGCGGCAACAAGACGCGTGCGCGAAGGCAGGCGAGAGGAGTTTTCCTGGCGCGGTGCAGAAACCGCACATACACGCACCTTAAATTTTTAAATTTATATTTTATACCGAAAGGAAGTAATTTTATGAAATCTACAGCGAAAAAACTTATGTCCCTCGTCTTTGCCGCCGCCCTGGCCGCGGCGCCCATAACACAATGCAACGCGATTCGACCGTTCTACGACCCCCCGCAGGTTACGGACCGGACAGCCAGTAGTATAACATTTGAATTCCGGGTGGGTGAGGGGCCTTGGATAGAGCCCGGGGCGACCTGGGAGTTCGCAGCATATATAGTAGATCCGAATCCCGCTCAAGCACACCTCGACGTGCGAACGGATGCACATCACACCGAAAGGATCACCAAACCGAGTATTACATCCGAAGGCGGCGACATCGAAATAGGGATGGCCGGAAAAAGTGACGCTGCGAAGGGTTTACATGCAACGGTGACCTACAATTTCAGCGGACCACTGCAAAGTGACGACGGCAAGTGGGCGACGTTGACCGTGCAATTCTGGTCAGGGACACGGCCACAACCGCGATGCTTCGCATACAAGCTAACCTGCATTGGAGGAAACACAACGCTCACAGAGGTGACACGCCAACCCGAGCGGCGAGCGTGGAAGTGCGACCGTTAATTAAAAGGTGCTCGAACTTTTTAAATTTATATTTTATACCGAAAGGAAGTAATCTTATGAACTCTACAGCTAAAAAACTTATGTCACGTACCTTTGCTGCCACCTTGGACGCAGCAACACTGCAACTAAGAAGCACCGTTTTCGCAGATGACCCCACAATAAAAGTAACGAATAGAACCCAGACGCGACTAACGGTACGTATTGACAAGGGGCCTTACACGGGGAAAACCATAGGCTCAGTACGAGTACGACGCCACCTTATATGATCCGAACATAAGTAACGCTTCCCTCGACGTGAAAGTGGAAAACCCTGGCTACGTGGAAACTACGCACAGCCTGGAGTGCAATGATCGTGGCGACGAATGGCTTCAAGCTCGCGGGCTAACAAACGCGCGCAATGGCTTACACGCTGAACTTACCTTCCAGTTTAGCGCACCAGTGTCGGAACACCCGGCTATGGGCGCGGTATTGGCAGTGTCTTGGTGGGAAAAGCCATACCCATGCAACATCGGCGACACAACGATCTTACGCTTCGATGCCCACGGGACTCTAACGAGGCTTCACCACGGTGGATTCGGGTTCACGCGCAGCGATTGGTGAAGTGACCGTGAATTAAGAAATGCTCGAACTTTTTAAATTTATATTTTATATTGAAAGGAAGTAATTTTATAAAATCTATGGCTAAAAAATTTATGTCACTTACTCTAATAGAATAATAAAAAGCAGAAATTAATCAAAAACAACTTGACAAGTATTTATAATTGTGATAAAATTACTCTATAATTATTTACGCAGTCATTGATGTTTAAATAATTTGAATTTTTAAATTTATATTTTTATACCGAAAGGAAGTAATCTTATGAAATCTACAGCTAAAAAACTTATGTCACTTACCTTTGCTGCCACCGTGGCCGCGGCGGCACTGCAACTACAAACCGCAGTTTTTGCAGATCCGATCAATGCTGCTGGTACGACCACTTTTACAATCGAAAACGAAACGGAACGCTCGGTGGAGGTCGTAGTGCACCACGAAGGGGACCCTAAAGCACCGCCGGACTGGACGGCATCCTGCTCAGTACGACAGGGCACAACTGCGCAAACAACACCCGCCCGCCGCGGCGGAATCCTCACGGTGATTTGCGACAAGCACGCCTTGGTCATAGACCGGGGCGGAGAGCTCCCCAACCACTTCTACGGGGTAATTGAGAAGATGCAGGACGCTGACGCAACCATGAGTGCACAAAAAACTTGGGATGCAACCGTAACATTTAACCTCGACGAAGAAGCACGTACCGGGAGACCGGGTTCCTATAGTTACGGGTCCATCGTTGTGAGGGTCGGTCCGCCGGTGGAGAAAGCGCGCGGGGGCGAACGCACAGGAGAGGACTTTTACTGGCGCGGTAAAGACACCGCGAAGATACGCACCTGAAATTTTTAAATTTATATTTTATGTAGTAAAATCACAGCTATCTATTTGTTAACGAAAAACCCGGCTTTTCCAGCAAAGCAAACATATTTTTTTTATAACTTTCAACACCGGGCTGGTCAAATGGGTTAGTGCCCATGGTATAGCCGGAAATAGCACAAGCTTTTTCAAAGAAATAAACTAAATAACCCAATGTATCTTCGGAAACATCTGGAAGATGTAGCACAACATTGGGTACCCCACCATCGGTGTGAGCGATGACCGTTCCCTCAAAGGCTTTTTGATTTACATAGCTCATTGTTTTACCTGCCAAAAAATTAAGCCCATCCATATTTTGCGGATCTTCTTTGATAATTATATCCTGTTTTACGTTATCTAAAAATAGCACCGTTTCAAATATATTTCTGCTGCCGTCTTGAATCAATTGTCCCATAGAGTGAAGGTCCGTGGAAAAAATTACGGATGCAAGGAAAACCCCTTTTTGGTCCTTTCCTTCGCTTTCTCCAAACAGTTGTTTAAACCATTCGCTCATTAAGGCAAATCGCGGTTCATAGCTCGCCAGTATTTCTATTAATTTCCCTTTTCGAAATAAAATATTTCTAATAGCAGCATATTTATAGCAAATATTAAAGTCTATTCTATCATCAAGGAAATCATCGTGAGCTTTGGCAGCTCCTTCCATAATATTTAAAATATCCGCGCCGCTAACAGCAATTGGCAATAGGCCCACCGGTGTCAACACCGAATAACGCCCACCGATATTTTCTGGAATCACGAATGTTTCATATCCTTCATCATCTGCTAATTTTTTTAGGGTACCTTTAGCTCGGTCTGTTGTGCAGTAAATGCGCTTACTAGCCTCTTCCTTGCCATATTGATTTTCTAAAAACTCCCTGAATACCTTAAAAGCAATCGCAGGTTCTGTGGTAGTTCCAGATTTAGAAATCACGTTTATTGAAACGCGTTTACCTTCACATAGCTTTAAAGTTTCCGATAAAGCCATCGGGCTTATACTGTTGCCGATAAAATAGATGCTAGGCGTTTTTTTGGGGAGGCTATTGTAATTTTGAGAGCTCAAGAATTCAATTGCTGCTCTTGCGCCCAAATAGGATCCTCCTATACCTATCACCACGAAAACATCGGTATCCTCCTGGATCTTTTTTGCAGCATCGAGTATGCTTTGAAATTCTTGTTTATTATAGTTTTTAGGCAATTGGAGCCATCCGGTGTAGTCGCTGCCGAGCCCGTGCCCAGAGTGCAGTAGCTCGTGAGCGGTTTTAATTTGAGGGGCGATACCATAATATTCTCTAGGGTTAATAAAATCGTTTAAATATTTATCTTCTAGCTTAATTTTCATGTTAACCTCCATTATCTTACACAATTTAGTCTAAATTTTAACATTTTTTATGCAAATATGATTTATTTTGTTGTTTATCTATCCCCTTTATTCCAATTATAGCATATAAATCTTTACTTAGCACAATTTATTTAAAAATAAATTATATTGTTTTGCTAAGTGTTATTTATGTGATAAAAATCTTTCCAGATTAAAACCTTAAATTATAATAAATTTATTCGTCTAACCTTAAAACTGCCGTGAAGGCATCTTGCGGAATTTCGACCGAACCGATTTGACGCATTCTTTTTTTCCCCTTTTTTTGCTTTTCTAGGAGTTTTTTCTTTCGGGTTATATCTCCCCCATAACACTTAGCCAACACATCCTTGCGCATAGCTTTAACAGTCTCTCTTGCAATTATTTTACCACCTATACAGCCCTGTACCGGCACCTCGAATAGTTGGCGAGGGATTTTTTCCTTTAATTTTTCGCAAATTTTTCTGGCTCTTGCATAGGCTTTATCTGCATGTATGATAAACGAAAGTGCATCCACTATTTCCCCTGCCAGCATGATATCGAGCTTCACCAAATTTGCCTTGGTATATCCAGTTATCTCATAATCAAACGAAGCATAGCCGCTAGTTTTTGACTTTAAATTGTCTAGGAAATCATAAATAATTTCGTTTAAAGGAAGCTCATAATGTATATCCACTCTGGTTGAATCAAGATAATTTATATCCATAAATTTCCCTCGCCGTTCCTGGCAAAGCTCCATGATATTGCCGATATATTCTGACGGGGCATAAATATGCGCATCTGTGATCGGCTCTTCGGTCCAATCTATCAGTGAAGGGTTTGGGTAGTTTGTGGGGTTATCTATCGTGATCACTTCGCCATCGGTCTTTTTAAGCTTATACACCACACTCGGGGCAGTTGTCAGCACATCCAGATTATATTCTCTTTCAAGCCTTTCCGAAATAATTTCCATGTGAAGCAATCCCAAAAACCCACATCTAAAGCCAAAACCAAGTGCCACCGATTTCTCTGCTTCAAAAGAAAGTGCCGCATCGTTGAGCTGCAATTTCTCTAGCGCTTCACGCAAATCACCGTACTTTGAGCCGTCGAGCGGATAAACACCACAAAACACCATTGGCTGAACTTCCCTATATCCAGGAAGAGCTTCCTTCGCCGGCTTGTTTAAAAGGGTCACAGTATCCCCCACTCTAGCATCTGCCACGGCTTTTATTGAAGCCGCAACATAACCCACTTCGCCAGCTTTTAGCTGCTCTTTTGGTTCAAGCGTTGCCGCACGCATCACTCCGCACTCCTGCACCACAAAGCTTGCCTGCGTCGCCATCAGTTTGATTTCATCGCCAACCTTTAATTGGCCATCCATTACGCGTATATAAATTACCACACCTTTGTAAGAATCATAGTAAGAGTCAAAAATTAAAGCCTTCAGAGCAGAATTTTGATTTCCTTTTGGATGAGGGATTTGCGTGACGATTTTTTCCAGCACGTCTTCTATATTTAATCCAACTTTTGCAGAAATTAATGGAATTTCATCTGCACTCAGGCCTATCACGTCTTCTATTTCAGCTTTAACACGCTCTGGGTTGGCACTCGGCAGGTCAATTTTATTTATAACAGGCAAAATCTCAAGATTTGCATCCAAAGCAAGATAAGTATTAGCCAAAGTCTGCGCTTCTATACCCTGAGAAGCATCCACGACCAAAATAGCTCCCTCACAAGCCGCCAGCGAACGCGATACCTCATAATTAAAATCCACATGGCCAGGTGTATCTATTAAATTGAAGGTATAATCAACTCCATCTTTAGCTTTATAGGAAAGCGTTACGGCGCGGGCTTTTATTGTTATGCCACGTTCCCTCTCGAGGTCCATGTTATCGAGCAGTTGATCTGCCATATCGCGCGCCGCTACAGACTGTGTTTTTTCGAGAATGCGGTCTGCCAAGGTTGATTTTCCGTGATCTATATGTGCAATAATACAAAAATTTCTAATTGTTTGCTGAGAAATTGACATTTCCCCACCTCTTTCTAGCAATAACGCGCTGATCGATATTTACAGTTGAATAAATTAAAATATTAAAAATCAATTTTTTTATTCATTATGGCGTTTTTGCTATTTTACTGACCGTTTTTTTACGATAGCTCAAAAACAAAAATATTAAGCCGATTAAAATAAAGGTTATCGAAACCAGTTGAGAAACTCTTATGGAAGTTTTTGGAATCAAAAGGCTATCTGTGCGCAAGCTTTCTATGAAAACCCTACCAGTTCCATACCATATCAGATATAAGGAGAAGATCTGCCCTTGTTTTTTGCAAAGACGCTCACTAAAAATATGTAAAATTATAAAACCCAATATACACCAAAGCGATTCATACAAAAAACAAGGATGTACTCCCATTCCGTCTGTTGTTTCGCTAACCATACGCCATGGCAAGTCCGTTTTTGAACCGAACGCCTCTTGGTTGACAAAATTTCCCCATCTACCAACTGCTTGACCTATCAAAAAACCGAAAGAAGCGAGGTCCAGCGTGGACCATACATTCATTTTGTGATTTTTAGTACTTATTAACCCGGCAGCGATACCTCCCATCAGCGCTCCATAAATTGCTATACCGCCGTCCCATACACAAAAAATGCTAATAGGATTTTTTATGTAATCATCACCGGGGAAAAATATCACATAATATATGCGGGCGCAAATTACGCCGAAAATTGTACCCACAAGAACCGCATCTGTGAAGTGGCCTATATTAACGCGAAAGCTGGTAGCTCTAGAGGCCGTATATAAAAAGGCGAGCAAAAATCCCAATGAGATTATCAGTCCATACCAATGTATGGGAAAATTACCTATACAAAATGCTATAGGGCTTACTTTAAAACTCAAACCTAATCCAGGAAAATTCACGGTATAAATAACTTCTTGCAATAATTTACTCCTTTAGTTTTAAACTTTTCAAGTGAGCTTTTTTAATAGTAATGCTAAAAAGTATATTTTTCAACTGATTTATTTTAAAAAACGATTTCAAGCGCGGTAATATCCGCACACCTTCGCTTATATTATAGCATATAAAAATTTTTTTAGTGCTACCTTTTTTATAAAATAAGCTTGCTTTTTTCTCGGTTTATAAATTATAATAAAATAGGTTTTTTAAAACTTCTTTAAAATAATTTTATGTCTAAAAAAGCAAATTTTAGCGCAAACAGAATAAGATCGTTAGCTTAAACTGCTGATTTTTTCCATCTCAAAAAAGTACAAATTTGGATTTCGATTATAAATACAATAATTAGTAAAATTTTTAGTCGAATCGCTGTTTTGGCTTAATTTTTAAATTTAATGAAAAGAGGACTTCATATGGCACAGAATAAAAAAGTAAAACAGGTAATAAGATTACAATTAGAGGCAGGAAAGGCAACGCCCGCCCCTCCAGTCGGCACTTCACTCGGGCCAACCGGCATTAATATTGGGATGGTTTGCAAGGAATACAACGATCTAACAAAAGCGAAAGCTGGGATGGTAATCCCTGTTGAAATTACCGTTTATGAAGATAGAAGCTATTCGCTTGTATTAAAAACTCCTCCAGCCGCTGCACTGATCAGAAAAGCAGCTAATATCGAAAAAGGTTCAGGCAAGCCAAATGCCAGCAAAGTCGGAAGCATAACCAGAGAACAAATAAAAGAAATCGCGGAAATTAAGCTGCCCGATTTAAACGCAGCTTCCTTGGAGGCTGCTATGTCGATGGTAGAAGGCTCTGCAAAAAGTATGGGTGTGGAAATCTCTAACTAAGACCTGTGCTTGCCAACTAACTATGCCCCCACACATCTGGTTTTATTTGTGTACAACAAAAACTACTTGACAAACATTCATAATTGTTATAAAATATATTTTAAGGTTATTTAAATCAGCGAGGTGCACACTCATTGATCTTTAAATAATTTGAATTTTTAAATTTATATTTTATCTGAAAGGAAGTAACTTTATGAAACTTACTGCTAAAAAATTAGTTTCCCTCGCTTTCGCGGCCGCGGTGGCAAGCGCCATCAGCGGGATGCCGCTAGAGGCTAGCGCAGACCCGCCAGATCAATCGCAACCTAAGATTATAGTAACAGAAAACGGCGATACTACATTTGAATGCGTAGTCACGGGGCAGCCCACGATCTCCCCAGGGGTGGAGCACCACGTGAAGGTGAGCTTAGTGAACGTCAACAGCTACAAAACCGCCCGCTCAACACTGCCAACGATGACCGCTGTGAATACCGTAACGGGTGAAAGCTACGCGTTCGAAGACGTCTCGGCACGGACCGCGCAGGGCAGGTTCTACTACGCAATGGCGTGCAACATACCCGGAACGGAGGAACTAAACATATTGATAAACGTCGACGTGACGAAAGCAGACGGGCACCGGATTCCGGATTGCTGGCACTTGGCGGCGTCAGCTGCGACCGTGCCTAGTCGGAACCGTAACCCCTACTACACGGATTGGAGTAACAAAGACCCGTACAGGAGTGGCACGGCCAGACTAGGCGAGCAGCATCACAATGTTACAGTAGCTGCGAAAACTCTAACGCGAAACAGTTTACAACTGCAGTTCATCGGGCGGCCTGAGCCCCAAAACCAGGGGTCTTATCATAACATATACGCGACCGTGTATACCTATAGCCGGAGCATAGTCGCGGGGGACACCATGCCCGGGCTGCGCGTTGAAGACTTGATAACCGGAGATGTGTGGGAGAACAACCCGATAATCGGCGACGGGGGCATCGAGAACCCGCTGAATACACCCACTACCGTTAATGGCGACGGATTGAACTTTGTACTGGCGAAACATCGACAGGGCGCGACACGTAGATACGACCTGTACTACGAAGTGGACGAAACGCAAGACTTGAACGTAACGCTTACTGTTTGCGTCGAAAATGCGACCCAACCGGAAACCTGGTCCGTGGAAGCGATTACTGGGGCGGCATACGGCACCGAGCACTGGACCGACACCACCATAACGCTACCGAACCAACGGATCATTTGGCAAGGGACTGAAGACCGCTATCGCAGGGGCATATCCACATACTACTGGCCGCGGTAAGGGATCGAATGGAAAGACAATGAACCAGTGATTAAGTAGACCACTAAAAACCTGAAGTGTGATGAAAGAGGACTTCTCACTAACTGTGGCCGTGCAGCATGAACCAACGGATGTTTGCTAAATGCGGAGCATGAATACCCCCAGGGTCTACTGCATGACACGGTCGACTGTCCCAGATTCGGACACGGTAACAATACAAGTTACGGTCAGCATGGGCGGTACAACAAATCCGCCCAGCTGGCGCAACGATGGATAAAGATTACACCCAGGAATGGTACCCAACTGAGCGCCAGACAGGCTCAACATTGTGGGCCCAGAGTCAAATAGCAAAGCAAAAACAACGACCATTAATTAGCCGAAAACGAATATACCCTCACTTAGGCCAAACTAGCTCAGCGCACAACAGCGGGTGAAGGTGCAAGATTTTTAAATTTATATTTTATCTGAAAGGAAGTAAACCTATGAAAATTACCGCCAACAAACTGGCTTCCCTCGCTTTCGCGGCCGCGGTGGCCGCATCCAGTATCGCAGCCCATGCGGAGCGATCGGCATTCGAACAGCAAATTCACAATGTTAAGATTGTTCGAACAGCTAACGAATTGAGAAAAGTTCAGTTCGACGCACGCGGACTCCCGGATGCACATAGTCAGTACACCCACTGGGTGAAATTCAAAGTGTGGGCAGTCGGGTATACTTGGAAACCGGGGCTGCCCTTGCCGGAGATGCCCGCATTGGATGAAGCGACTGGCGAGGAACTCCCATTTGAGCTGCGTACTGCGCCATACCCATACTGGGAAATGACACGCAAGGCAAGCGCGATGGATGGACTGGCCGTGCACGTAACCGTCGACACGGCACACGCGGTCCGCCCGGATGAATGGGGGGTCCGAAGCGTCTGCTGGTGCCACCAATGGGATGGAAGGGGAAGATAAAGAGATCGCGGTTTGCCCTGAGTCCATCTGGTGGCTAAGCGGTAGTCACGGCCGGCGCGAAGCGTGCTGCGATAGGAGTGAAACCAGACTACCGATTCCAAGCTGGACGCGTACCTTCCAAGAGCGCCCTCACGATACTACGATCACTGCTGAAGAGAGCACGAGTGGTATCGCTCGCTGGCTCGCAACCGGAAGCGCACATAAAACCCAGGGGTACTACCACGAGGTAACCGCGGACGTGTTCTCGCTCAGTCGCGCAGTGACTGCGGCCTCCAAACCGCCGCGGGTGACAGCTACCGAACTTAACACTGGTGAAACTTTTCCCTTAGAGCTGGATGACCAAGGCGAAGGGAACATCGTACACTGGACTTCGACTTGCAGAATCCCAGAAACACGGGGGTGTAACCTGGCGATTACCGTCGACGCGACATGTGCTGATCAACCGCGCAGCTGGAATGTTCAGGTAGCAGCTGGTGCATGGGATGGGAAAGAGGGCAGGTACAGTACGCACCGGGTATACTCTCCCAGACCACCCACGTGGCGCAGCCGTGACAGCGAAAACGAATTAGACCCGGACACACACCATAGCTACCCAGAGATACCCTGGGGCCCAACCCAAGAACCATTCAAATGGCAACCGCACGATACTAGGGTTACTGAACTAACGCCTGGCCGTGACACATTTGAAATGCTGGTCCAGGGAAGCGCACACAGGAATCGAGGAACGAACTATCATCATGTGCAGGTAGACGTGCAGTCAGACGATCCTTCGGTAACAGCGGCCTCTCGGGCACCAGCGATGACTGCTACCAATCTGTTGACTGGCGAGCAGTTCCCTTTTGAGCCGTCCTTCACCACCCCGGGAAGCGAAGGCAAATGCGTATGGAGAATGATATGCTATATCCCCGAAACACAGGAAGTGAAGGTGAAGGTGACAATCGACGTGGAAGGTGCAGATAAACCTGCCACTTGGAAAGTGGGTGCGGCCGCGTATGCCGTGGATGAAAACAAGAAAGGTCATCCGGACCAATTGTATAAACCCGGGGTCTATTGGCACAGCAAGGACCCACGAAATTCAACCGCACAAACCTAAATTGTGATGAAAGAGGACTTCACACTAACTGTGACCGTGCTGCAACGACCAACGGACCGAGCACAGCGCACTGGTCAGAGTGTCCTCCGACGACCCTACGATAACCTCAGACTCGCCTCCACCGTCGATGATCGCTACTGATCTGGTGACTGGCAAGACGTATAATTTTCAGACGTACCGATCGACATATGAAACGCCGGACAACCCGGCGTGGATAATGACATGCACCATCCCCGAGACCCAGAAATTTAAGCTGGGTGTGGTGCTGGACGTGACAGGTGCAGAAAACCCTGGCAGCTGGAAGGCGACGGCGCACGCGTGCGCCATGCACTCGAAATATGGACTGCATCCGGACTCGCAACCCCCGATAGCCTGGCACAGCGAGGACCCCCAATGTACGACCTAGCGGTACATCGAGCAGGTGAATGCTAGCTTACCGTTTGTGCCACCTCGCCCGCCACTCAATGCTACAAGTACCGCATACTTGGATGAAGCGCTTAACCGAAGCTGACGTGCGTGATCATCGTCGTGCCTCGCCAACAAACACATGGATAGACCACCTCTAGGCATTAGCGCGAATTGGCGCACGCCGGTGAAAGTGGCGAGGCTAGCGCGGACACACATGAACGCTGCTATACCGCCAGGACCGGATTCATGTCTTACATAATCTATTATTAATTAACCGTGAATGCGAGTTTGTGTTATAATAAAATGAGATACATAATTGAGATTTTATTATAAAGGAGAAATTTCGTGTTCACGTTTACATTGCTTCTTTCTTTTGCTGTCATTCTGATTGACCAAGTGATTAAATTCTTCGCGTTTTCTCACTTAAAATACATCGAAAGTATAAAGCTAATGAACGGTATTGTCGAACTAGTGTACCTTGAAAACCGCGGTGTAGCGTTCGGAATATTTGAAAATTGGCATTTATTTTTTGTCATTTTAATACCCATCATAATTGCAACTTTTTTGATAATAATTAAAAAGGTTAATATCAATTCAGTTTTATTTTCTCTTTCATCCGCCCTTATTATAGGTGGAGGAATAGGAAATTTGATAGACAGAATCATTCGAGGTTACGTCATCGATTATATCCGTTTATCATTTTTTTCTCCCGTTTGTAATTTCGCAGATTACTGCATCTCTGTCGGTACAGCGTTACTGATTATTTACATCTTGTTTTTCCATAAAAAATCTCTATCAAAAACAACTTAACCAAATTTTTCTAATTTCTTAAAAAATTTGTTTACCAGCGCGAAACAATTGTGGATATAAAAATTTAAAATAAAACTTTGCGAGGCAAAAAATGGGCAAAATCTTTGAATTTTTAGTAAATCAACAGGAGATTGGCGAAAGGCTTGATAAGTTTCTTGCGTCCAAGTTAAAGGAAAAAACTAGATCTGCGGTACAAAAATTAATAGAAGAAAATTGCTTCACTATAAATAACAAAAGTAACTTTAATAAAAATTATCGCGTTCACGCCGGCGATCTTTTAAAAATTGTTATTCCAGATCCCTCTCCAGTCGATATAATACCTCAGAATATACCCCTAGATATCCCTTATGAAGATAGCGATCTTTTAATCGTGAATAAACCGCAAGGAATGGTTGTACACCCTGCTGTCGGCCACCACAGCGGAACACTTGTGAACGCATTGCTTTTCTATCTAGGCGACGCCATTTCAACGATAAACAGCAAAATAAGGCCCGGCATAGTTCACAGGATCGATAAAGACACAAGCGGGCTTCTTATTGTTGCGAAAAATGACAGCGCTCAGCTTTCTTTAGCCGAGCAAATAAAAAATCACACGTTTACCCGTGAATACGAAGCTGTGGCTCATAATAGCTTTAAATTGGAAGCCGGAAAAATAAATGCACCTGTGGGTAGAGATATAAGAAACAGAAAAAAGATGTGTGTGACTCAAAAAAACTCAAAATCCGCGATTACCGAGTACCACATTTTAAAAAATTACGCAAAATTTGCTCACGTGCGCCTGCGTTTGCATACCGGCCGTACACACCAAATTCGCGTACACATGGCCTATATACACCATCCTTTAGCTGGTGATCCCGTTTACGGCCCAAAACATTGCGCTGAAGGATTAAAAGGCCAGTGTCTTCATGCAAAACTTATCGGTTTTTTCCACCCTAAAAATGGCAAATATATCGAAATAGAAAGCGCTCTCCCAAACTATTTCACCGAATTTTTAAAGCACCAAGAAAATCAATCAGCTAACAAATAAATTCAAAAAATATTTAGCGCATAAAAATCGCCGTAAAAGGTCAACGCAATGCCGTGCAACGGCAGTTTTCTGCGATAAATAGCTTGCCGTAAGCAGTCTGAGATGCCATTATTTGAGGGATGCTCCAGTTTATGCACAACCGCAAAATGCGGTTCGTTGGCATTTTGATCAGCATGTTGATGTAAGCTAATTCTCATAGCAGCGGCTCCGGAGCAGCGACCTTTGGCAACGATTTTTTACGGACAACACTCCGTTAAAGCAACTTTTAGCAGCAGTTTTCTGCCGTGATTGATCCAAGTGCAGCCATACTTCAGCAGCGATTTCTGCGTTAGCTAGATTATGCTACAAAAAGAGATAAAAATTTAGCAGCAAGAAACACCTTGCTGCTAATTATTGAGCTTAAATTGGTAATACTAAGAGGAGAAGTAGATTTAGGTACTATAATGCCAATGATGAAAATAGTGGACAATAATTTATACTTCTTTGAGCACAAAGTCGGTAAAATTGGATAGGCCAATTTGACGTATTCTAGCACCGTACTGGAATTTTACGCTTCTGGGAATGGCATAATCACCAAGGGGATTTTTTAGTCGGGCCGCATTTCGAGTGCTCCATTCGGTAAAAATTTGCGCAATTAACGTTACCTGTCCGCATTCAGTATTAAACGCTGTTGCGAAAAAGGAGATTTCGCAATCAGGATCTAAGGGTAGCACCACCAGCGTTAATATGGTGCGGTCATGCTTATTCGTAATTACGTAGCTTCCTGTCAGTACCGGTGTCGCAATTATGTGTGCAGGATATGGTATACTGGTGTCGTCTGCAGTATCAGTGTCTACTGTGTCAGCTGCTGGTGGATCTTCAACAGTAACATCTTGACCTTGAGTATCATTAGGTTCTTGATAGACAGGTGCTGCCGGGTCATTTGGTGTTAATATTTCTAACGGTATTTCCACTGGTGTATAGTATAGCAGTTCAGGATTTTCCTCAGGGTGGAAATATACGAATAAGGTGTATGTACCCGGGTCAGGAGTCTGAAGTGTTACATCACACGATTGGTAGTCAGGAGTGTATGCTAAATTCGTCGGAAATATCCGTATTTTGGTTTCTTGTCCTGCAGGTTGCAAGTCAAACCGTGGTTGAAGGTGGTGGCTTTGGTGTACGCATTTGAGTTCACTGCTCCATAGTATTGCGTAGTCAGGAAGCTGCGTTATATCAAAGGTGTGCGTTAGCTTGAAGCTTATTTGGGTCTCGCCTATTATTAAGTCATTGCATTGCGTTAGTTCTGATGCCGGACTGAAAGCATAAGCGAAGGTTATAAATTGTGAGTCGGCATTTGGCAAGAATCGTGTTATGTGTAATTTGAGTTCATCATCCGATAATGGTGGGTCATCTTTTACATCACTATTCGTGTGATAGTCTGTCACTAATTTATCCGCGGTATATGTTATGTTGGCGCTGTATTTAAGGTCAATCGTGTCCAAAGTTACGCGATATCTCGCGTAGTGAGGGTACGCAGACACGTCAAAATTGTAGTAAGCTATATAAGTATATGATCTGGACTCACCGTTGTTTTTAGTCAAGTCCTCGTTGAACGTTGTTTTGATTGCCAATGCGCTTTGGCAGGTAACAATAGAACTTAGTATTAGAGATAGCGTTGTTGATAGTAAAGGTTTTTTCCATAATTTCATGTTAATACACTTCCGTTTCTTTTTATTTTGTTAGTTTATAAAATTTAATTGCTTGTACGATTTAGAGCAGATTGATAGGTTTAACTATGATCTTTTTGTTAAATTTATTTGCACAATGGTTTGTTTTATGCCCCCTTTCTATAATAAAATTTATGTAATGTATGCATATTTATAGTTATATTATAAGCGTAATTTTGATTTATGTCAACAATAATTTTGAGAGATTTGCTGAGTATTTAGCACGTTAGTCAGTAGCAGATGTTTAAAAAATTTCATAAATATACACTTCCGTTTCTTTTTTATGAGTCTGTAAAGTTAATTTTTGCGCAACTTAGTGCAGCTAGGTGAGCTTAACTATGGTTTGTTGCCGTGAAGTAGTTGCGTTTGGCAAGTTGGCATAACTTGGTAAATCAAACTATGGCTGTTGTTCAGTGCGACGAGTCGGTTTGCGATCAACATAACTCCGGCAGCGCTGTGGTTGTCAGGCGTAACCCAGCCGAGCAGGTGCAAGTATCGTAAGGCAGCCGCTGGTTCCGGGGAGATAGTATTTAGCGTGCGGTATGTGTGCTCAAAGACCGCTGGGGCACAGTACTTTCATTGCTTCGTATGACGCATTCAAGTCTGGTAGTGGGTAGTACAAATCCTTGCTCGTTACTGTCGGTGGAGGTTGAATAGGAATAGGTATTTTAGGGGCAAGTTGAATGTGACCATCAATCGCGTTGGGTGTGATATAATATTTCGCTTTTGGGTCGATGACGGCGTTGTGATAAAGTGCTATGACTCTTCGCGCCCCGCGGTTCCTGGTGATTTCTATTTCTACATCAGCATCGTTTAAGATAGGGCCAGATTCGTCACTAATTATGGGGTTGTACTTGTACAGCAAGTCTTCATTGTTTTGAGAGGCCGGTGCCCTTAAGCCCAGGGGTTCTTCATATGTGTATTTGAAGGCATATTCAATACTAAGTGTGCAGGCGACTAATAGTTCTTTGGCGGCTTTATGATACCACGCCTCTGGTGGTAATTCATAAAAAGGGTGTGTTCCGACCCAATACCTCACGGTGGCGCGGGATATATGATCCTCCCAAATTTCGTAGATGTGAGTACAGTTTCCATTGTATTTGCTGCGCATGCGTGTGATTTCATAGCCCGAGAGTGTGTCTGCAGGCATGGTGCTTATATCGTCGTAACCTTGTGGGATATCTGTTGGCTCTGCACAGGTCTCCCTTCTCCCATACTTTATCCGGTAATGTTCGTTTTTCGGTTTCCAGTAGCTAAAGGTTGTTTCGCAACCGTCTTGAGTGTTGAACGTTTCTGAGGTGAGCTCGCCAAAAGGAGTGATTATCGCCGAGGTTTGAGTTGCAAGTAAAGTGGCGAGCGCGGTGGCTATTAGCGATAGTTTAAAAAATTTCATAAATATACACTTCCGTTTCTTTTTATTTTTTGTGAGTTTTTCAGCTGTGACTACGGGGACGTGTTTTTTTATAATCTGCTTGGGTTATCACCACCGTTAGTTAGATAGAATAGCCCAAACTTCATGCAGGTTCACTGGTTCACTTTGAATGGTAACAGGTATTTTGGCGG
>JAISBE010000004.1 GCA_031266365.1 Oscillospiraceae bacterium
CGACTTACGGCTACGAAATCACGCGGCGGTTGAACGCGCTCGGCTTCACAGACGTTGTGGACGGCACGGTCTACACTATTTTGGTGCGCTTGGAAAAAAAACAACTCGTGGACATCAACAGGCAGCCGTCCGAGTTAGGCCCGCCGAGGAAGTTTTTCACGCTCAACGACGCAGGGCGCAGGGAATTGGCCAACTTTTGGGAAAGGTGGGAGTTTGTCGCGTCGAAAATAAATCAGTTAAAGGAGGAGCAATCGGATGTCTGAATTTTTTGACAACTATTTTAATATCAAGAAAATCATTGAGAGCAAGCGCGAATACAAACGGCAAATGGCGCGGGTGGAGGCGCTGCCGAAGGACTATTGCTACGTCTTCAAGAAAATCCAAAGCCATATGTGGATGTTCGCGGCGGGTTCCGGCTACGACATGATAAAGATCCACTACGACCTGATAACACTTTTTGAGGAAGGTGCGGCGGAGGGTAAAAGAGTGCTAGAAATCACGGGCGAAGATGTGGCGGCGTTCTGCGATGAACTGCTAAAAAGCGCCCAAATTTATACTGAAAATTGGCGCGGAAAACTAAATCGCGACATTTTAAAAAAAGTCGGCAAAGGAGGCGATTCACAATGAATGATGCCGCGTATGCTAATAATCCTTTTTGCGATATCCTTAAATTTTGATCAAAAATTTGTTCGATACTTCACGCCGCTGCTAGTATCTTCCAGTGTAACTCCCATTTTGCTGAGCCGATCTCTAATCTCATCAGCTGTTTGCCAATCTTTGTTTTGGCGAGCTAACTGCCTTTCTTCGATGAGTCGTTCGATTTCGTCGTTTAAAGGCTTTTCTTTTTGTTCGTAAAGGAGCCCTAAAACATCGGCGAGTTCGCAAAATAAATCCTTCGCAAACAAAATAATATTTCTGGAAGGCATATTTCCCGTGCCAAACTCAGTGTTGATAACTTTTGTGAGGTCAAACAGGGCAGAAAGCGCATTGGCGGTGTTTAGGTCATCTTCCATAGCTTCAATAAAGTGTTCTTTGTATTTTAAAAATTCTGCTTTTAAAATGCCATCTTCTTTACCAGATCCCTCAGAAGCGTTTTTGAGTAAAAATTCTAGATTATTTTTACAGTTATAAAGCCTCTCCAACGAAGCAACGCTTTGTTTTACAACTTCGCGGCTATAATTTATAGGGCTGCGGTAATGCGAAGCTATCATCAAGTAACGAATTGGTTCGTATCCGAACTCTTGAACGACCTCTTTCACAGTAAAAAAGTTGCCCTGCGATTTAGACATTTTTTTATCATCGATATTAATATACCCATTGTGCAGCCAAAAATGTGCAAGTGGCTTCCCATTTGCACATTCGCTCTGTGCAATCTCATTCTCATGGTGTGGGAAAATTAAGTCTTGCCCTCCGCAATGAATGTCAATCGTGTCCCCAAGATATTTTTTTACCATAGCAGAGCACTCAATGTGCCACCCAGGCCTGCCGTTTCCCCATGGAACGTGCCAATAAGGTTCACCCTCTTTTGCAGCCTTCCAAAGCACAAAATCCAAAGGCATCTCCTTCACTTCATCGACGGCAATTCGCGCCCCTGCCTCTAAATTTTCTAAAGGCTGGCGGGATAGCTTACCATATTCAGAAAATTTTTCGACCTTAAAGTAAACATCTCCCGAAGGCATGGCATAAGCATACCCTTGCTCTAAAAGCGCTGTGATAAAACAAACCATCTCATTGATATTATCCGTCGCCTTTGGGTGCGCAGTTGCCGGTTTGACGTTAAGCCCTTCGGCGTCTCGCTTATACTCTTTGATGTAAAAATCGGAGATATGCCTAAAATTTTCTCCTGTCTCTCTCGCTTTATTGATAATTTTATCGTCTATATCGGTAAAATTCTGCACAAATTCAACTTCATATCCGCAGTACTCCAAATATCTTCTCAAAACATCAAAAACGCAAACAGGCCGCGCATTGCCAATGTGGATGTAATCATAAACAGTTGGTCCACAGGAGTAAATTTTAACTTTACCTTTTTCTATGGGCGAAAACACCTCTTTTGACCTAGAAAGCGTATTGTATAACTTCATATTTATTTCTCCTTTTCGAACAATCAAGCCGCGTCTTTAAAAAGATCTTTATTTTTATAAATATACAATATGCCGGAAAGTAACGTTATAGAAACGCACAACCAAATTACTAAATTTTTAATAAAAATTATATAATTATTATCAAAAATTCCTGAATTACCCAAATTAAGCAGCGAAATGAAAATAATTACCGTTGCCATTTGACTGCAAGTTTTTAGTTTTCCCCAAAAGTTGGCAGAGATTACTATTCCACGCTCTGCCGCCACAAGCCTTATAGAAGTGACAATAAATTCCCTCAATAAAATGAGAATAACTGGAATGGAGCTTATAATTCCCATCTCAATAAAACACAAAAACGCTGCAAGCACCAAAATTTTATCCGCTAAGGGGTCAAAAAATTTCCCAAATACCGTAACCTGTCCGCGCTTTCGCGCAAGCTTTCCATCCAACCCATCGGTAAGACACGCTATGATAAAAATGATCTCTGCCACAAAAAAATTGAAAGACACGCGCCTATCCAGCAAAAACCAAACAAAAAATGGCACAAGGCTTATCCTCAAAACAGTTAATTTGTTAGGTGTGTTCATCGGTGCCTCCTTTTGTAATTAAAATCTTACTTATAAAAAATATCTAAGTTGATATTTTTTATAAGCAGGTTTTAACTAAATTAACAATAATTCCTAAACCGCAAATCTTTAATATTATCCAAAAATCTCAAGAAATTTTAGATAAAACATAGATTTTAAAATATTTTCTCAAATTTTGCTCTTTAGAGGGCAAAAAATCGCCTATTTTCCCCTATTAGTGAGAGGGGGTTTTTAATGAAAGAAATATATCAAAGCAATTAGCTCAATGCTGTTAAAAAACGAAACCGGTTATCAATAATAGCTGACACCTTAGTAAAGCTTTAAAAACTAACTTTAATATATGCAATTTCACTCTACGACACACCAATTTTGAAAAAAGTACGATATAACAAGCAAATGATTAATACCCTATTTCGATAATATCACAAAATTTAAATTTTTTTTCAAAATCGTGCATAATTTAAAACTCGTCATTGCAAGCAGTTGCTTTAAAGTAACCTTTTCATTCGGCTGATACCATATTCGGCGGCATTTGAATAGAAAAAATGCACTTTTTCGAGACATTCAAATCAAACGAAAAATCTCCCAGATTACCGAGTTGTTCACGACTGTTGACGGCGAGAATTTGAAAAATATGGATAAAGGGGGATAGAAAAATGAAAAAGTCAAAAAGTTTTCTCACACTCTCAAACGGAACCTTTAACAGCGCCACATTGCACCACGCGCTTAAAGGCGATATTCACAGATTTCACGCAACTAGCTGAATTGCCGTCAAAAATAACGACGCACCAGCACAGCAAATACAATGCTTTCTAAACAGAACCCTACTCAAAGCTTATATTATAACACTGGGCATGCCTGCTTGCAATATCATTCTTTTATTGTTGTCACGTTGCCAAATTTTCATTAAAACATTCAAACTCAGGCAAAGTCGTCCTTAAATTTTCTCAGCGACTCCTCAATGGTTTCCCAATCGTAACCGAGCCTTTCCAACGCCTCAATAGCCCTTCGCTCCACTTTAAAATCTTTGCCCCAATCAGGATATTTCTTTTTGAGGAATTTAAAGATCTGCCCTGTAGGCTCAGGAGTGACGTCATCGATCATATTGCACACAACATCAACAGCAATGCCTCTTATCAGCAATTCCTGCATCACTCTTTCGGCAGCTAAAAATTTGTTTTCAAAGAGCTCTTGTGCGCAGTTTTTGGCATACCCAACGTCGTCGATCATCCTAATTTCTTTTAATCGCTCCACCACTTCGTCGGCAACTTCTTCATTAGAAGCGGATTTAAAACCCCTAACAGCGTTCTTGAATTGGTCTTTTTTATCTAGAAAATCGCAAGAAATCTCAAGATCATCTAAATTACCTAAAAAGTTTACCAATTTATCTATCATTTGCGCCCTGGTAAAAGACTTGCATTTGAGCAAATCTAAACCCTTTCTGAATGCCCGGGATCTTTTAGACTCCTCTTTAATTTCAAACAGCTCTTCGTTCCAAACGTCAGTGCCAACCCTTATACCATGCTTCGAAAGGACTTCTATATCGATGTTTGCCGCATATAACCCATCCAACCTGAGGGCATAAAGATTTCGCGTTAATTTCTCTAAATCTGTCACATGCATGGTCAATCATCCACCGTGATATCGATATTAACCGCGCTTTTCACGTCTTTTAAATCACTCTCCAGCGTTTTAGTAGTCTCAGCAACGTTTTTAGCCGCCGATCTAGCGTAAATTCGGTCAAGATTATCCAAAACTTTTCTTTCAATTTCGGCCGCGATCTCTTTATTTGTTTTAAAATACTCTTTAGCATTATCTCGCCCTTGACCGAGCCTAGTTTCGCCGTAGGAAAACCAAGCTCCACTTTTTGCGACAATCTGCAGCTTCACAGCGAGATCAAGAAGCTCACCCTCCCTGGAAATACCTTGGCCATACATAACGTCAAATTCTGCCTCGCGAAAAGGAGGAGCAATTTTGTTTTTCACAACTTTAGCCCTCGTTCGAGAGCCAATCAGTTCGGTGCCGTTTTTTAATGTTTCAATCTTGCGAATTTCTATGCGCACGGAAGAATAAAATTTAAGCGCTCTTCCGCCGGTTGTCACCTCGGGATTGCCATAAATAATACCCACTTTTTCACGCAACTGATTGATAAATATTGCCACACAATTGGATTTAGATATCGCCCCTGTGAGCTTTCTCAACGCCTGAGACATCAATCTCGCCTGCAAACCCACATGAGCATCACCCATCTCTCCTTCAATCTCCGCCCGTGGAACCAAAGCTGCCACAGAATCGACCACAATCACGTCAATCGCACCGGATCTCACGAGCGCTTCGGTTATCTCCAAAGCTTGTTCTCCAGTATCGGGCTGAGATACGAGCAAAGAATCAACATCAACCCCCAAAGCCCCAGCATAAACGGGATCTAAAGCGTGTTCCACATCAATAAAAGCGGCATATCCTCCCGCTTTTTGCCCTTGGGCAATGCAGTGCAGAGCGAGCGTAGTCTTCCCCGAAGATTCTGGCCCATAAATTTCCACTATCCGACCTCTAGGCATTCCTCCAATTCCGAGGGCGATGTCGAGCGAAAAAGATCCCGTAGATATTGCATCGACGTGCATGGTTTCACTTTGACCCAGGCGCATAACGGCACCTTTTCCAAACTGTTTTTCTATCTGACTCAACGCTGTTTTTAAAGCCATTCCTTTATCGATCGCCAATAGAATTACCTCCTAAAGTTGAATATATTTTAATTTAATATAATTTTCCGCTTACAGAGGAAAATATATTTAAATAAAAAAGCAAGTTTGCTTGACAGATATCTACAACAGTGATAGAATAATATAATGTGTCTAGAGAGATTATATTTCAAATTTATTTCTATTTTAATCCAACAAATTAAAATAAAAAATATCTTTTTAAATTAGCAATTTTTGAAAATTTGCCATGAATTTCTTGTCTATTAACTTTTTGTATTTGTCAATTTCAAGCACCCAAAAGCAATATTTTTGCTTCAATTAAAATGTAATTTAAAAAATTAAAGACATAAATAATAGCGAGCGAAATTGCATTGTTATATTAACATGGCGATAAAAATAAATCAACAATACCTAAACCAGCATTTCAAAATTTATATTTAACTAAACTTCCATATTTGGTTTTTTTCAGCATAATTCCGAGTTTTAACTGAACTCATAGCAATGTTTTTAGAATAGTTTTCAGTTCAAATTTTCAAACGGTTCTCTAAAAACTACTTTAAGTATCGGCTTTAGTAACTAAATCTAGATAATAACACAAAACATCAGTTAAAAACTCGAAATTATGTTGAAAATTGTTTTGTTAAAACTGCCTTTAACGATGATTTTACTATTATTCTTAGCGGCTCACCATTAATTAAAAGCAAAAATTCGGTAGTCATTTGCATTTTCTGTGTATAAAACGCAGTAATAAGATGAATGGAGCGATGTGTAGTATGGTGAAAGTTAAACCGGTAACCCTTGGAAACAATGTTAGAATGAGCTTTTCTAAAATCGATGAAGTTTTAGAAATGCCCAATTTAATTGAAGTGCAAAAAAAATCCTACCAGCGTTTCTTGGACGAAGGCCTTAAAGAAGTATTCACCGAAATATCAGGGATAACTGACTATACAGGTAACCTCATCTTGGATTTTGTGGATTACAGGCTGGAAACAGATAGACCAAACTATAGCGTCGATATTTGTAAAGAAAGACGAGCCACCTATTCCGCACCACTAAGGGCGAAAGTTCGGCTTTTCAATAAAGATAGCGGCGTAATAAAGGAATCCGACGTCTTTATGGGCGATTTTCCTTTAATGACCGATAGGGGCACTTTCATAATCAACGGTGCGGAACGCGTCATAGTCTCGCAGCTTGTCAGGTCGCCAGGGGCTTACTACAAAATGGAATACGATCGCACAGGTAAGCAGCTGTTCGGTGCCACAGTACTTCCAAATCGTGGCGCTTGGCTGGAATATGAAACCGATTCAAACGACGTAATGTACGTCCGGATAGATAAAAATCGAAAAATCCTAATCACAGTGTTTGCGCGAGCCCTCGGCCTTGGAGCAGATAATGAATTACTCGATTTTTTTGGAACCGACGAGCGAATTTTGGCAACACTGGAAAAAGATGGCTGCAAAAATTTGGAAGAAGCGCTATTTGAAATCTATAGAAAACTCCGCCCAACTGAACCTCCAACTGTGGAGAGTGCACAGGCCTATATGGATTCACTATTTTTTGATGCCAGCCGGTATGATTTATCCAAAGTTGGCCGATATAAATACAATAAAAAATTAGGCCTCGCGAGCAGACTGGCAGGACAAACGCTGTCAAGGCCGATCGCCGACCCATTGACGGGTGAGCTGCTGGCAGAAGACGGGCAAGTTATTTCACGCTCACTAGCTTTAAAAATCGAAAATAGCGGAATATCGATGGCATATGTCCAAATAGAAAATAAAGAAGTAAAAATCATCTCAAACGGCATGGTCGATATAACCGCTTTTGTCGATTCAAAAATTTTGAAATCGTGCAATATAGACGAAAAAGTCAGATTTAATGTCATCGCCGATATATTAGAAAATTGCGAAACTAAAGATGAAATAAAAGAAGCCCTTAAAAGAAGAAGAGACGAGCTAATTCCCAAGCATATAATCACAGATGATATCTTTGCATCAATAAACTATTTGGTCTGTTTATCAAGCGGTATTGGCAAAATAGACGACATCGACCATCTCGGAAATAGGCGCATCCGCTCTGTGGGCGAACTTTTGCAAAATCAATTTAGGGTCGGTTTTTCTCGTTTAGAGCGCGTGATACGCGAGAGGATGGCACTTCAGGGGCAGGATATTGAATTGCTCACACCTCAATCACTAATCAACATTCGGCCCGTTGTTGCAGCCATAAAAGAATTTTTTGGTTCATCTCCGCTTTCGCAATTTATGGACCAAACCAATCCTTTGGCCGAACTGACCCACAAAAGAAGGCTTTCAGCTCTCGGTCCAGGTGGCCTTTCAAGGGATAGAGCCGGCTTCGAAGTGCGAGATGTGCACTATAGTCACTATGGCAGAATGTGCCCAATAGAAACCCCGGAAGGCCCGAATATCGGTTTGATTTCCTATTTAGCAACATTTGCAAAAGTAAATAAACATGGCTTCATCGAAGCGCCATTTCGCCGCGTGGATAAAGAAAAAGGCGTGGTCACAGATGAAGTTGTTTATATGACGGCAGATGAAGAAAATGAATATATAGTCGTGCAGGCAAACGAACCTCTCGATAAAAACTGCCACTTTATCAATTCAAAAGTTAATGCGAGATACCTCGAGGAATTTTTAGAAATCGAAAACAATACCGCTGATTTTATGGATATTTGCCCTCGAATGGTGGTTTCCGTCGCCACTGCGATGATACCATTCCTCGAGAATGACGACGCCAATAGAGCGTTGATGGGTTCCAACATGCAAAAGCAAGCTGTTCCGCTTTTAACCACAGAATCGCCAATAGTCGGAACAGGCATGGAATATAAAGCAGGAGTGGATTCAGGAGTTTGTGTGCTCGCACAAAATGATGGAATTGTAAAAAGCGTCAGTGCAAACGAAATTGAAATTCAATACGAAAACGGTGACATCGAAGGTTATAAAGTCGAAAAATTTGTATGCTCAAACCAGGGTACATGCTTCAATCAAGTCCCAATCGTCAATTTTGGACAAAAAGTGAAAAGAGGGGAAGTGATCGCCGATGGCCCAGCAACTAAAGGGGGAGAAATCAGCCTCGGCAAGAATGCATTAGTCGGTTTTATGACCTGGGAAGGATATAACTACGAAGACGCGATTTTAATAAGCGAGAAAATGGTCAAAGATGACGTTTACACCTCGATTCACATAAAAGAGTACGAGGTCGAAGCGAGGGACACCAAACTCGGTTCAGAAGATATAACCAGGGATATTCCGAACGTCAGCGAGGACGCATTAAAGGATCTCGATGAAAACGGGATAATACACGTCGGAGCAGAGGTGCAAGCGGGCGATATATTAGTCGGCAAAGTCACTCCAAAAGGGGAAACCGAGCTAACGGCAGAGGAACGCTTGCTTAGAGCTATATTCGGAGAAAAGGCTCGCGAGGTGAGGGATACGTCCCTCAGAGTGCAGCACGGCGAATACGGAATTGTGGTTGATGTGAAAATATTCACGCGAGAAAACAGCCCGGACGAATTAAAACCGGGTATCAATAAAGTGGTGAAGTGTTATATCGCACAAAAAAGAAAAATTTCAATAGGCGATAAAATGGCAGGCCGTCATGGCAATAAGGGCGTTGTTTCCAGAATACTGCCAGTGGAAGATATGCCGTTTTTACCGGATGGAACTCCTTTAGATATTGTGTTGAATCCTTTGGGCGTACCATCGCGAATGAACATCGGCCAAGTGTTGGAGGTGCACCTCGGTTATGCCGCCAAAACCCTTGGATGGAAGATTATGACACCTGTGTTTGACGGGGCTCACGAAGAGGATATCTTCGATTGCTTCGAAAAAGCAGGCATTAGAAAAGACGGCAAAATTCAGCTAAGAGATGGCCGTACGGGCGAATATTTCGATAATTCTGTCACTGTGGGGTATATGTATTACCTAAAACTTCACCATTTAGTCGACGATAAAATTCACGCAAGGTCAACAGGCCCGTATTCTTTGGTAACGCAGCAACCACTCGGAGGTAAAGCTCAATTTGGCGGCCAGAGATTTGGAGAAATGGAAGTTTGGGCCCTAGAAGCTTACGGCGCAGCTTACACTCTCCAAGAAATTCTCACGGTTAAATCGGATGACGTTGTTGGCCGAGTCAAGGCCTATGAAGCCATTGTGAAGGGTAAGAATATCCCAACCCCTGGTATACCTGAATCATTTAAAGTTTTAATAAAAGAAATGCAATCACTCGGGCTGGATGTTAAAATTTACAATAGAGAAAATTGCGAAATAGATATGAAACGCAAATTTGATGACGACGTCGACCTCGGTCTCAAACCGGGAACTTTATCAAACGATGAAACATTAAACGAAGAACAAGTAATCACATCTCTTGAAGGATTCACAATTGAAGAAGATCTCGATAACTCCGATTTAGAGATGGATGATGAAGATTTGGAAGAGGCTGCGGTTGATGAATAAAAATTTATAATTTACTTTGCTCGCTGCTGATCCGGCAAACAATATCTGTAAAGGGATAAACCTTGCTTAGAAAAGCTTTTAAATTTTTACTGGGGGCAAAAATATGGAATTTAATATATTCGAATCGATCAAAATAGGACTTGCTTCGCCTTTTCAAATAAGAGAATGGTCTTATGGAGAGGTTAAAAAACCGGAAACCATTAACTACCGGACTTTAAAACCAGAAAGAGATGGCCTCTTTTGTGAACGAATTTTTGGTCCGCAAAAAGATTGGGAATGCCACTGTGGGAAATACAGAAGAATCCGCTATAAAGGCAAAATTTGCGATCGCTGCGGCGTTGAAATAACGAGATCAAAAGTCCGTAGGGAACGCATGGGGCATATTGAGCTCGCCTGCCCTGTCTCTCACATATGGTATTTTAAAGGCATTCCATCGAGAATTGGGCTTATACTAGATATTTCTCCTAGAATGCTGGAAAAGGTGTTGTATTTCTCACTATATATAATCACCGACCCAGGCGATGTTCGGGAACTTATAAAAAATCAATTTTTGACTGAAAAAGAATACCGCGACCTGCGCGAAAAATATGACGATGATTTTCAAGCAGATATTGGTGCCAAAGCTATTAAAACGCTTTTAGAAAAAATAAATTTGGATGAGCTTTCAGACGAAATTAAAGCAGATCTAGAAAATGCTATGGGGCAAAAGCGACTGAGGCTTTTAAAGCGTCTCGAAGTTGTGGAATCGTTCCGAATGTCCGGCAACCGGCCTGAATGGATGATAATGGATGCCATACCCGTTATCCCTCCAGATATTCGTCCAATGGTTCAGTTGGATGGAGGTCGTTTTGCAACATCCGATCTCAATGACCTTTATCGCCGGGTTATAAATAGAAATAATCGCTTAAAAAGACTAGAAGAACTAAAGGCGCCTGATGTCATCATACGCAATGAAAAGCGAATGTTGCAGGAATCAGTTGATGCCTTGATCGATAACGGTCGCCGTGGAAGACCTGTTACAGGCCCGAATAATCGCCCTTTAAAATCGCTATCTGACATGCTAAAAGGCAAACAGGGAAGATTTAGGCAAAATCTGCTCGGGAAACGCGTTGATTACTCTGGCCGTTCTGTTATTGTGGTCGGGCCGGAACTTAAAATGTATCAATGTGGCCTGCCCAAAGAGATGGCATTGGAACTTTTTAAACCTTTCGTTATGAAACGGCTGGTAGAAACCGGCACTGTCAATAACATAAAAGCTGCGAGAAAAGCCGTCGATAGAACGAAACCAGAAGTTTGGGATGCATTGGAAGTGGTGATTAAAGGTCACCCGGTTCTTTTGAATCGCGCCCCAACGCTGCACCGTTTAGGGATTCAAGCGTTTGAACCGGTGCTTGTGGAAGGTCGAGCCTTAAAGCTTCATCCTTTAGTTTGCACGGCCTACAACGCCGATTTCGATGGCGATCAAATGGCTGTGCATGTGCCGCTCTCGGCGGAAGCGCAAGCTGAAGCGAGATTTTTAATGCTAGCTGCCGGTAATCTTTTAAAACCTTCAGATGGGCATCCCGTCGCTGTTCCCACCCAAGATATGGTACTCGGTGCCTATTACCTCACCCTCGATAAAGACGGAGAGCAAGGAGAAGGCAAGATATTTCATAATGTTAACGAAGTTTTAATGGCATATGAAACGGGCGCTATCAGCCTTCATGCAAAAATTAAAGTGAGAAGGACTTTAAACCTACACGAAATGCCTATCTCTCAATTGGTAGACACCACTGCAGGCCGAATCATATTTAATGAGTCTATTCCACAAAATCTCGGCTTTATAAACCGAGAAGATCCTGCAAATATATTTAAATTTGAGATAAATTTTCTAGTTGGTAAAAAGCAATTGGGGAACATTATCGATAGATGCATAAAATCGTACGGTGTTGCAAAAACTTCCAAAGTTTTAGATGAAGTTAAAGCGCTAGGTTTTAAATATTCCACAAAGGGTGCCATCACAGTTTCGGTTTGCGATGCGGTTGTGCCTCCTATAAAAAAAGAGATCATCGCTGACGCTGAAAAGCAGATCGAAGTAGTTAGTCGTCAATTTAAAAAAGGCCTTATCTCCGATACAGAGCGCTATAATCACGTTCTGAAAATATGGGAAAAATCCACCAATAGTGTCACCAAAGCCCTGCAGGGCAACCTAGATAGATTCAACCCCATTTTCATGATGGCAGATTCCGGTGCGCGCGGTTCCATGAGCCAAATTCGGCAATTAGCGGGTATGCGTGGTTTAATTGCCAACACTTCAGGTAAAACCATCGAAATTCCCATACGCGCCAATTACCGCGAAGGGTTAAACATTTTGGAATACTTCATATCATCGCGCGGTGCGAGAAAAGGCCTTGCCGACACAGCACTCAGAACCGCAGATTCAGGTTACTTAACGCGTCGGCTTGTCGACGTCTCTCAGGATGTCATTATTCGCGCAGATGATTGCGGTTCAAAAAATGGTATTACTGTATTTGAAATTAAAGACGGTAAGGAATCAATAGAATCTCTTCATGAGCGCCTAATCGGCAGATATCTATGCGATGATTTCGTCGATGCTAAAACGGGCGAAATAGTTGTATCAAAGGATAAATTAATGGACGACACAGACGCCACTCTGATCGTTAAATCTGAAGTTGAAAGCGTAAAGATCCGCTCTATCTTAAACTGCAAATCCAAACACGGTGTTTGCAAAAAGTGCTATGGCGCAAACTTAGCGAATGGTATGCCAGTCACAATAGGCGAAGCTGTGGGCATTATTGCTGCTCAGTCGATTGGCGAACCGGGCACGCAGCTAACAATGCGGACATTCCACACCGGGGGGGTAGCCAGTGTGGAAGATATAACCCAAGGTTTGCCTCGCATAGAAGAGCTTTTTGAAGGCAGAAAACCAAAACGCCTCGCCATTATCAGTGAAATAGGTGGCGAAATAAGATTTGAAACAGTAAAAAGAAATCGCCATGTGGTTGTTTTTAATCAAGATACCGGCGAAGAAGCCTCTTATCTCATCCCATTTGGCGCAACCGTTAAAGTAGAAAAAGGAGAAAAAATCGAACCAGGCCATCGTTTGACTGAAGGTTCCGTTAACCCACATGATGTTTTATCAATCAGCGGCACAGAGGCGGTGCAAGATTACTTAATAGGAGAGGTACAAAGGGTTTACCGCATGCAAGGCGTTGATATCAACGACAAACACATCGAAGTCATAATTCGTCAAATGTTGTGTAAGGTGAGAATTAAACAGCAAGGCGATACCCATTTCTTAGCTGGCTCTTTAGTAAACAAAGTGGATTTTACAATCGAGAATGAAAACATATGTGAGCGAATTAAAAAAGGCGAAGCAAACTTGCAGCAAGCGACCTGCACGCCCATTCTTTTGGGCATAACCAAAGCTTCACTGGCAACAGATTCCTTCCTTTCGGCAGCTTCATTCCAAGAAACAACCAGAATTTTAACAGATGCTGCAATAAAGGGCAAGGTTGATTTCCTTGAAGGGCTCAAAGAAAACGTTATTATTGGAAAACTGGTGCCTGCAGGAACAGGGATGCACCGTTATAGCGATGTGATTATTGAAGAGAACGAAAATTTATTTGAAAAAGGCGAAGTGAATTTTGCTGTTGTATAATATAAAAGCATGCGGTTATTTTGTAAAATAATATACTTTTAACGCGTATTTTCATTTAAAAAATAACTTGACTATTTAATTCATTTGGTGATATAATTAGAATATATGTTTAGAGTGATTTTTAGAATTAAATACATGATATTTTTACAATTTTCGTATTATCATTTAGTTAGGAGGTGTAATATGCCGACTTTTAATCAATTAGTCAGAAAAGGTAGAACGGTCGCGGAAAAAAAAGCAAAAGCGCCAGCTCTTTTAAGGGGATGGAATTCTAAAAAGCGTCAGGTAATTGATCAGGATTCTCCTCAAAAGCGTGGGGTTTGCACGGCTGTTAAAACAATAACGCCAAGAAAACCCAACTCAGCGCTTCGCAAAATTGCAAGAGTTAGACTTTCCAACGGCGTTGAAGTGACGTCATATATTCCCGGCGAAGGCCACAACCTTCAAGAGCACAGCGTTGTGCTGATCCGTGGCGGGCGCGTTAAGGATTTGCCAGGTGTGCGCTATCACATAATCCGTGGCACACTGGATGCCCAAGGCGTAGCAAAGCGTATGCAAGGGCGTTCGAAATATGGCGCTAAACGACCAAAATCAGGTGCGGCCAAATAAATTAGTATAAAATAACAGATACACAATATAGTGCCCTCTGTTTTTGTATGATAATTAATAAAAGTTTTGTTTAATTTTAAAAAAATTAATATTTTCCGACGAGGTTATTCTGCAAAAAGTCTTATTAATAAAGGAGGGAAAGTTGTGCCAAGAAGAGGCTCTGTTCCCAAACGAGATGTATTACCAGATCCGCTATATGATTCAAAATTGGTTACAAGGCTGATCAACAATATTATGTATGACGGCAAGCGTGGGGTCGCGCAAAAAATAGTTTACAGCGCATTTGCGACTATCGAAACAAAAACAGGTAAAAATCCACTTGAAATTTTCGAACAAGCGATCGAAAACATAATGCCTATGCTGGAAGTTAAAGCCAGAAGAGTCGGTGGAGCGACGTATCAAGTGCCGATAGAGGTTCGGCCAGCGAGGCGGCAAACGTTAGGGCTGCGTTGGGTTACCAAATATGCCCGGGCTCGCGGTGAAAAATCGATGCACGAAAGGCTCTCGAGTGAAATCCTGGATGCACTAAACAATTCCGGTTCTGCAGTGAAAAAACGCGAAGATACCCATAAAATGGCCGAAGCCAATAAAGCATTCGCACACTATAGATGGTAAAATAACGGCTGGCCAGCTCAAAGATAATTGCAATCTTTCATCACGCTTTGGGTTATGAATGTTTATGTTTATTCGAACCTAAAAGCGGATGGAAGCAGCTTAGTATCTCTAAAATGAGATATATTAATTATAATTGTGAGATAAATAGTTTGGAGGTGTTTTATGAAAAAATTATTATCATTAATTATAGCGTCAGCGATGTGGGCAAGTGTATGTGCAACACCGGCATCTGCTGTTTTCGGAGTAACTTGCCGACAGGCCGCCGGATGCGGAGTATGTGCACAGATCCACTGGGATGGTAACGAAACAGTGTACGACTGGATTGGATTATACCGCTTGTTTCGTCGCAATTGGGCCGTAAGCCGCGAAGTTAATGGAACACTGGTTGCACGCAATACTTACTATGGAGATAAGATCAACACAATGCATATCCCTGGATTATTCACACTTGCAGTCAAAAAGGCGCACACACGAGGCACTTCAGGTCAAATTGTGTTGGATTCAAATAATGGAAGCTTGTACCCGTCCGAATGTGTTAATCTTTCTGTAAGTGGGGTAGCTAATTATTGTTGGAAAAAATTGGATTTTCCTCAAAAGGCTGTGCGTAGAGTTGACCGTGGTTTTAAGTCATGGTTTATGAGAAGCTGGATTTAATTATATTGTTTAGCTTAAAAATATATCATAATTTATATTGAGATAAATAGTTTGGAGGTGTTTTATGAAAAAATTATTATCATTAATTATAGCGTCGGCAATAGGTGTAGGTGCATGGGCACCGATGGCATCCGCTGACTTCAAAGTTGATGCGGATCGCGAGGATTCGGTGCTACTAATCAAAGTGAGTTGGGACGGTACGGAATCGGAAACAGATCTCGTTAGACTTCACCGACTGGTGCGTGAGTTGCCGGCGGTGAGCCAGTGTGTGAATGGCCAATTAGTTGCGCGTAGTCAAGAGATGTTGGCTGTACCAGTATTGGTAACTTTTCGAGTTAAAAATGAGTTCGTAGAAGGGCAACCCGGTCAGATAGAATTAAATCCAGATGACGACGAGTCTGTGCCTGAAGGCTGCAGATGCACCGGGCCTTACACAAAAATTAGGTTTTGTATTGGCGAATTGGGCTTTACTAAAGCTAACCTAAAGAAATATGATCCTGATTATAAAATATGGCTTAAGACGAGTGAAAAGATTTCTAAATGAGGTGTTTTATGAAAAAATTATTATCATTAATTATAGCATCAGTGATAGGTGCAAGTGTATGTGCAACACCGGCATCTGCCGAATTCGAGGTTACTACTGAGAATAATATCCGCATAAAGTGGGCCGGTAATGAGGCAACAAAAGATTTCTTTGATCTACAACAACGTTTGTGTGGATCGGCTCTGGTAAGCCGTAAAATAGAAGGCAAATTGGTAGCACGTAGTGTTTGCTACGGAGATCCTACCAACACTGCACATTGGCCGGCAGTGATGCTATACCACGTCGGAAAGACGTTTGTGGCAGGACGAGCGGGTGAGATAGAGTTAAATACGGACGCTGCGAATTTTTTGCCTGACGGTTGCCAGTACGGCTCTGTTTTCTCGATAACTCTGTATTGTTTAGGCCAGTTCGACTGGACTATCGCTGCTGTTGATGAACATTGTCCTGGTTACGAGGGATGGCTTATGAGAAGCTGTTAGTTATATCGTTTAGCTTAAAAAGGTGTATATAATTATAATTGAGATAAGTAACTTAGGAGGTGTTTTGTGAAAAAATTGTTATCGTTAATCATGGTATCAACGATGTATGCAAGTGTATGTGCAAAAACAGTATCCGCCGACTTCAAATATCGTTTATATCAAGGTGAAAATGGTCTTTCTATTTATGTGTGGTGGGACGGCACGGAGGATCAGAAAGATTTAATTACACTATGCCGATCGTTGCGCAAATCGCCTGTGCTAAGTTTTTTCGATGGTTATAATAGATTAGTTGCGCGTAATGTTAAATGCGGAGATCCCATCAATACTTTGTCTATACCCGCAGCGGCAACTCTCAAAGTCAAACAGACATTCGTATCAGGGAGGCCTGGTGAAATTCAGTTGACTACCACTGACGCAACTTGGTTTCCTGAATGCAATGGTGACGACTCGCCAGATTTGACAGCTCTTGATTTGTTCGGCAAATTGGGCTTTCCCAAAAAATTGGTGCGTAAACATGATCCTGGTTATAGCCGATGGGTTGCGGATAGCCAGATGACGTGATCTTTAGAATATTAGATATTTGGCTTAGAGTATAGTATGTATATGATAGTATTAGCAGAATTAATGTGATAAAGGAGGAGATTATGGGAAGGCAAGTTTCGCTTGATTTAACACGAAATATAGGAATTATGGCGCACATCGATGCGGGCAAAACCACCACCACTGAACGCATATTATACTATACCGGCGTGAACTATAAGATTGGTGAAGTGCACGATGGCGCAGCGACCATGGACTGGATGGAACAAGAACAGGAGAGGGGTATTACCATCACTTCTGCGGCGACAACTTGCTTCTGGAATGATCATCGGATAAACATCATCGATACCCCTGGGCACGTTGACTTCACAGTTGAGGTAGAGCGATCGCTACGAGTCCTGGATGGATCGGTTACGGTGTTTTGCGCAAAAGGTGGGGTGGAACCTCAATCGGAAACGGTGTGGCGGCAGGCGGATCGCTATAATGTCCCACGTATGGCCTATGTCAATAAAATGGACATCATGGGCGCTGACTTTTTTAATGTCGTTAAGATGATGAAGGATAGGCTGAAATGCACAGCTGTGCCAATTCAACTTCCAATCGGTTCAGAAGATACTTTTAAAGGAATTATCGATCTGGTGGAGATGAAGGCTTATATTTATTACGACGACCTCGGAAAGGATATTCGCATTGAGGAGATACCCGAAGACCTTCAAGAACTGGCTCAAAAATATCGGATAGAAATGCTCGATCACGCCGCAGAACAAGATGATGCTGTGTTTGAAAAATATTTAGACGGTGAAACTATAACTGAGAAAGAAATAAAAAATTGTATCCGTAAAGCCACACTGGCTGGAAAAATAGTACCGGTGACATGCGGAACTTCTTATCGCAACAAAGGTGTGCAAAAATTACTCGACGCGATAATTGATTATATGCCTGCCCCGACCGATGTACCCGCTATTAAAGGGATAAATCCTGATACAAACGAAGAGCAAGAAAGACGTTCTTCCGATGATGAGCCGTTTTCAGCATTGGCGTTTAAAATTGCGACTGATCCATTTGTTGGAAAGCTTTGCTTTTTTAGAGTTTATTCGGGCTCGATAAAGGCGGGCTCTTCGGTTTATAATTCCACGAAAGACTCCAATGAGCGCTTAGGTCGAATATTGCAAATGCACGCCAATAATCGCCAAGATATAGACACCGTATATGCAGGTGATATCGCAGCAGCTGTGGGGCTAAAAAACACCACGACCGGCGATACACTCTGTTCGGAGAAAAGCCCTGTTATTTTGGAATCGATGGAATTCGCTGAACCGGTTATACATATGGCTATTGAGCCCAAAACCAAAGCAGGGCAGGAAAAAATGGGTATGGCTCTTGCCAAACTTGCAGAAGAAGATCCAACGTTTAGGGCGTACACAGACGAAGAAACAGGTCAAACAATCATCGCCGGCATGGGTGAACTGCACTTGGAAATTATCGTTGATAGGTTGCTTAGAGAATTCAAAGTTGAAGCAAATGTTGGTAAACCTCAGGTGGCCTATAAAGAAACAATTAAAAGTAATGCAGATGTTGATCACAAATACGCACGGCAGTCCGGGGGCCGTGGCCAGTATGGACATGTTAAAATTAAGATAGAGCCAAATCCAGGAAAAGGCTACGAATTTGTGAATTCTATAGTCGGTGGTGCCATCCCAAAGGAATATATTCCAGCCGTTGATCAAGGCATTAAAGGCGCGATGATGACTGGGGTTTTGGCGGGATATAATGTTGTTGATGTTAAAGTTACGCTTTATGATGGGTCTTACCACGAGGTGGATTCTTCTGAAATGGCATTTAAAATTGCTGGTTCAATGGCTTTTAAAGAGGCTATGCGCAAGTCTGATCCTGTACTCCTGGAGCCGATAATGAAAGTTACGGTAACAGTTCCGGAAGAATATATGGGCGATGTGATTGGTGACATAAATTCACGGCGAGGTATGATACAAGGCATGGAAGCTACTTCAGGTGCTCAAAGAATTGATGCTGTGGTTCCGCTCGCTGAAATGTTCGGATATGCAACGGATATGCGCTCAAAAACGCAAGGGAGAGGGCAATCGACGATGGAACCGAGCCACTATGCGGAGGTGCCGAAATCGGTGTCGGAAAAAATTATTTCTTCCAGAGTTGGGGTGCCAAAAAGATAGCTTTGCTTGTTTCGTCAGTGTAAGAAATAAATTTAGGAATTAAATTGATTGCTTACTGTTGCTTTTTTGAAATAAAGTTGCTAGAATAATATAGAGTATTGTTTTAGTAATGATAATCATTTTATTTTTAGGCTATTAAAAGCGATTTAAACTGATTTGTCATTAATAAATATTTATAACGTTATCTGCTATGAGGAGGATACATCAATGGCGAAAGCTAAATTTGAGAGAACTAAACCCCACGTTAATATTGGGACGATTGGTCACGTTGACCACGGCAAGACAACACTTACTGCGGCTATCACTAAAGTTTTAAGCCTGGAGGGCGCCGCTGATTTCATGGATTATGCTAGCATCGATAGTGCGCCAGAAGAACGCGAGCGCGGTATTACTATCAACACACGGCATGTGGAATATCAAACCCCAGCGCGCCATTATGCACACGTTGATTGCCCTGGGCATGCCGATTATGTGAAAAACATGATCACCGGCGCGGCTCAAATGGACGGCGCGATATTGGTGGTTTCAGCCGCAGACGGACCTATGCCGCAAACGAGAGAACACATCGTGTTGGCCAGGCAGGTTGGTGTGCCACATATTGTTGTATTTATGAATAAATCAGACCAGGTGGACGATGACGAGCTGCTGGATCTTGTGGAAATGGAAATACGCGAACTTTTGACGGAATACGATTTCCCTGGCGACGATACGCCGATTATTCGTGGTTCAGCCTTGGTGGCATTGGAATCTTCTTCTAAAGATACTAAAGCGGATGAATATAAGTGTGTTCATGCGCTTATGGATGCGGTTGACAGCTTTATTCCAACGCCGGAACGCAAATCTGATTTGCCGTTCTTGATGCCGGTTGAAGACGTCTTTACGATAACTGGTCGTGGAACGGTTGCGACGGGCAGAGTGGAACGAGGGCAGCTTAAAACTTCGGAAGAGGTTGAGATTGTCGGGTTAACCGAAGAGCGCAAAAAAACTGTTGTTACCGGCATTGAAATGTTTAAAAAGATTTTAGACTACGCCGAGGCTGGTGACAATGTTGGTGTGCTGCTTCGCGGTATACAGCGAGATGATATCGAGCGCGGCCAAGTTATTTCAAAACCTGGAACAATTAATCCTCACACTAAGTTTAAATGTCAGGTGTATGTTTTAACTAAAGAAGAGGGTGGACGCCATACGCCTTTCTTTAATAATTATCGTCCGCAGTTTTATTTTAGGACAACCGATGTGACTGGAGTCATTGCACTGCCGGATGGCACGGAAATGTGCATGCCTGGCGATAATGTTAGTATGGATGTGGAGTTGATAACTCCGATTGCTATCGAAGAAGGGCTACGCTTTGCTATACGTGAAGGCGGTAGAACGGTTGGTTCAGGCGTGGTTACGGCTATCAATGGTTAAAAGAGTTTGCAACTTGTAATATAAATGCTTAAATTCTGAAGGGGTTTGATGAAATGCCGCTTCGGAATTTGAATATGTTTTAATTAATTTCATCGTAAGTCGGATTTGAACGTATTAAAATTTTTTGAAATTAATCGATTAAAAAAGCTTCTAATAAAACTAGGAGCTTTTTTTAATCGAAATTTTCCAATAAATGGAACAGTCGCAACATTAAGTGCCAGTGCTGAAAATGGTTCATCGTCGGGATTTACCCCTTTTAATAGCAGGCACATCGGTTTATGACAGCATATAATCAATTATCGCAGCGAATAATTTTTGCAAACATTTGTTGCGATAAAAAGTTTCACAAATCACCGGCACTATCTTTCCAGCCAGTGCGGCTTTGCGGATACAATTTTTTATTTCAGTTAGAGGTTCAACGTCTAAATATGTTTCAAGCACAGCATCGTCTTGTTCAGCAGCGTGATTTCTATTTGGTATTTTTGAGCCAGATCTTGAAGATTTTTGGATATCTCCTCAATGCAAATGTCTTTTTGAGGTCGTGGAAAGTTTATTTATTTTTGATTATTTTAATGAACCTAACTTTGAAATTATAAATGTCATAATCAATACTATAGAAACTATTTTAGCCGATTCTTCCCAGCTAGTTTGCATACAGAATTTATAAGTTATATAAATAAACAAGGGCATTATCAATTTTGTGGCCATGAGTGTGATATGCAAGAAAATCATGCTGTCGGCGGCGAAAATATATTTTAGAATAATACAAATTAAAAGTATGGGAATTAATATAGCGTTATTCAATAAGACTGTTTTGGTAATTTTAACGAAACAAGAACGTAATCCTATTTTTTCACCGAACAAAAGCGCTGTGGAAAGTAAGTATACTCCATAAATAGCATTGAATAGGACAGGCAGCAAGGAAAACAACAGGCTAATTCCAATGATTTGCCAATTTAAATTTTGGTATATGTTTAGTGCCATGGACAATAGAATTGATGTTGCTGTGAGAATTATGAGGGTCGACCATTTACTAAAATATTTCACCATGATTTACTACTCCCAACCCAAAGCACCTTTAATAACTTTGCTCTCAATAAACGCTGCAGCAAGGTATATTAAAGATAAAGATGCTATTATTATTAAAGAAAAAATGATTACATTTTTAACAGATAGCCTTTTTTTGTATCTCATGTATGAAATGTACGTGCCAGATGTGCAGGCCAGGAATACTCCCAGCATTTCCAATAAAACGAAACTTAGGCTTGGTAAGCTGGAATTTTGTTTTAAATTAACGGCAAACAAAAAGCAAGACTGTGCTAAAAAAATTAAACTGCTAAGCCCAAAACTGAAAATATTTAAAATATATGCCTCAGTGGCCAGGATGAAATTGTGTAAACTTATTTTCCTGGCCATAGCTTGGCCATTTCCGATAATTAGCTTCAAGTATTCGGATAGAACATCTATTCCTATTGATGGAGGCGTGTTTTCTGCTTTTTGTAGATTACTTTGAGATGGGTAAAAGTATCCGTAAAGAAAAAAACCTAGGCCACACATGATCTGAGTGAATAAAATTATAGAGAACCAGTTTATATATTTTTTATTTCTAAAAATATTCATTTGTTAGATCTATCTTCCTTTCGAGAGGTAATCCTAGAATTTGTTAGAAAGTGTTAAAGAAAATTTAAATTATTTGTTAACAGTCACCAAACATCATTATTTAAGAATGGTAGTATACATTGAGAGGCGGTCAGTATGCCTACTAAGATCAAAAAACCATGAACTCCACCGTCCGATTGCTTTCTAATTTTTTCGGTTAATTGAACTATATTAACTATAATATCTGCCGGTGTGTCAGATTTCACTGCAGCTTTAACTGCTTGAGTGTTGGTCTCTCCAAGCGATATAAAGTCCCAAATAAGACCAGCTGAGGTACACAGGTTGGGGTTAGAAAAAGCGTGATCGCAATTTAAGTTTATTTCCGATTTGCTTGAAAAAGAGCCCAAATTTTCACCGCTGGCAGCATCTGTCATGAGGTAGCAGAATTGTGAATCTTCGCGATTTTTACTAAAAATTATAGAATCAGATGTTTGGTAAGAGATTTTGACGCTATTTTCTGAGATTTTTTCTATGTATGTGGGCTTTATAGCGGGAATAGCTACCTGAGTTTGCATGGTCATAAAACTTAAATAGTTATAGCAAAAAGTAAATACTGTTAAACCGGCCAGGAGAAAACTGGTTACCTTTTTTTTAATAAACATAAAAACACCCTCTCAAACAGTAATATTTTAAAAGACTCATCATATTTATGATTATGATAATGTCAATTAAGGCAAAAATTAGTTATAGATAAAATTTTATCATAAAAAATAAAATAATTTAGCATATTTATAATAATATTAATTAAGGCAAAAATTAGTCGTAATTAGAGAGTTTACGAAAAAAATAACTTGGGCTGACGGTAAATTTGGAGAAGATAAATTTACGCAGCTGTAGCTGGTTGATCTTTGCGTGTGTAGTTAATTATATTTTTGTAGTTTTTTAGTTTATAGCAATTTGTTTATACTAATTATAGTATAATTAGTATAAATGAGGCGAAAAATGTAGATTGTTTATTAAATTACGCGATGTTAGTACTTAAAAATTTAATTTTTATTAAGGGGATGAGCTAAAGTTATGAAGAAGTTTTTATCATTATTGACTGCTGCAACACTCATAGCCAGTGTTGTGCCAGTTATTGTAACGGCAAATGATGAAGCAATAGTCGTGAAGATTCAGGTGCCGAATGTAATTTGTCGTTGCTTATGGCTAAATGTACACAGTAATTGTAAATATCTTGAAACAATTCTCCTAGAAAGCGGCGATGAGAAGACTGCATATGTAATGGCTAACTGTCGAGTAAACAAAGCGCCAGATATAAGTGGTCGTGGAGGATCATGGTGTTGGAGTTATACATTAACATACTCTGAAATTTATGCCCTTGGGGGTACGTTAACTTTTGTGATTCCGCCGGGTGGAGCGCAAGGCGCCACAGGATTAAATTATACTTGGGTAGCCGAGTATGAGGATGGCAGGAGAGAACGTGTTGAAGTAACTTTTGGGTAAAAAAACTATTGCGATAAAATTAAAGATAAATATTCAAAAAGGTGAGAGAAATAGCTGATATTAAAAGCTTTTTACTGTAGATTGAGGTGTAATTAAGCAATTTTATGTGCGTGATTATAGGGAAGTTAATTATTTTATGCTAAATCTTTCTCATTTATTTTTGAATATTTTAGATCTATTATTTAATAAGTTATATATAATTTTATGCTGTAATGACATTAATTTTAAAATGCTTTGCTACGTATTCAGCGCCCGAAAGGGAGGGCTGTGCCCTGCATGTGTGCTGTTTCAGTCAGGGTGTCAACCATACTTAGTGTGCAATTTAATGATTGCGTGAAGGCTTGCTGCATGAACTTGATGTGCGGAATTATCTCCCGCCGTCAAATTGCCAACCGCATTTGCTGTGCCAGATCAAGGTAGCACACACTGGTGGTGCGGTGATGAAGACTAAAAATGATCGGCGCAGCGGAGGGAGAAAGATTGGTAAGCTAAGTTCATAGTGAGCCAGAGACCGCATTGTTTGTGGGGTCTGGTGGGTAGCATGTTGCAGTAGAGGCCTTTGGTGGAGGTTAGCTGTGCCAGATTAAGGCAGCACACACTGGTGGTGCGGTGATGAAGGCTAAAAATGATCGGCGCAGCGCGGGAAGGCAGATAGGTGAATTAAGTTCACAGTGAGCCAGAGGCCGCATCGTTTGTGGGGTCTTGCGGGTAGCATGTTGCGGCAGAGAACTTTGGCGAAAGTTAGCTGTGCGGTTTGTATGCGTGGCCATTTTTTCATGTAATTAATTTTATTTGATTTAAACACTTATTTATATTAATTATATACTAAATATTGTGTCATATTGATATTAATTTGAGGGTACTTTGCTGCGTGTTCAGCGCCCAAAAGGGAAGGCTGCGCCCTGCATGTGTGCCGTTTCAGTCAGGGTGTTAACCATACTTAGTGTGCAATTTAATGATTGCGTGAAGGCTTGCTGCATGAACTTGCTGTTTTGATATATTTTTAGGCATTTTAAATATATTATTTGATTAATTATACAGCAAACTTTGGTGTATAGCAACATGAATTTAGGAATCGTTGAGGAAGGTTAACGCGCCGTGAAAAGCGAACGTTGGCGTAGTTAAGCGATTTTATGTGCATGAGTGTACTTAAGGTTTGCTATTGTGCGCAAAACTTCTTTTATATATTTTTAAATATTTTAGATGTATTGCTGAATGAACTATATATCAAACTTTATGCTGTAGTAACATTAAGCTGCGAGAGATTTACTAAATAATATTAATGTGACAAAATGCCGCAAGTGGCATTGTTGGCACTAAGAAAATTTTGTGGACGCTTTTTTACTTTGCTATTGTTAAGATTTTCCATACATATCTGTCTTTTCTCTGGCTATATTCCTAATTTTGCAACAAAATTTCTAAGTTTAAAATTATACAAATGAGAAAAAAGCAAAAAAATGTTGTTAAAAACAGAAAAAGTTGTTGCCGAAACGGAACTATATGTGATATAATAAAAAGGTGAGGGAATGGTTTTTCAAGAAATTG
>JAISBE010000019.1 GCA_031266365.1 Oscillospiraceae bacterium
TTTAAACGTGCCCTCTTTGTGAGTTTATTTTATATAGTTTAGCCATATTTTGGCTTATATTATATGCGAAACTTTAGTTTATAGTAACATTTTTTGAGAATACTATACTGAATTTTACTTTTTCAATCAATTTAAAATTCTCTATGATAAACAAAACGCTACAAATTATTTTCGCCAAGTATTCTCCAACATTAAAGCTGAAGAAAACTTGGCTATTAGCATTGTAAAATTTTAATCCTACAATGGCAATTTATTTATGTGCATAGGCGAACAATACTATACCTAAACTATTGTGGCCTACTCCTTTTATATCATCTTTTATCAAACATTTATGTACGCCAAAAATTAGCGGCGCAACTGCATAATCTTTGCCTATAACGATATCCTCTGCTTGATGCAATAACTGCATGCGTTTTACCGGGTCGGATTCTCGCTCTGCGTCGCTAAGTAACTTCTCATATTCTGGGTTATCGTAATGAGCTTCGTTATTACCGGTATCCTTAAGGAATATTTTTAAAAAAGTAGTCGGATCATCCCAGTCACCGTTCCACCCACCGCGGCAGAACAAGAAGTTGCCTTCTTTTCGAGTTGCACAAAAGGTATTCCAATCTTCCAGTTCCACGCTTATTGTTACCTTTAGCGCTTTTGTTATGTCGTGCTGAATTGCTTCAGCGATTTGCCTATTTGGTCCCTCACTATTAGTTAAATATGTAACAGTTGGGAAATTTTCGCCGTCAGAGTATCCTGCTTCCGCAAACAGTTTGCGTGCTTCATCGCAATTCTTCTGATAATCTTCTTTCTTAACGCTATAATAGTCTCCACCATTTGCCCTAAAGTCTCCATCTGCATCTTTTATCCCAAATGGAACAAATCCACCAGCAGGTTTACCAAAATGAGCAATATTTTGTATGATAGAATTACGATCGATTACTAAAGAAAACGCTTTTCTCACCTTTGGATTATCGAAAGGCGTTTTTTGGTAATTAAATATCATATAACTAGATGAAAGAGTATCACTAATGTGTAGTTTGCCGTCTTCTTTTAATTTAAGTGCTTCCTCAGGGGGTATAGCTACGATATAGTCTAATTCACCAGCATTATAAGCATTGTAAGTCGAATTTACATCTTTCATCAACATAAATTTCAAGCTATTTGGCCCTATGCTTTGTTGATCCCAGTAATGTTGATTTTGCTCCATTAATATATAACTTTCATGTGCCCATTCTTTGAAGCTATATGGGCCATTGCAAGGGAAAGTAGTAGGATCTTGCGTCCATTTATCGCCATATTTTTCAACTATATCTTGACGTACTGGATACAGGGCAGGAAAAAATAGTAATGTTTCAAAATAAGGGCAAGGTTGGGAAAGTGTAACCTCAAGCGTCTTATCATCAACAGCTTTCACACCTAACGTTGAAGGATCAGCATTGCCTTTCAAAATTTCTTGGGCATTTGCCACCGATTCTAGTATATAATGGTACTCCGCAGCGTTTTTAGGGGTTACTAGTCTACGCCAAGCGTACACAAAATCGGTTGCCTTCACAGGTTGCCCATCAGACCACTTAATACCATTGCGCAAGTGAAACGTGTAAACAGTTCCATTTTCTGTGTCTTTCTTTTCCATAGATTCTGCTTGACCAGGCACTGAGATAAGCTTGCCATTTTCATCAGGTTTTAATTTATATAACCCTTCATTTGTATGATTCAGCATAACCGCAGCATCTACGGTATTGCTTAAGGTTGGGTCCAACGTTGCTGGCTCCGAAGCGATGCAAACTTTCAAATCTAGTTTTTCGGTCGTAGGCTTTTTTCCGGTGCATCCTGATAAAGAAATGGCCAATATGCTAGTAGCTATCGATATAGAAGTCCATCTTTTTTTCATCGCTGATTGCCCCTTTAAAATAAATTTATTATATACGCATCTAGATATAGCTATTATGACGATAAAATCTCTTTTTATGTGTTGTTAAAATATGTATATTATCCAATAATTTAAAAATTAAATCACAAAATATGGCAAGCTGCAAAATGCCCGTTAGATAATTCTCTAAGTGGTGGTACCTGCTCCTTGCAAATTTGTTTAACGCAAGGACATCGTGTGTGAAATCTGCAACCTAGTGGCGGTGATATAGGATTTGGTATATCGCCCTGTAATACAATGCGCTTATTTTCTCGAGTCTTCTTTGGATCGGGTATTGGCACTGAAGATAAAAGCGTTTTTGTATATGGGTGTAGTGGATTTTTACTGATCTCATTGCTTTTACCGAGTTCAACGAGCTTGCCAAGATACATAACACCAATGCGGTTGGATATATGCCTTACTACAGAAATATCATGAGCAATAAAAAGATAAGTTAATCCAAGATCGTTTTGCATATCTTCAAGCATATTTATAATTTGAGACTGTATTGACACATCTAACGCTGAAATAGGTTCATCACAAACTATAAACCCAGGTTCAACCGCTAAAGCTCTAGCTATCCCAATACGCTGTTGCTGCCCTCCGGAAAATTCATGAGGATAGCGCGTTGCATGTTCAGCAGTTAACCCGACTGCATGTAAAAGCTCTTTGACACGCTCATTGCGCTCTTTTTTACCCGGATATAGGTTGTGAATTTCAAGAGGTTCTTTGATTATCTCGCCAACCGTCATTCGATCATTCAACGACGCAGATGGATCTTGAAAAATTATTTGCATTTTTCGCCTAAATGGCATAATTTCTGAAATTTGTTTTTTGGAATAAGTTTTATTTCCATCATCATCGATAAGTTCGATATTTCCAGAATCGTAGATAGTTTGTCCATCATAAACTATACGACCGCTTGTTGGCTCATAAAGCCGGATTAAAGTGCGCCCTAATGTGGATTTCCCGCAACCAGATTCACCCACCATACCAAGAGTTTCTCCACGGTTAATAAAAAAACTTAAATCATCCACAGCATAAATATATTTTTTGTTTAGCAGTCCTTCTTTCACAGAAAAATATTTGCATAAAGATGCAACCTCTATTAATTTATCACTCATGCTTTCACCGCCGATGCATTATTTATTTGTTGCCAACACGCCACTTCATGAGTGTCACTTAAAGAAATCAGGGGAGGCGACGCCCTTAAACAAATTTTCATGCAATGATCGCATCTTGAGGCTAAGCGACATCCATCAGGAGCGTTTAACATATTAATAGGATTGCCCTTTATTGGAACAAGTCTTTCGTGAGTTTCTGAATCCACCCTATGGACGGAACGCAACAGACCTTTTGTATATGGGTGGTTTGGAGCGTAAAATATATCGTTCACTGTGCCAGTTTCGCAAATCTTTCCGCCATACATTACTATGACTTTATCACAAATTTCTGCAACAACACCAAAATTATGGGTAATAAATATGATTGACATGCCCGTTTTTTTCTGTAAATTCTTCATAAGGTCCAAAATTTGCGCTTGTATAGTAACATCTAACGCAGTAGTTGGTTCATCTGCTATGAGAAGTTTTGGCTTGCAAATCAGCGCCATTGCGATCATCACACGTTGTCTCATTCCACCAGAAAATTCGTGAGGATATTGCTTCATGCGTTTTTTAACATTGTTTATTCCAACTAATTCTAACATCTCTTCTGCCAGCGCCCAACTTTTAGATCGCGGCATTTTTTCATGACAGTGCACTGCTTCCGCCAGTTGATTACCAATGGTATACACGGGATTTAGAGACGTCATAGGGTTTTGAAAAATCATACTTACCCTATTGCCGCGGAAAGCTCGCATTTGCTTTTGATTATAATTTAAAATATTTTCCCCTTCAAACTCTATTTTCCCTTCAACACGGCAGCCAGATTGCGGTGTTAAACCCATAATCGAATAAGCTTCCACACTTTTTCCGCTGCCGCTTTCTCCCACAATTCCCATAATTTCATTGCGTTTAAGCTTATAAGAAATGCCACCCACTGCACAAACTTTGCCCAAAGGAGTAAAAAATGACACTTTCAGCTCATCCACTGCTAACAATATATCATTCACATTCAACCACTCTCCCTTTTCATTCTTGGGTCGAGCGCATCACGCAAGCCATCTCCAAATAAATTAAAACAAAGTATAATAACGCTCAATATGACGCTTGGGATAAGAAGTCTGCTTGGATACATTCGCATTCCACTTAACGAATCTGCAATAAGACTTCCTAAAGTTGCATGCGGAGCTGATACCCCGAGGCCCAAAAAACTCAAGAATGATTCCAAAAATATGGCAGATGGTATCTGCATCATCGTGATAACAATAATTTGACCTATGCAGTTTGGTATTATATGTTTTCTAATAATTCGTCCTGAAGAAGCCCCCAGCGCTTTGGCTGCCGTCACGAATTCTTGCGATTTAAGCATTAGCACCTGACCGCGAATTATTCTAGCTGTGCCCACCCAAAAAAGCAGTGCAAACACAATAAATATTGAAATAATGCCCACACCAAATCCGCCTATTAAACTAAAAAATTTATTTTTACTGTCATTTATAAAATTTTGCAAAGGAGCTTTAATTATAGAAGAAAGCAATAACACAACCAAAATATCAGGAAGTGAGTAAATAATATCCACTATGCGCATCATTATAAAATCCACTTTACCGCCTAAATACCCTGAAACAGATCCATATAAAGTACCGATTATACAAACAATCATCGCAGCAAACACACCGATCAGCACAGAAATACGCGTTGCTTGCATCGTCCGTACAAAAAGATCTCGACCATGGGTATCAGTACCGAATATATGCGGAAATACCGCTTCTCCTGCATTCATCTTATTTATTTCTGAAGCAGAATATTGCATCGGGCCTAAACCTTCTGCCCCACGGAGTTGTTCTGCATCGTGATATGGTACACATATAGGGCCCAATAGCGCAAAAATTGTTATCAACAACAATAAGATACATGCGCACATCGCCACCACATTGCCGCGTAATTTTCGCCATGCATCTTTCCAATATGATCCAGGCGATAATTTTTCTTTTAAATTTTCCTGTTCTTCCGCACTTGCTTTAGTAAAATCCTCTGGTTGAAATTCGAAACCTTTAAATCTAGACTGCATTGAAAAAGGTTGTTTTGTCAATTTTTTACCTCTCTTCCCAAGTTTATGCGCGGATCTACTAGTTTATATACTAAGTCTACTGCCAAGTTCATTATTACTACTAAGGCTGATAAACAGATAGTAGTTGCCATAATTAAGGGGTAATCGCGATTTAAAATGCTTTGGATAAAATATCGGCCTAGCCCAGGTATAGAAAACACCGATTCCACAACAAATCCGCCCATTAAAGTCCCTGCAGTTAACGGGCCAAGATAAGTTAAAATAGGCAATAGCTCATTTCTCAAAGTGTGCTTAAAAATGAGAGATACGGGAGAAACACCTTTAGCGATTGCAGTTCTGATATAATCTTGCTTTGTCACATCTAACATGCTTGAGCGCGTCAGCCTTCCTATATAACACATTGGATAAAACGATAACGTAAAAACAGGAAGTATATAACTTTTCCAAGAAGATAAACCAATACAAGGGAACCACGCTAATTTAACACATAGCCAGTATTGCAGCAACGCCGCCAAGACGAATCCTGGAACTGCTATTCCCAATGTGGTTATAATTCTAAGCAGATTATCTAAAAATTTCCCCTGATTATACGCCGCTATGCATCCAATCGGGATGCCCAAAAGCACCGCTACAAGTACACTCAATAAACCTATCTTGGCCGAAATTGGGAACATATCTTTGATTATATCTGCTATTGGACGATTTTTTTGCATTCGAAGGCTCACACCAAAATCCCCTTTAACAGCAGCTTTGAGATAGTTTACCAATTGAACTGGTACAGGTTTATCCAATCCATATTTTGCATTAAGCGCATCTAAAACAGACTGTGACGGAGCTTTTTCCGCCATAAATGGACCGCCTGGTATAGCGTTCATCATAATAAACGTTGTGCACGCTATGAGCAAAACAGTCGCAGCAGCGATAAATATTCGTTTAATAATATACATTAGCATTTTTAAATCACTCTTTTAAATAATATAATTTTAGCATAACAATACAATAAACATGTAAATTATAAAGATTTTTGTTATTTTTAAGAAAAAACATCGTAAAAGTCATTCGATTTTAAATATTATTATTAAAATTTCTCAGAATTAATTATTTTGAGTCCAGTAACAACTTCACACAGGCTTTATCGCTTATTAACATAACGTCAAAATCTCTATTTTGAGCAAATAACCTTAAATTTCAACGGCATCGATCTTTCCATGAAATTATTTTATCATAATTTAAGTAATAAAGTCAATAAACTAACATCTGGGATAATGCTAAACATAGGCTTATGTGCAATAATTATATTTTTTACAAATTAAACGAATTAACTCAACTGCTACACAAAAAGATGTGTTAAAATTAAATTTAGAATACACACCGTAACACGAAAAGCATTTCATAGAAAATTTTAGATAAGATAAAACAGCATTGCAGATAAAAAGAATCATCAAATTTCACAGAATTTCCGTTAAGCTTTGCATGCGCGGTCTTTTATAATGATATCAATTTACATCGTTTTACCATAATTTTCATATGATTTATTTTATCATGCCCTATTACAATTTGCAATTATGCAGACTTTTAATCAACAAATTTATTTTTATTGCTTTTATCCATACCTCTTCGGGCCACAGTGTGCGCTCAACATTCGCAATAATATAATCCATAATAATGAGCAAAAAGGGGCGCGAGATCTAACCTGCGCCGTGTTTACAGCATTGCTTGTGCATGTCTAAGTAACCCGAGCTTCAATTCATTTATACTTGAACAAACACGTGAATTTCGGCCATTGTTTATTAGATTTTTCTCTAAGTTCATCAGCGCGCTTGCCCGGCGAGTTGCACGCACTGTGCCACCTTGGGCTACGGGTGCGACGGATCGGCAAGCAATTTCTTTATATTACTAAATTTTTATTCAATTTAAACACTTGTTCAGATTAGTTATAAGTACAATTTTGTTTTATCTCAATACTTATTTAAGGATGCCTTTCTTAAATATTGCAAAACTTTGTTTTATGCATTCATATTTACTTTTGAATATTTCAAATATATTGTTTAGTAAATTATATACAAAGTTTTGTGCTATAGCAACATTAATTGCAAAAAAGCGCGCATAACGCCCCAAACCGGAGCACCGCGCGGCTAACTTCAGCGATGCAAACGCGGTAGCCACGCCTGGCTGTTGAGTTTGCCTAAGCGTGTATGGCATTTGCAAAAGTTCAGTTTGCACAGCGCATGTGAGAGAGTCTCCCTTCTCTCCGGCGCTGCACCTACCTCAGCATGGGCAATGTAGCGGGGCTTACTTTCGCGCCCTCGAGCATAAATTCGGTGACCGGGCTCGACGAGCCAGCCGTCCTGAGCAGCCTCAACTTTGGCTTAGCAGCGCATACCTGAGGAGGCTTCAACCCTCTTCCGTAGATGCACCTACCTCAGCATGGGCAATGTAGCGGGGCTTACTTTCGCGCCCTCAAGCATAAATTCGGTGACCGGGCCCGGGCGAGCCAGCCGTCCTGAGCAGCCTCAAATCTGGCTTTAGCACAGCTGCTCAGCGTTGCAAAACTTTAGCTTAGCAGCGCATACCTGAGGAGGCTTCAACCCTATTTCGTAGATGCACCTACCTCAGCACGGGCAATTTAGAGAGGCTTACCTTCGTGCCCTCGAGCATAAATTCGGTGACCGGGCCCGGGCGAGCCAGCCGTCCTGAGCAGCCTCAAATCTGGCTTTAGCACGGCTGCGGATAGTCCGATCACCCAATTTATGCATTTGGTACAGGCGTAGTTCCCCCCGTCGGATTGGGGTCCGGTGTTACTTCGTCGGGATCTGTTTGTGGAACAGTATCAGATGGGTCATCATCGACCTCGACCGGTGCTGCTGGGTCAGCAACGGACTCGACTGTTGGTGCGTTCTCCGCGCACACTTGCGTGTCTGTCCGGTGGCTTAATAGCAGATGGTTACCAATAGAGCCAGCCGCGACTTCGACTGTGTCTCCAACCGTTAAACCAGGGTTGTCGTAAACTACAGTAACTATTTTTCCAGCAACTGTTCTGCTGATGAAAGGCGTATCGCTTGATATTACCTGTTCGCCATCCTTACGGACTTCTGGGACGAATTTGTCTACGAGTGTGAAAAGGTTAGAGTGGAACGATTGGTCGCCAGATAGGCGCATTGATGGATAACCCCATAAATCTACAGCGACTGTTAGAGTAGAGACTTGATCGTTAAGTAGTATTTTGATGGCATTGTAATTTATAGCAGGTGCTCTGAGGTAGCGGTGCGTCCAGTGAAGTATTATGTCTTGTACCGACATTTCTGTGCACCAGATTACGTAGCTGCGGTAGCGTGGTATGTAAGATTGTATTTGTCTGTTGCCTTCTCGGCCCGTCAAGTCTACCGACGGCACATGCCAGTCGTTTTCACGCATATAGGCATCTAATCCGCATATTTTGAGCCGCCTTATGTGAGCTCTATGGTCGACGACACATGTTATTATGATGATGTCCTCCGTTTTCTCAGTGTGCACTGTGAGGCCGCAGTCGTCTATAGGTATTGCAGCGCAGGGAGTGGCAAGTAAAGCAGCAAGCATGGTGGTTAGTAGCAGTTGTTTCAAAAATTTCATGTTAATGCACGTCCATTCATTTTAATTTTTTGTGGATTTGTAAAGTTAGTTTTTGCACAATTTAGCGTAGATTGTTAGGTGAAATTTAGGTTTTTGGTGAGACTTTGCAGTGAAAATTGCTTGCAAAGTGGTTTATTTCATGCTCTCCTTTCTATAATAAAATTTATACAATATATATATTTATAGATTTATTATATTGATAATTTTAGTTTATGTCAATATTAATTCGAGAACATTTTGCTCAACATTGCTGTACGAACGTTCATCTGTTTTTTGTGCAGCTTGTAAAATTAGTTTTTACACAATTTAGCGCAGATTGTTAGGTGAAATTTAGGTTTTTGGTGCGTTTTTGCAGCAAAAATCATTTTCAGTTGCTTATGAGCAGCCCTTCTTTTATTACGTAAATTTATATAATATAGATGTATTTTTTGTTATATTATATGCCAGACTTTGGTTTATGTCAACATTAATTTGAGGATGCTTGGCTTAATATTGCTGTACGAACTTTCATTTGAATGCACGTTCATCTGTTTTTTGTGTAGCTTGTAAAATTAGTTTTTGCACAATTTAGTGCAAATTGTTAGGTGAAATTTAGGTTTTTTGGTGCGTTTTTGCAGCGAAAATTGCTTGCAAAGTGGTTTATTTCATGCTCTCCTTTCTATAATAAAATTTATACGATATATATATATTTATAGTTTTATTATATTGATAATTTTAGTTTATGTCAATATTAATTTGAGAACATTTTACTCAACATTGCTGTACGAACTTTCATTTTAACGCACGTGCATTTATTTTTATTTTTTGAGGCAAGCTGTTAATTTGGTTGCTTGCGAGGTTTAGTGAGGTCGAGTTTTTATGCGATTTGGTGAAATTTCATTCATCTAGTAATTTGCCATAAATCGGTAAATTAAATTGAAGCTTTGTTCAGTGTGACGAATCCTTTTATTCAGTTAATTTTTATGCAATGTAGATGCATTTTCTATTATATTATATGCCCAACTTTGGTTTATGTCAATATTAATTTGAGGATGCTTTGCTGCATGCTCAGCGCCCAGATGGTGCCGAGTTGTGCTTATTACCTCTTCCGTCAGCCTTTTTTTGGCTATATTCCTAATTTTACCCTTAGTTGTAATTTAAAATCGCTGCTGTTGCATCACACCTCCAAATTACCAATCTTGATTTTACTTTCATTTTGAGTTATAATACCGAGTAGCATATGTAATACTAAAAAATCAATATTATTTTGCTTCAGTTTAAAGTAAATTCGTTAGAAAGGATCGCATAAATGGATTTTCACATAGATTTTTCTCCACCCGATATTTCAGAAGAGGAGATAGAGGCCGTTGCAGAAACTCTGCGCTCAGGCTGGATCACAACAGGTCCTAAAACGAAACTTTTTGAAAGAAAAATAGCTGATTTTTGCGAAAATAAACGTGCGGTATGTCTCAACTCTGCAACAGCTTGTATGGAGATGGTTTTAAGGCTTTTCAATATAGGCTCAGGCGATGAAGTCATCACCAGTGCCTACACATACTCGGCTTCGTGTAGTGTTATACGTCATGTTGGCGCAACCCCCATTTTGATAGACACAGCAAAAAATTCATTCGAAATGGACTATAACGCTTTAGAAAAAGCTATAACCCCGAAGACCCGCGCTATCATACCAGTCGATATAGGGGGTGTTATGTGCGATTATAAACAAATATTAAATATAGTAAATCAAAAAAAATCCATCTTCTCCCCTAAAACAGAAATGCCGGGTACTTTAGGAATGCAGAGCGCTTTGGGGCGAATTCTAATCTTGAGCGATGCCGCACACTCATTTGGTGCAAAACGCGATGAATTTATTAGTGGATCCGCTGCAGATTTCACGTGCTTTTCGTTTCATGCTGTAAAAAACCTCACAACAGCGGAGGGAGGAGCACTAACATGGAAAAACATTCCTGCAATATCCGATGAATCGATATATCGATATTTCATGTTACTCTCTCTGCACGGTCAGTCAAAAGACGCACTTGAAAAAACAAAGCTCGGCACTTGGGATTACGATATTAAATTTCCCGGCTTTAAATGCAATATGACAGATATAATGGCTTCTTTAGGCCTTGTGCAATTAAAGCGCTATCCACTACTGCAAAAAAGGCGGCATGAAATCATCGAACGCTATAATAACGCGCTAAAAAACGCAAATATTAGCACTTTAAACCACTATTCAAGTTCGTATAAATCGAGTGGCCATCTATACTGCGTCCGGCTTATAGGTAAAGATGAAACATTCAGAAATTCAGTAATAGACGAAATGTCCAAACACGGCATAAGCACAAATGTGCACTATAAACCGTTACCGATGCACACAGCTTATAAAAATTTGGGCTTTAAAATAGAAGATTTTCCCAACGCATATAATCTTTATCGCAATGAAATAACCTTACCTCTACACACTCTTTTAAGCGATCCTCAAATTGACTATATAGCTAACACGCTCATAAAATTAATCGCGCGAACTTATTGATCTGATATTTTTCAAAAAAAGGAGGGCTTTCGTGAAAAATATATGGATAATAAATCATTACGCGATTCCTCCCAAATTCGGTGGATTAAACCGTCATTATTATTTTTCAAAATATCTTTCCAATATGGGATATAAAGTAAAAATATTCACGGCCAGCAAAATTCACAACTCAAAAATTAACGTATTCAACTCTCCATCTGATGCTTTTTCACAGCACGAAGAAAAAAGTTCTCACGCGCTTAAAAATATCAAAGAAATAAACTTCGATGGCGTCACATACACATTTTTAAAAACCTCAAATTATAAAAACAACGGCCTTTCGCGCATAAAAAACATGCTTGAATTTCCTTATAGAGTTTTAACGTGTTGTAAAAAATTTAAAAAACCGGATGTAATATACACCTCTTCCCCCTCCCCTTTCGCAGCTTTAATTGCTGTGCGCATGGCGAAAAAATTTAAAATCCCCATTATCCTTGAAGTGAGGGATCTCTGGCCTGAATCGATAGTAGCTTATAAAGGCATCTCTCCCAAAAATCCGATTATACGCTTTCTTTATTTGCTAGAAAAATATCTTTACAAACATGCAAATTGCATCATATTTACTATGGAAGGTGGCAAAGAATATATAAAAAGCAAAAAACTGGAAAATATCGTAGATCTATCAAAAGTCTATAATATTAATAATGGAGTGGATTTAGATGAATACCAAAAATCGCTTGAAAATCATTTTGAAGATTTCGATCTCGAAGATAAATGCACATTTAAAGTCATATATGCTGGCTCAATACGCGAAGTTAATCACCTAAACGATTTATTAGACGCTGCAAAAATCATACAAAACAAAAAGCAAGTTCAACCTAAAAAAATAAAATTTTTAATTTACGGTGATGGTACAGAAAAAAAGGCACTCGAGGATAGGTGCAATTCAGAAAAAATTCAAAATATCATTTTCAAAGGGCATATTCAAAGAAAATTCATCCCTTACGCTCTATCAAAAGCGGATTTAAACATCATCACTGTTCGTCAAACAGATATAATGCGGTTCGGCTGCAGTCTCAATAAATTATTTGATTATATGGCCAGTGGCAAACCGATTGTATCAAACCTACAGGTAAATTACGACCTCATTCAGCGCTATAATTGCGGCATTACTACAAAAACTAAAAGCGCCACCGATCTGGCAAATGCGATTGAGCAAGTTTATACCCTTTCACACGATTCGTATTTAAACATGTGCAAAAATGCCCGAAAAGCTGCAGAAGATTACGATTATAAATTGCTTACAAGAAAATTAAATGAAATAATACTATCGCTTGACAAAAAGACTTGAGTTTATATTTATTAAAAAAATTTTTTAATAAATTTTAAAATTATTTTATAAGATTCTCGTCTTAAAAGAGCTTATAATTCAAAAAAGCGAGGTTTTAAAATGAAATTTATTGATTTACAAAAACAGTATCAAGTTATGAAAACAGAAATAGACCAAGCTATTCTCGGCGTATTAGACACATCCAATTATATTTTAGGAGAACCCGTCACAGAGTTAGAAAAAAAGCTCGCAGATTTCTTAAATATAAAACACTGCATATCCTGTGCAAACGGCACCGATGCGCTTTTGCTGCCCCTTATAGCTAAAGGGATAGGCGAAGGAGACGCCGTTTTTGTTCCAAACTTCACATTTTTTGCAACCGCAGAGGTGGTTAGTCTTCGTGGCGCCACGCCTATATTCGTAGACGTAGACGAAAATACATTCAATATAAACACTCAAAAATTGGAAAATACAATAAAAGAAGTGCTCACAGAATGCAAATTAAATCCCGCCGCAGTTATACCAGTCGATCTTTTTGGGCTTCCCGCCGCACACAGAGAAATATCAAACATAGCTCATAAATACGGTTTGATAGTCATAGAAGACGGAGCTCAAGGCTTCGGCGGAATGATAAATAGAAAAAAAGCTTGTTCGTTTGGCGATGTTGCCACAACTTCGTTTTTTCCCTCAAAACCACTCGGCTGCTATGGCGATGGTGGCGCTATGTTTACAGACGACGATTCGCTCGCCGATGAGCTTCGCTCATTGAGAAAGCACGGTGAATGTAACGGACACAGATACAACCACAAGCGCGTGGGAATAAATTCCAGATTAGATAGCCTTCAAGCTGCAGTTTTATTGGTCAAACTGGGAGCTTTTCAACGCTATGAGTTGGATCGCCGGAACGAACTTGCCACCCTATATACGCAAAAACTTGCGGATGCCGTCAAAACTCCAATTGTGCCAGAAAATTATTTTTCAAGCTGGGCTCAATATACTATAAAACTCAAAAATAGAGAGCAGCGTGATTACATCAAAACAGAATTGCAAGAAAGGGGCATTCCGACTAGAGTTTATTATGAAAAACCATTGAACCGGCAGGAAGTATATAAGGGCAAATTGCAATTTGATAAAACCTTTGAAACAACAGAAAAACTTTGCAGCCAAGTTCTCAGTTTGCCAATGCATCCTTATCTCACAAACGATGAAGTCGATTCTATTTGCGAATTAATCAAATCTTTTGTTTAATAATTCTATAAGGAGGAAAATAACTATTGAGTTACTTTTCGCATGAATCCAGTTTTGTGGATGAAGGTTCTTTAATCGGCGACGGCACCAAAATATGGCATTTTTCCCATATTATGAAGGGCTGCAAAATTGGCAAAAATTGCAATATAGGTCAAAATGTTGTCATTTCAGAAGGAGTTTCACTGGGCGATAACGTGAAAATTCAAAATAACGTCTCCGTTTATACCGGTGTTACTTGTGAAGATGATGTCTTTCTCGGCCCTTCATGCGTGTTCACAAACGTGGTAAATCCTAGGAGCGCCATAGAGCGAAAAAATGAATACAAACAAACTTTTGTGGAAAAAGGAGCAACCATAGGCGCCAATGCAACGATCGTTTGTGGGCATAAAATAGGGAAATATGCACTAATCGGTGCGGGGACTGTTGTGACTAAGGACGTGCCACAATTTGCACTCGTTTTTGGAAATCCTGGAAAAATTCACGGCCATGTATGCAAATGTGGAAATAAGCTAAAATTTCAAAACAAGCAAGCTTTTTGTGCAAATTGTGCGGCATCTTACAAAATAGACAATAAAAATTTTGTTGAGGAGTTATAGACATGTGTATGAAACAAATGCTTTTAAAGAAAATTGAAAACAGAGAAATAGTGGTCGGCGTGGTTGGACTCGGTTACGTGGGATTGCCCTTAGCCGTTGAAAAGGCTAAAGCGGGATACAAAACAATAGGATTTGATGTGCAGAGCGCAAAAGTCGATATGGTAAACATGGGGCAAAATTATATCGGAGATGTGGTGGATTCAGATTTAGCAAAGCTAGTGCAATCATCTATGCTCAGTGCAACTATGAATTTTAATTCTATAGAAGATGTGGATTTTATTGCAATTTGTGTCCCCACTCCGCTGGATGATCATGGGCAGCCTGATATAAGCTATGTGAAAAATTGTTCTGAAAAAATTGCCAAATTTTTAAAAAAAGGGACAATCGTAGTTTTGGAATCGACCACTTATCCCGGAACAACTGATGACCTCATAAGGCCTATTTTGGAGGACGGTTCCGGTTTGGTTTGCGGCGAAGATTTTTATCTAGGATTTTCACCTGAAAGAGTTGACCCGGGCAATTTGGTTTATAAAATTAAAAATACGCCTAAAGTAGTCGGTGCGATCGGAGAGGACGCAACTGAGGTTATCGCTTCGATGTATCGCCATGTTTTGGAAGGTGATGTATTGGAAGTTTCGTCGCCTTCTGTTGCAGAAATGGAAAAGATTTTGGAAAACACTTACCGCAATGTAAATATTGGTTTGATAAATGAAATTGCCATTTTATGTCACAAAATGAAAATCAGCATCTGGGAAGTTATTGAAGCCGCAAAGACAAAACCTTACGGATTTCACGCCTTTTACCCAGGACCTGGTCTCGGCGGCCACTGCATTCCGCTCGATCCTTACTATCTCTCTTGGAAAGCAAAAGAATATGAATTTCACACCTCTATGATAGAAGCCTCTGAAATTATCAACGACGGTATGCCGGATTACTGCGTTAATAGGGCAGTGAAGATACTCAATAGATTCAGAAAACCTTTAAATGGAGCAAGAGTATTGGTTTTGGGGGTTGCTTACAAACAAGATGTCTCTGATTATAGAGAAAGTCCTGCTTTAGCTGTCGTCCAAGGCTTATTAAATGGCAATGCACTCGTGGATTACTACGACCCTTTTATACCGGAATATCGCTACAAAAACAGGATATATAAAGGGTTACGATATTTTAATGAAGATGTGCTTCAGGAATTCGATTTGGTTATATTGACCACTGCTCACACCGTTCTGGATTACGAGATGATAGCAAAAAATTCAAAATTTATCTTTGATACCAAAAATGCATTAAAAGCTATAAAAAACAGAGATAATATTGAACTTTTGTAATTTCAGGATTTTATTTAAAATCCATATAGCTTTTTAAATAAAAAAATCTTCACTCTTAGCCTTAGTGCCCTCTGAAACAAAATAAACAGAGGGCGACACTTTTGGTTTAAGTTTCTAGCAAAATAAAAAGTTTTAAATTCACTATTTTGGAGGTTTTTATGAAATACGCTTTAATCGGTTGCGGCCGAATTTCTCCCAACCATATTGCTGCAGCAATTAAAAATAATTTAAAATTGGTGGCAATTTGCGATACAGTCCTGGAGAAAATAGAAGATAAATTTTCAAAATTTTCGCTCAATTTCGATGTAAAAAAATACACCGACTATAAAGAGATGCTCAAAATAGAAAAACCAGACCTTGTTGCCATTGCAACCGAAAGTGGAACCCACGCCGCCATTGCTTTGGACTGTATTCGCCATGGCTGCAATTTAATTATCGAAAAACCTCTTGCAATGTCCATACGCGATGCCGATATGATCATCGAGCTAGCGCAAACAAAGGGAGTTGTGGTATCAGCCTGCCATCAAAACAGGTTTAATAAATCTATTTTTAAAATTAGAGAAGCACTGGATAAAGGTAGGTTTGGCAAATTATTCCACGGCGTTGCTAACGTTCGTTGGAATCGCGGAAAAGATTATTACAAGCAAGCACCTTGGCGTGGAACCTGGGCACAAGATGGCGGCACTCTTATGAACCAGTGTATACATAACATAGACCTGTTAATATGGATGATGGGCGATGACGTTGCAGAAGTTGTGGGATTCACCGATAGGCTAAGTCACCCTTATATTGAAGCAGAAGATTTTGGGATAGCTCTTTTAAAGTTTGCTAATGGAGCTTACGGGCTTATCGAAGGAACGACAAATATCTATCCCGAAAATTTTGAAGAGACGCTTTATATTTTTGGAGAAAAGGGTACTGTTAAAGCTGGCGGTAAATCCGTCAATATTATTGAGCATTGGAGTTTTGACGATAATTTAGATAACAGTAAGCAGGTTATGAAAGAATGCGGAGAGGATCCACCTAATGTTTACGGGTTTGGGCATATTCCTCTATATCGCGATGTGATCGATTCTATAAAAAATGGAAGACAGCCATACGTGGATGCTTATGCCGGTAAAAGGGCACTAGAGTTGGTACTTGCAATATATAAGTCTGCGAAAGAGAAGAGCATTGTTAAGTTGCCTTTAAAGGATTGTGAAACTTTGGACTTTAGTTAATATTGGACGTTACAAAGCTGTTTTTAGCTCAATATAGCGATTATCCTGCACCCAAAACCGAAAAAGAGCAAGATTTGCAAAATATAAACACGCTAAAACCCAGCCTTTAAAATTTTAAACCCATGATCTGAAAGGTGTGCAGAAAAATTTATTAAATTAAGACCCATAAAATGAGGTGAAAAAAGTGAGACAATTGGCATACCTAAAAGCATTGCTAAATTTTAAATTTAATAAAAATGATCTGTCACCTTGTAAAAACAAAAAATTTAGATTACATCACGTTATGAAGAATTTATACCATGAAACAATTTCTAAAATTGTGTTTAATTCTAGTGCGTTTCGAATAACCTATATAATGGATATATTTTTGGGAAGTATCATTGGGTTAACAGAAGTTGCAGTTGGTTGTGGAATTATTATTCTTTGTTGGTCATTTTTATTGATAATTCACAATTTCTTGATTACTGGTCGATGCCTTAAAACCCGATTTTGCCCTGTGATCTTCGCCTTTTTGCTCTCTATGCTGCTCACCACAATTATCAGATTCGCTGACAATTTTTTAAACAATTTTTTTATAATTTATCATGTATTCAATTTATTTTTTATATTTTATGGTATGTATACTGAAAAAAATGTTAAAGAAATTCGAAAAGAGGTATTTTTATTTTGCAAAATCATTGTTTACACATCTACTTTCCTTTCCATTTTAGGACTCATTATAGCGATATTTTTAACTCACATAAAAGTGGAAAGTTATTTTGGATGTTTTTACTTTGGAATTTACGCCAATAGGCTGACTGGCGTTTATTTAAATTCAAATGTATTGGGAAGTATATCGGCGGTAGCCATTATTTGTTGCCATATTGTCTTTAAAGAAGAAAAACGGTTTCGCTCGTTTAGAAAAACTTTACCTCTACACATTATTATTACTTGCTTTGTGTTTAACTCGCTCTCTCTGTTGCTTTCAGACTCTAATAATTCTTTTCTTTTTTTAATTATTTATATAACAATTTTAGTTTTCTGTCGTTTATTTATTGGCGGCCAAAAAGTTCGTAAAAAAATTTTAAAAAAGGTCGCTTTGCTTTTAACTTTTTGCTTTGTATTTCCTTTTTTATCATTTATACTCAGAAATTTTTGCCAATACGGTTTTAACTATATCGTTAGCGCACTGCACTCTCATATGATACCCGTACAGGATAATAAAGATTTAGATTTTAAAGAAGAAATAATAGGGAGAAAAATTTCCACCGATCCAACAAGCGGGAGAATTATGCTCATTAAACAGGGAATTGAGCTTTTTTGTAAATTTCCTTTAGTCGGTGTGGGAGGAGGAAGCAATATAATTGACTACAGTAAAAAATATCTAAAAGATGGGTTAATTTATCCAGATTTGCACAACGGATATTTGACAATTTTAGTATCCTATGGTACTATAGGATTTGTTATATTTTTTTGTTTTACTATCAAAGTCCTCGCGAAAATTTGCAAATTTTTGCTTATGAAATATAATAAATTACAGTGCTGTTGTTTCGAAAATTTATTTGCTACTATTATTGCTTTCGGAGTTTACAGCTTGTTCGAAACATCTATGCCCGCTGAGACGATTTTTATAGCGGGGTTTTTTTGGTTAATTCTGGGATACTGTATTGCTCATGTATATCAGAAGAAAAAAATAAAATTTGAGATTATAGAGTTTTAAGTAAAACGTAGTAATTCTTAATAATAACTTTAATTAACTTATTTTAAATTTCATAATTTCACGAAAGTATACAAATTTGGCTAGGAGATGATTGTTTTTGAAAAAACTTTTTCAAAAGATCGTTTTAAATAAATATCTGTTTAGTCTTTGCTATATGATAAACCTCATGTTGTTCGATATGCGCATCTATGAAAAATTTTATAATAAAATAAAATGGCCTATCCTCTTTTGGGGGATCTTTTTATGCTGTTATACGATATTTCGCAAAAAATATATTTTAAAATTGGAATACGGCAAAATTTTATCTTTATTTATAGCACTCTGCATTTTAACTGCTTGCCTGCATTTTAATGAAAATTTTTGCCTTAATATTTTTTTTATTGTTCAAACTTGCATTTTATTTTTCGTCTTTTATGCCTCTTATTTGGATAATAACAAAGAACAAAGAGAAAAATATTTTAACATACTTATTATCGCCATACAGATAATTTCCATGCTCATGACGTTTTTAGGGCTTCTTGTATCAATTTTATGGAAAACGATACGCACAGGTGAATTTGTAATCGGTATCTCTAATAAGCGGTTTTGTGGGCTGATTTCGAATCCAAATTTAACTGGCTTAATTGCTGTTATAGTTTTAATTACCGCCGATTGGACTTATTATAGATCTGGATTTGGGAATATTTTTCAGAGTCTTATTTCTAAAATATTTCCAGAGTATAAACAGAAAAAGAAATGTGAAAATTCTCATTATAAGCAGGTCATTTTACCAAAATGGTTCTTAATCGCCAACGTAGTTATCAGCATTTTTAGCTTGCTGCTTTCCGATTCCAACTCTGCTTTAATATTGATTTGGTTTTATATCATATTTTCCTTAATAATAAAGCTATTTTTAAAATTGGATATCAATAAAAAACCAACACAAATATTTAAAAAATTAAGCTTTATATTGTGCTTTAGCACAGTACTTATCATGTCCACTTTTCCAATTAGAAAATTTACCCAACAGAGATTCACAGTTTTAGTCAATAATTTGAGCACAAATTTAATAGAAATTAAGGAGCAATCCTCTGAACCAGAAAAAGTTGTTGGAAGAGAGGATTATGAAATAACAAGCGGCAGAATGAAGCTCATAGAACAAGCGTTTGAAGTTTATAAAGCGCATCCGATTTTAGGTATCGGTACAGCAAATATTGTACTATACGGGACTAAAATCCTGGAAGGCGGGCTCATTTATTCAGACTTACACAATGCCTACCTAACGATTTTGGTTTCAAATGGAATTTTGGGGCTTTTGGTGTTTCTTCTTTTCTTGATTTTGGTATTGAGGAGGATAATAATTGCTCTATTTCTCAGAAAAACAGGGGGAACAAATAGAGAATTCTTTTGCAAAATTTTCGCTTTTTGTGCATCATATGTGGTTTACGGGTTTATGGAAAAGGCTGTTATATTCGAAGTGACGTTTAGTGTTGCGTTCTTTTGGTTTATTGCAGGATTTGCAATACATGAACTTTTGGAGCTAGAAAGGCAGTATTTCCGAGAAATTAAGAATGGAAAAAAGGTTTTGGGATTTTTTGGAATTTCCCCATTTCAGTTGATCAGCTGTGTCAACATTGCTGCCGAGAAAACCAAAAGTAAAAATATTCTTTTTACCTCCCAAGAATCTGGAATAACCGAAAAATTGAAGAATCACAAATTTTTTTCGAAAGTTTACCTAATTTCACGAAAGAAATTAAGATCGTTATGCTCTTATTTGATCAAAACTTTATTCTTCCCTCAAAAAGCTATCCATGACCAAATTTCCGACTATAACGACGAGCTTATTTTTGACGAAATATACTGCACAGATTGCAACTCAATAATGTGTTCTATATATTTTTATAATAAAAAATGGAACCCTGAATTAAAATTGCACCTCATCGAAGACGGCGCGAGGAATTATTGCATTCAACTCGACCATTACAAAACATTTAGAAAATTTGCAAAGATTTTAGGCACGGAACTCTATATCGATGAATTTTGCGATGCCGTCGTTTTCGAGCCTAAGATGCTGCATAATTTTTCACATTTAAGCGTAAAAAATCAAGTTAAATTCTATAAAAATAAAAAAGCTGAGTCTGTTATCTCAGAAATTTATATAGATAAAATATCTGAAGGAGAAATGAGCAATAATAGCATAATTTATTTTGATCAACCCATAAAATTAGGCGATTTTGCCCATTTTCAGATAACTGAATCGGAAGTTTTTGATCTTTTGAAAAAAACTTTGCCGGAAGAACGGCTCAAAGTGAAAATTCACCCAAAGCTAAAACAAAAAGATATGGATAAAAACATCGTTAAAAGCCTAGTTTTTGAGCCATATTTCGTAAAAAATCAAGAAATACTCGATAATTTAGTGCTCATCAGTTTATCATCAACAGCCCTTTTCTCTCCAAAGTTAATTTTCGACCGCGAACCGACTGTTATATTCATTTACAAGCTATTTGATCAGTATTTTTCGCAGCAAGACGTCAAAGACGAGTTTATATGTTACACCAACGGATCGTTCGACAGCGCCGTCGATAAATTGAGAAGCCTTTATAGCAACAAAAATAAGGTTATATGTGTTAGCACCTTAAAAGAATTAGAAAAAATTCTTAAAAACATCGAAAAAGGATAAGTGAAATATATGATAAGCGTCATAGTACCTGTATACAATTCACAAAATTTTTTAAGACGCTGCGTCGAAAGTTTACTAAAACAGACCTGTGCTGACTTAGAAATTATCTTGGTAAACGACGCATCTCCAGATAACAGCATCGAAATAATGAAAGAATACAGAGAAAAATATCCAGAAAAAATTATTGTGATCGATTCTCCCATAAACTTGCGCCAAGGTGGAGCACGAAACTTGGGACTTAAAGCCGCACACGGTGAATACATCGGTTTTGTTGATAGCGACGATTGGGTAAGCAAAGGTATGTTTGCCGCACTTTACGACAAAGCCACAAAAGACCACAGCGATATGGTTGGCTCGCAGTATTACACCGCATTAACTGAAGAAAATTTTAAAGCACATCAGAATAAATACACTCGCGATTTATTGGAAATATCTGGCAAAAAATTAACACAGGAAAATAAAGAGCAGCTATTATTCAAAGTAAGCGGTATATGGAGCAATCTTTATAAGCGCTCGATAATACTTGACAATAACATTTTTTTTCTTGAAAAAACCGCCTATGAAGACAATCATTTTGTGAAACTTTACACCCTTCACATAAACAATTATTCGTTCATAGATAGTCCATATTACTATTATTTTAAAAACCAAAATTCTACCGTAAATAAGAAAAATCAGGCCTACCAGTTCGATAGACTAGAAGTTGAGCGAAAAAAAATAAAAGAATATAAAAAGCGTAACCTTTTTGAGCAATATAAAAATGGTATAGAAATAGATTTCGTAAAGACATTTTATTTAAACACTGTAGCTTTAATTTTTAATGCGTTCGATAAACCACCGATTAAAAAGCTCAAAGAGATAAAATTAGAACTTGAAAATAACTTCCCCGGTTATAAAAAGAATATTTATTACAAAACAGCACTTTCCTTTGAAGATAGATTAAAAATAGATTTGGCAAATATGTTTCCGGGGATGCTATCTACTGCTTATAATATTAAAAATAAGTTAAAAAAAGGGTAAAATATTATGGAAAGAACAAAAAACTCGCTCAGGAATGCTGCAGTTGGCATGAGTGCAACGGTAATCGAAATGCTTGCACAACTAATTATTCGGCCACAGTTCGTTAAGGCATTGGGCGATTCTATTTTTGGGTTCGATAGCTTGCTTTCAAAAGTCATTTCCATGCTATCTATAGCGGAGCTGGGAATAGGAAGCGTTATATGCTTCAGCCTTTACAAGCCAATAGCTGAAAAAAACCACGATGAAGTAATCGGGCTCATGCAGCTTTACCGCAATTTTTATTTTAAAATTAGCTTTATTATTCTTGCAATGGGCATTTGTTTTGCGCCTTTTTTGCAGCTTTTCACCGGAGGGCTATACGAAAATAACCCTTTATATTTATATACAATTTATGGCATTTTTATTTTAGACGCCTTTTTTTCTTATTTTTTTTCCTACAATAAAACTTTTTTAATAGCAATACAAAAAAATTCCGTAATAAATATAATAAAAATATTATACCAGTGTTTAAGTTTACCTTTATTTCTTTTGATATTGAACACAACAAACAACTATGTCACTTACCTCATAGTTTGGGTGATTTTAAGAGCCGTCGAAAATATGACCTCCTACTGGTTTGTGCGAAAAAAATATAAGTATCTTGGAGATAAAAAGCCGCATCCTCTTTCAAGTGAAAAAAGAAAGAAAATAAGCAAAAATATACGAGCACTCGTCACGCATAGCTTAGGTGGTGCCTTCGTATTGAATACAGATAATTTGATCATATCCGCCATAATAGGTTTGGTAACTTCAGGGTTTTTTTCAAATTATATTACGCTTACAAGTAGCGTGCATAAAATGGTCACCCAAATTTTTGACGGTATACGCGCAAGTTTTGGAGATTTTGCAGTACAGCGCGATCAATCTGAAACAAAGCGGATATTTCTAGTTTTACAGTTGGTTTCTTTTTTAATTTACACTTGGTGTTGCGTGTTTCTTTTGAATTTATGCCAGCCATTCATCGCTCTGTGGATGGGCAAAGAAAAGCAAATTCCATTTATCGCTTTAGTCATACTGATATTCAATTTTTATCTGAGAGGGCTTCGCTCTCCCGTTGATTTATTAAAAGATGTGAAAGGCCTTTATTGGCAAGATCGCTATAAATCCATCGTCGAAGGCGCCGTGAAAGTTTTATTTTCAATATTGTTGGGTTATCATTTTGGCATAATAGGCGTTATTTTAGGAACCACCTTAAGTTTTATAACCGTCCTTTTCACTGTGGAACCCTATATTGTTTATAAATACGCGTTAAAAGAAAAAGTATGGTCGTATTACATTATCTATACAAAATATTTTATCATAGCAACAATTATCTGCACCGCTAGCCTTGGACTCAATATCTTTTTATTTCACACCGAAAATTTAATCCATTTGATTGCATTGAGATTTTTAATATGTTTGATTTTTCCTCCAATTTGCTTTATAGCTATGTTTTATAAGACGAACGAATTTAAGTACCTATGCTCCTCGCTGACTAAATCTCTGTTTCACACTTCTAATAAAAAATAAATGCTATCATAATATATAACTTTCATATCCACATCACACTGATGCTGGATATTTTTGTACACTAAAAGAAAAATTAAAAAGGTATAAAAAATTCACTTGCACGAGAAAAAGCTCGCAAAAATAGCAAATATACATCACTTTTAATTCTAAAGATTAGCTATTGAGCTTATCTCTCTTCAGCTTCGTAAACTTCTTCCAACTCAGACCTATTTATTGTTCCTTTAAAAAGATATGTTAAAACATATATCCCTAAAATTAAGTCTACAAAACCTGGGAATAACAATAAAGCTTCAAACTCATTATTCATAATTTTTTCCACAAAATTACCTATATAGTAAGTAAATGCGAAAATAATAGAAAGCATACCGAAAATAAACAATTTCTTTTTATTATTTTTAGATTTTATCTCAGCAAACACAGTGGCTTGATAAAAAAAGAACAACGTAAACATCCCTAATGCTAACAAATCAAGCATATCGATATTATAAAAAGCCTTTCCTTTATAGTCAGCGAAAAGCTCAAATAGCCTAATACCAGACCACACCGTTGGCAATATATAAATCAATGAAAATTTCTTTAAAAATTCATTTTTAACTGTACATCCCACAGATATTGCCCCAAAGACTACCGCCACCAATAATCCGAAGATAATTTCCACAAAAAACAAAATTTTATCTGCTGTTTCTTTCGGCAAAGGAAAATAAATTACCATCAAAACATTCCTAAAAGTATGACAAAAAATCGCTATACTAGGTATAAAAGTTAACATTTGATCTGATACTGTTGAAGTTGAAAACACACTTTGATTTGAATCTTTTGAAAATACAACAAAAAAAATGATTATCAATGAAAAAACTAAGAGTAAGGTTAAATACCATACATCTAAACTGAGCCCTAAAATTAAATTTTGCGATTCTTTATTTTCAGTGAATAATCTACATACATTGAGTGGTATTAAAGTCAAAAACGCTACAACGAAAGGAATCCAACTATATTTTATTTTCACGAATATTCCTCCAAAGTTCAAAATATATAAGAATGCACTCAATTATTACCAAAACATAAACCTTAAATATATTTTAATACAGAGAATAGTTGATGTCAAGAAAACCATAATGCTTAAAATATGCTTTTTACTTGTTGAATTATATCATAATTTTAAAATATTTATTTTATTTTGTCAATTAATATATTTTACAATTTAAATTAAAAACATTATAAGCATTTTTGCAATTTCTCCGAAATTTTAAAATTTAGTTTCAACCAATATACTTATATGATATAATCTAATAGGCAGATTTATTGTCTAGTTCTTATATGAAAGGAGGAATTTAATTTATGACTCGCAAGTCAAAATTATTTAGGCTTGCTATATTTTTGCCAATTATTTTTTTCACATCATGTTCACATCAAAATATTAGCTTGCCTGATAAAAACCTTACTATCACAATTTTGCACACAAACGATATGCACGGGGCTATTGAAAGTGTATATGATGACGACGGTAACATTACACAAATCGGTGCAGATTACATCAAAGCTCTTAAATATAGCAAAGAAAACTCTATTTTAATCGATGCTGGTGACGCCACCCAAGGCAACTTATTCGCTCAGCGCAGCAAAGGGAAGAATGTTATGAAAATAATGAAAGCTGCCGGATTCAACATAATGGCACTTGGAAATCATGAATTTGACTATGGGCAAGCAATCTTAAAAGAAAATATTTCAGAATCCGGTCTTGAAGTAATCTCCGCAAACGTCTTAAACCAAGACCATACACCATTTTTAAAAAATGAAAAAAATAACGGATGCCATATAATAAAAGAAATAGATGGCAAAAAAATTGGCTTTTTTGCTCTCACAACCTCAGATACTCCACATCAATCCAACCCAGATAACTTAGAAGGATTACATTTTCAAACTGAGGCTGAAACCGCTATACAGCAAGTTGAAATTTTAAAAAAGCAACATTGCGATGCTATAATTGCTATTGCTCATACCGGAAGTAAGAAAAGCGCTGAAATAGCTACAATACCAGATATAAATATAATACTTGATGGCCATAGTCACGAAAAATACTCAACGAATATAGGCCAAACTTTTATCCAACAAACCGGTTCATCATCTAAAGCTATAGGCGAAATTACTCTAACATTCACTCCAGATGGTAAGTTTGTTATCTCTCCACGCATCATAGAAGCTAATCAATTCAACGCACTCGGACTGCATCCTGACGAACAAATAAGAAAGATGTGCGAAGATGAAAAAGAAGAATGCCGAAAGTTGTACTCTCAAGTGATTGGAAAAATTGATCAGACTTTATACGGAGGAAATTATGAAAACGTAAATATAAATAAACTTTACGATAGCAATTTAGCGCAATTAGTGCAAGATGCATGCATATTTGCAGTTAATAAACTCGTACCCAAAACAAATTCAGATATCGTTGCCCTGGGAGGTGGAGGTGGTGTAAGGAAACGTATCAACTCTGGAAACGCAACCCGTGGAGATATTCTAAATGCATTTCCATTCGAAAACAGACTTCTTGTAAAAAAAATTAGTCCCAAAAACATCTATGAAGTCTTAAAACCTGGCTTTAAAACCTTATATAAAGATAATGGAATTCTCAAAGGAGAAAATAACGCTTTTCCATGCGTTGGAGGTATGCGCGTTGAAGTTACTATTCCAAAATCAAGTCCAAATTTAGGAGATAGCGATAGCTCACCGATACAAAAAGTGGTTTTGTTAGATAGCAACGGTAAAGATAAAAAAGAGCTAAACAGGGACGATGACAAACCCGAACTTTTACTTGCAATAAACGATTTTATGGCTCAAGGTGGAGATGGATACCCAACGTTCGACAAATACGAAACCATAGCCAAAGGCAACGAACCCACAGGAGATGTGCTTATTCACTACATAGAGCACCTCACCAAAGAGTATGGCAGCATTAAAGGATACCCCGCTAATATGTCTAGAATAAAATTCATTGATATTTCATCAGGTAATTACAGTGCAGAAATATCAGTAAGTGAAAAATTCAATCCAGATCAAGTAACTGTGGATGGGCATACTACTAGCGAATGGCATATAATGGCAGGCGGTAAAGTAATAGTTAAAGATCTATCCTCAGGCCCTCATTCGATTTCAGCGTGGTCTAATAATTCGCACCAAGAATTTTATGTAAATAACCAAATCGGTATTCTTAAAGCTTCGATATACTCATAAAACTTATATAACCGCAAGGACTTCACCTGCAGATATTTAGATTTTAAGGAGCAGAGGGGCAATATTGAATATAAAATGGATAATTAACCGCAAATTCTAATATTTATAAAGAAATTTCAATTTAAATAATTTTCGCAAATTGGCTACGGGTTATTCTGAATATCACGATCGCACTTTGGCATTTATAGCCTTCAATTTGTGACATCTGAGATTGTATGTACTTTACCATTAAGCGTTATGATTGCGATCGTTAGTTCTGTCTGTCTTTCCTTGCACATACTCTCTATTTCTCGACGTAGCAGCTCCAGGTCATATGTCACACCTTCGGTATCCAGGAATCGAATTATGAATCTCAAGTCTTTTATATTTGAACCATTTTCACCAAAATTGAGTCCAAAAAAAATATTTTTGATATTAAAGTAATAGGTAGCTTCCTTTTTTATACCTTCAATTGTTACTCCTCCCCCCGCAGCCTCCTGTAAATCCTGTTCACTTATCTCTTTTACTTCACCCACAAATAACTCCTCCTAAAATAAAATTGCCAGTTAACTTCGTTTCTATAAATTAAAAGGCACTATGTATATCATTTGTATTTTTCAGATACATAGCGCCACTTGTAAGCATTAATACATAAAATTCGCTCATTGATATTTATTCAACTAAAGTAAAATATATATCATCACACTTTTATCTGTAAAACGCCCACTACTCTTTCACCCGTGCACTGTATGGGCAAGCATACTGTTATTATTTTCGGCTCCTCAATAGCTGCGTCGATACGGGTTAGAATAGCTGTCGCGTCGCATAGTATGCAGCGTGCTTTTAACTTAACGGCAAGCTCTTCAGCTTCGTTTGCATGTCCAGGTTTGCATATCCAGATCCGGTTAAGTTAGTCAAGGTAATATCCATGGTAATGCTGTCATTTATTATAACCAACTTTCCCCTGCAGCGTCCTGCAAATCGCTTCCGTTCAATTCTTTTGATTCATCCATAATAAACAGCCTCCTTAATTATAAATTATTTATAATGCTTTGACTTAAGTTTATTATATAACACATTTTCAAACTGTTCAATATTTTTATAGAATTAAAACTAAAATTTATTTAAATTTAAATCAATTTTCGTGTATTAATTCAATATATTAAATCATGAATTTCAGGCTTTACAAAGGTTTTTATCGTCGACAAAATCACCTACCTAAGTTCATTACGCAAGCTCGCAAGCGCGACACCGCTTCAACCGTATCACCTTTATTTCCAAATGCTGTGAGCCGGAAAAATCCCTCTCCATTTGCTCCAAAACCCAAGCCTGGTGTACCAACAACGCCTGCTTCTGATAATAGCACATCAAAAAATTCCCAAGAAGTGAGATTTTTAGGAGTTTTCATCCAAATATATGGCGAATTTTTGCCACCTGTGAACCAAATATCGAGTTTTTTTAACGCTTGTGTGATAACCCTGGCGTTTTCTTTATAATATGCAATGCTTTCAGTCACTTGCATCTGGCCTCTTTCTGTGAATATCGCTTCTGCTCCGCGCTGTATAATATAAGGCACGCCATTAAACTTTGTGGTCTGCCTGCGCAGCCAAAAATCGTTCAAAGATCTGCCCCCAAATTTCAATTCTTTTGGTATAATTGTATAACTGCACCTAGTGCCCGTAAAGCCTGCCGTTTTTGAAAGAGAGCAAAATTCTATAGCACACTTTTTCGCACCTTCTATTTCAAATATACTGTGAGGTAAACTATCTTCCGATATAAACGCCTCATAAGCCGCATCAAACAGGATAATAGCCTCCATTTTAATCGCATAGTCTATCCACTTTTTCAGTCCAATGCTATCGTAAACTTCACCGGTTGGATTATTTGGCGAGCATAGATATATTATATCCGCTTTCATCGCTTCATCCGGCATTGGAAGAAAATTATTCTCCACATTTGCCTGCAAGTATAATATCTTGTTTCCTGCCATTATATTCGTATCCAAATAAACCGGATATACAGGATCAGGGATTAAACTCACATTGTTAAGCCCAAAAATATCCAAAATATTCGCCACATCATTTTTGGCACCATCGCTGATGAAAATTTCATCCAAGTCAAGGTCAACGTCTCTTTTTTGGTAATACCATTGCACTCCCTGTTTTAAAAAGTCGTAACCTCCTTCCGGACCGTATCCTCGAAAAGTCTCCTTTTTGCCCATCTCCAGCAAAGCTTTTTGCATAGCTTCAATTGCTGCATCACAAAGCGGTAGTGTGACATCTCCTATGCCCAATTTTATAATATTTTTTTTTGGGCTTTCTTTTTCAAACTCTTGAATTTTTTTTGAAATTTTTAAAAAAAGGTAATTTTTGTTCAAGTTAGAAAAATTTTCGTTTAATTTCATAAATTATCCTCCAAAATTTAGTTTATTTTTTGTTTTAAAAGGTTTATAAGTAAATTTAAAATAACATTATTAATAAAAAATGCCGAATTAATATATCTAAGAATAATAAAAAATCACTATTTCACTATTGAAATTTATATTATTATATATCAAAATGATATTATTTATAGCCACATATTTTAAATTACAGGAGGGTGCAATATCTATGACTAAATTTAAATCTTTTATCATCACTTGCGCACTGGCCACAGCCACAAATCTTTTAACAACTGCAATACCAGCAACTGCATTTAAGATAAAATTAGTTAATTGTAACAATAATATTTTTCATCTGACATCTAGTAACCCAGCTTTAACCGATCCCAAAAGCGCCAGTAAATCGCTATCGAGCCCAGTAAATCCTGATTTTATAGCATTTCCACATATTCCCAGTAGCCTCGAATTTACCAGTTGTACTTTCAATTTATCCACAAGACATGCCGGAGCTTCCGGCACAACCGAATTTATAACAATCTTTCACATCGAAGGCGAAAATCTTCTCTCATTTAGAAAAATTAAAGCCGAAATTGATGACTTCTACAATACTTTTGAAATACAAGTACAAGCAGATTCAAGGTACGACGTTAAAGTAATAGATTTAACTAACTGTACTGAAGGGCGAGAAGGCACTGAATTAGCGCTCAACGAAGGCCGCTATACTTGTGAAAGTGATAGTACCAACGGCACAGCGAAACTACTAATTTTTGATCAAAACAGCTCACAAGTGGGATATGCTATAATAAAATTGTCAGAATCCCAAAGATTCACCCCAAGATGGATGGAAGAATCACATTCATATATAGCGCCCAGCCTATATACTACTATATAGGCTAGCAACTTCATCAAAAGCAACCTCTCAGCCGTTGTTTCAGCTTAATAATTATGAAAAATTATCTATCGTCGATTTAATAAGCTTCCTAATTATTATACCGCACAATGCTCACAAATTCCACCGACGAGTTCAGTTTATGTCCAGTGTGGCGCACAAATTGCCACATTGGACCTTTACCTATATATAACAATTTCTGCTCTATCTCGGTATTAATTTCAAAATTTATATTGACATAGTATAAAATATATTATATAATAAAATAAAATATACATAGTATAGCTAAATTTATCTAAAAATCACAAGGATGGATAAATATGGAAACAGTTAACACAAAGCTCAACGGCCACAGAGATTACCCAGCTAATAGCAAATCTTCTCAGGCCCTGGAAGACGAATTATCTTCCTGCACAGGCGGAAAATCAGACTCGAATCGATAATGAATCTAAAGCAAAACAAGAACGAATGCCGCTTTAGAAGTTGAATGAGGACGTTCTTCAATCTATAACCGGTGGTGCCGAAGACCCAACTAATGATTTATGTGAAGACTACTATTGCACACAAATCGAATTAAAGACAGCAGTCAATTCATCTCCCCTATCCATTTATAACCAATATTACTGCACCCATTGCGATTTTTCAACCGAAATCGGTGGTAATAAAAGCGATAAGTACAACTATATATGCACTCTCAAGCTATCCTTGCTATTACACGTCAAGTACGATCATTACGAAACATCAGTTTCCGGACCATATGGGTAATAAAATTAGAACTATCACCTAGCGTGCACCAAAAATATCAATAAATACAGCCAAGCCGAGCATTATAAACCGCACAAATATCCTCAAACAATCGTTTCAACAAACAAATTAAGTATTCTGAAAATAACACCGTCCACTCCCGCGCGTCTATAGCACAAAAAATAGTGCGCCCATTTCAAATCCACGGCGTATATTTGAAATAACTTAAGCTAAAATATAATATAAAAATAGTAAAAAATACGACTAAATTCACTGTAATTTACTGAAAATATCCTTAATCGCAAACGAAAGCTAAAATAACGAATTATCATTTACAAAAAAATAGAAAGGAATGCGAATTATGAAAAAATATGACAAAAAACGAACTGCTGACCTTAACTCAAAGCAGGATCGCCTCCCACTGCAACAATTGCACGAAGATGCATTACTCGAAGTCACCGGGGGAAATGCCGAAAATTCAGACACGCACAACTATCACTTGGAACACGAATACCGTTACACCGACGAGAACACCTATACCATGTACGATCACTACATATGCGACCTGTGCCCCAACCACACGAAAATTACAGGACTATCAGCAATCCGCGACAATAACATCCAACCACACTTCACAACCTATCACCCAGGGATTGTCCCACTACGCGGACCAGATGTCTCTGTACGCACGGGTACACCGGAGTTATAGTGAGGTTAATACTATAAAAATAATAAATTAAGCTGTAAAATTTGCGCAATAAGCAGTAACCATACCTTTACGTTAGCACTTGTCTATGCAAAATGCATATTTCACGATAATTTTCTAAAATTATATTGACACATAATAAAATATAGTATATAATTTAATAAAATACATCGTAATATAATTAAATTCAGTTGAATATACTTTCGCAATACATGATGCAACGCAATTGAAAAGGCCCTTGCAATCAAAAATGTAAAGGAGTGTTAATTATATGAAAACATAAGACACCGAAACCTGACATTTTGAATGTAAACAAAACGAACGACCAACATAAATACTCAATTACAATAACTTTGAAACCATCACTAGTAATATCTCGCCAATCTAAAGCGTGATGAGAGTATGAACACATTTCAGCTTTTCGGAACATATCTCGCAAACGAATTACTTCACTACAAATATCATGAAAACTGCCCTCTAAGCATTGACCTCTGTACCACTGACCATTACTTAACCTTATAATAATACAAGCACCATTACTACGTTCAGGTCCACCAGCATCTAAATGCACCGGCCTAACAACCTCGATAAACCTATGTGTTACTCCAGGCATGATTATTTGAATTTAACTCCTAAGCTGACACAACAGAATAGTTGACACATATTAAAATGATTGAAAGGATGAATTACCATGAGTAAAAAAAATAACCCTGCAACCAAAAAGGCAGAAAACTTGCAACTCTTAGATGAAGACTCGTTAAATGCTGTAACAGGCGGTGAGCATATTTGGAATGAGGCGACAATTGGAGCCACCATGGCACAATTCGTAAATGTTAACTGGCAAACGCAGAGCGGAGACTGCGCACACTGTGGAACACACGTGAACAACCTATCTGAAGCATCGGCGCACGCCCAGCAATACTTCGTATTCGAAGGCGATATATTCCAATATGCTAAATGTGCCCCTGGTTACAGCAACAGCGACATACCGACTCAAAATGCTACAGCAGCCATCATCGGTGGAACAACAACTTGATTAATCCACTAAAGCATAAAAATAATTGTCAATAGGCGAACTAAGTATCTACTCCCGAGACTCGATGGAAAGGATTGATAAACATGAAAAAACGCAATGCACCTCAAAAAACTGACCTTGATTCAACGAAGAATCTCCCTAAACTGAATGACAATGACTTGATGAATGTTACTGGCGGGCAAAGCGAAAACGATGAAAACGGTGAATCAGGGACAGGAAATTGGGAAATAGGCAACCTAAACGGACAGGGATCCTCAGGACAAAATAATGATAACAGTGGATCCACGGTGGAAGAAGGAGCAATCGGCTCTTGGAATATTGGAGATTTTGAACAAACGTGAGCCCGCCTCCAGACGCGACAAGCACTATACCTTACTGAATAAATAATTGAAAGGACTGATAGATCATGAAAAAACGCAATGCACCTCAAAAAACTGACCTTGATTCAACGAAGAATCTCCCTAAACTGAATGACAATGACTTGATGAATGTTACTGGCGGCAATGGCGCAACCGAAGAAGAATCTGAAGAACCTGAAAATATAACCACACCGGGACCGTACGTAGGCTACAACTAAACTTGGACCAGAAAGGCTTGATGATTATGGTAGAACGCAGGAGAGAACTATCCTCTCGGACTGCCTTGCAACAATCAACCGACCAATTAAAACAGTTGGATGAAGAAAGCTTGAAAAATGTCATTGGAGGCAGCTATAATCCAGTCGACGGCATAAAAGGTAACTCGCCAACAAATGATTACCATATGCGCACCTACACATTGGAGAACTCAGGGACAAGCGACGCAAATCCTACCTCAGTTTACGTGTGCGACTGGTGCGAAAACGAATTTCGCACCCTGGACGATGTGCTGACGCATCTTTGCCAAACACACGATATAATAAATCCAACCCGAGGAGCAGATGAACTCATAAGATGGACCTAATTTTGTTAAACATCGGCTATACACAAGTCTTCACAATACGATAAATTTGGCCGCACTCGCCGATACTTCACATTCCTCTTGAACAATCAAATCTCCCAATTTCAAACTTGAACAGTAACCTGCTGCATCACACATCTAGAGCGACTAACTGAAAGCCGATACCACTTACGTTTTATTTATAACTAGAAATTTAATAATGTATCACGCTATACACTTGCGACAACGTATTGCTATATTCAATATCATTAAAAACTAAGCGCCGCTATGATGATCACTAGCACTCGATCTTCAAATAATTTTGTATTAGATCGCGAATCATGGCGGCATGTTCAAATTCCAGCATTTTTGCGGCGCTTTGCATTTCTTTTATTAGTCTTTCGATCTCCTTTGATATGTCTTTCTTACCGAGCATCTTTTTAGACTTTTCTTCGCCCTTGCGGTTTGATATTTCCAAAATATCGGAAACTTTATAAAGCACACCCGCTGGACATCAAATGCTTATTCACGCTAAAATTCTCCTAGCTGCCAACATCATCGGCGTCATCTTTTGCTTTCAAATAATTTCGTATCAGATCGCGAATCATGGCGGCGTGTTCAAATTCCAGCATTTTTGCGGCGCTTTGCATTTCTTTTGTTAGTCTTTCGATCTCCTTTGATATGTCTTTCTTACCGAGCATCTTTTTAGACTTTTCTTCGCCCTTGCGGTTTGATATTTCCAAAATATCGGAAACTTTCTTTTTAATTGTTTTGGGGATAATACTGTGAGCTTTATTATATTCAGTCTGGAGATTCCTGCGGCGCTGTGTTTCTTCTATTGCCAGTTCCATTGAGCGCGTGATTTGATCCGCATACATTATTACCTGTCCTTTGGCGTTTCTGGCTGCTCGACCAAACGTTTGCACTAACGATCGCTCTGAGCGCAAAAAGCCTTCTTTATCGGCATCCAAAATTGCCACAAGCGAAACTTCCGGTATATCCAGCCCTTCTCGCAGGAGGTTTATGCCAACCAATACATCGAATTCGCCTAACCGCAACCCTCTTATTATTTCCATGCGTTCAATTGTATCCACACCGCAATGCATATACCTTACTTTAATGCCAACTTCCTTCAGATAATCAGTCAAGTCTTCGGCCATTTTTTTCGTTAAAGTCGTTATCAGCACGCGCTCGCCTTTTTTTGTCCGCTCATGAATTTGCCCAACCAAATCATCGATTTGATTTTCCGTGGGTTTCACTGTTATATCTGGATCAAGAAGCCCCGTTGGGCGGATGATCTGTTCCGTTATTCTCTGGCTTTTGCTCATCTCGAAGTCACCCGGCGTCGCGCTGACAAAAATCACTTGATTTAGCCTTTCATAAAATTCCTCAAAACTCAATGGTCTATTATCATAAGCTGATGGGAGCCTGAACCCAAACTCAACCAGATTATTCTTTCTTGCCCTATCCCCAGCATACATCGCCCTTGCCTGCGGTATTGTCACGTGCGATTCATCCACAAATAGAATAAAATCATCGGGAAAATAATCGAGTAAAGTAAACGGGGCACTGCCTGGAGGTCTGCCCGATAGCACGCGAGAATAATTTTCTATGCCTTTGCAAAAGCCTATTTCTTGCAGCATTTCGATATCGTAACACGTGCGCTGTTCGATTCTTTGCGCCTCTATTAATTTCTCTTTACTGCGAAAATATTTTAGTCTTTCTTCCAGCTCAATCTCTAAGTTGACCATTGCCAGTTTCATTTTCTCCTGTGGTATAACATAATGTGAAGCTGGATAAATAGCAGCGTGTTTTAACACTGCGCTTACTTGGCACGTCATTGGGTTTATTTCGCTGATGCGGTCGATCTCATCGCCAAAAAATTCAACTCTTATCGCTTTTTCAGTTGAATTTGCCGGAAAAATTTCCACCACGTCACCGCGCACTCGAAATTTATTTCTAGTAAACTGAACATCGTTTCGCTCATATTGAATATTCACTAATTTTTTCAAAAGATTGTCTCTGCTTTTTTGCATTCCCGGCCGCAGCGATATTACCATATTTCGGTAATCGATCGGGTTGCCCAGGCTGTAGATACACGATACGCTCGCAACAATTATCACATCCCTCCGCTCGGAAAGGGCTGACGTCGCTGAGTGTCTGAGTTTATCTATTTCTTCGTTTATTGAAGAATCTTTTTCTATATATGTATCCGTCGCAGCGACATATGACTCAGGCTGGTAGTAATCGTAATAGCTTACGAAATACTCCACAGCGTTATCTGGAAAAAATTCCCTGAATTCCAAACACAGCTGCGCAGCCAAGGTCTTGTTGTGAACCAAAATTAACGTTGGGCGGTTGAGTTTACATATTATATTCGCCATTGTAAACGTTTTTCCTGAACCCGTAACTCCGAGGAGCGTTTGCTCAGTGTAACCCATTTTCAAGCCGTTTGTGAGTTCATCTATGGCTTTTGGCTGGTCACCTCGCGGGATATATTCCGATTTCAATTTGAAATTCATACGTTTTCCCCATTTCAAAATAAGCTATAAAAATTTGCGCGTTTTGGCAAATATCGGAGGGAATGTTTTTCTAGTAAAAATTTTTGTGATTATATCTGAGGTTGAGGTTGTGCCGAAAGTTTTTAGGTGTAAATTCCTCTCTTTTGCGATTAAGTTCGTGCAATATAAATATATTATTTTGTATATTAATAGACAAGCTTTGGTTTATATCGACACTTATTTGAGAAAATTCGGCTTACTGTTTCAGCCATTGAGGAGCGGCGGGAAGGGGTTGGCTTTCGGCAGAAGATTGTACAATATTCGCCTTTGAGAGAGTCTTTTTTTAATTTTGCAGCAATTTGAAGCAGCTTTTTTCAACCAAGATATTTTCATAATGTACATTTAAATGTGCTTTTTTGTGAATTTATTTTATATAGTTTAGCTGTATTTTATCTTATATTATACGAGAAACTTTAGTTTATAGTAACATTTTTTGAGAATACTATACTGAATATTGTTCTATAAAATTGCATTTTAGCACCTTCTTTTATTTTTTTAAGATACTGTGAAGTTGTAAATGCGGCTTTTTTTGTGAGATATCACGCCAACGGTGCGCGGGAAATATTGTGGCGATTGTTTGTAATCTTTTTTGAGATATTTTCGTTTGGGGTTGAGGTTGTGCTGAGTTTTTAGGTGTAAAATCCTCTCTTCACTAATAGGGGAAAATGGGGGAAATTTTGCTCTTTAGAGGGCAAGGTTTTTGCAAAAACTTTTACGAACTTTGCGCGGGATTTTTGTTAAATTTTTAGATGAAGTCATTTTGAGGTGTGGCAGCTGAGGTTGAGGTTTTGAGTGTGAATTCCTCTCTTTTGTGGTTAATTTCGTGTATTATAAACATATTATTCTGTATATTAATAGACAAGTTTTGGTTTATATCAACATTTATTTGAGAAAATTTGGCTTGATGTTCAGCCATTGAGGGGCAGCGGGAAGAGGTTGCTTTCGTTTTGAGGCGTGGCAGCTGAAGTTAAATTTGCGTTGAGTTTTTTAGGTATAAAATCCTCCCTTCACTAATAGGGGAAAATGAGGGAAATTTTGCTCTCTAGAGGGCAAGGGTTTTGCAAAAACTTTCACGAACTTTACTGGGGGTTTTTGTTTATAATATTTTTTGGCAAACTCAAGCAAAACCATGATCCTTTGTCATCCGTCATGTAAAAACATTGCTTCCTCTTTGCCTTGCTTTTAGCTTAAATTTCTACTTTAATTTTAGAAGAACTGGTGTTTATCGATTAAACATCTGAAAAACTTAAGCTAGAACGGCAAATTTAGCGATCTACGGCCTTTAAAACAATAATGCCCTTCTTATTGAAAAATCGTGTAAAATAGTCGCTTTTGCTTTAAATGAAGCTTCTAAAGCTTCTCTCAAACATCCGTCTCATTTGCGATCTTAAAAAACGGTGCTCCAAACGAGAAAGATCCGGGTCTTGTTCAAATATTTTTTTGGCGAGTTTTTGTGTTTTTTTAAAAATTTCTATATCTTCAGAAAATTTTAGAATTTTTAAATCCGGCAGCCCGTGCTGTCTCTCCCCCAAAAACTCTCCAGGGCCACGAATTTTTAGATCTTCATCAGCTATTTTAAACCCATCGTCGGTGCTCGTCATGATTTCCAGACGTTTTACCGCTTTTTTGTTTTGCGCATCAGAAATTAAAATACAGTAAGACTTCGCATTCCCGCGCCCAACTCTCCCTCGAAGCTGATGTAATTGAGAAAATCCAAATCGCTCTGCGTTTTCTATAACCATGAAAACCGCGTTTGAAATATCCAGCCCTACTTCTATCACTGTTGTGGAAACTAAAACTGAAATTTCTCCTTTCGCAAAACTACCCATAACAGTCGCTTTTTCTTCTGCTTTCATTTTTCCATGCAAAAGAGCTATATTATAATTCATAAAATCCTCTTTTTTTAACTTATTAAAATATTCTTTCGCCGCAATTAAAGAAGTTTCGCTCTTTTCTATGACCGGGCAGACAATATACCCCTGTTTTCCCTCATCAATGAGCTTTTTTAAAAATTCAAACATGCGTCCTTTTTTTTCTGTTTTTATAAAAATCGTCTCAACTTTTTGGCGGCCTGGAGGCTTTTCATCCAGCAATGAAATATCGAGATCTCCATAAATAATAAGCGCTAAAGTGCGCGGTATAGGAGTAGCCGACATAACCAGAACGTGTGGATTATTCCCCTTAGCTGCCAAATTAGCCCGCTGCAATACCCCAAAACGATGTTGTTCATCTGTGATGACAAGGCCTAAATTTTTGAAAATAACGCTCTCTGAAAGCAGTGCATGCGTTCCAATCAATATGTCAATCAACCCTTTTTCTAAAAAGCACAATACCTCCCTTCTTTTTTTCATACTAATTGAGCCTGTCAAAATCTCTATATTTACGTGTTTATCTTCAAATTTTTGCTCACATTTTTTAAAAAGCTTTTGAAACGACTTATAATGCTGCTGAGCCAAAATCTCTGTTGGAGCCATAAAAACCGCTTGCATATTGCTTTTAGCCACACAATAGCACAAAGCTGCAGCGACGGCTGTTTTTCCAGAACCAACGTCACCTTGAATCAATCGATTCATAGAAAAGTCTGGTCTTTGCATGTCTATTATGCACTCTTTGACACATCTTATTTGTGCATTTGTTGGTAAAAAATTCAGTGAATCCAAAAATTCCGATGAGAAATCTTTAACTAATTTCAATATATTTTTCTTTTTATTCACACATTTTTGCTGTATAAACCCTAATTGTAAAACAAGAGCTTCTTCAAAAATAAGCCGCTCTCTCGCGGCCTTAAGAGATAACTGATCTTTTGGAAAATGTATATTTTTAATCGCAGCATGAAGTTCACAGAGGTTATATTCTGTTCTTATGTTTTCTGGCGTCGATTCCGCTATTTTATTCGGCAAAAGTGAAAGCGCTCGTCTCACTAAATTTTCGATTCTTCCAGATTTCAGCCCCTCTACCTGCGAATAAATTGGTCTTATGCATATTTTCTTATCGGCCGCAACAAACTGCGGGAAAATCATCTCTCTGGCCCCAAATGTTTCCTTTATTTTTCCATAAAATATATAACTTTTACCTTCTATTATTGACTTATCTATAAATTTATTAAAAAAAGTAATTCTGAGCACCCCTGTCTCGTCACAAACCTTCAATTTGTATACCGTCAGTCCCCCTTGAATTAAAGATTTTGAGATAGGCGAACAGAGCACTGCTTTCACGCAGCAATAGGTATCTAGCGGGGCTTTCACTATAAAAAATACTTTTCCCCAATCTTCATAAGTTCGGGGATAAAATTTAATCAAATCACCAATAGTATTAATATTCAATTTTTTTAACAAATTTTTGCTTTTTTCACCCACACCCTTTAAACATATTATATCTTGCCTAAATAAGGAAGCCATACCATATCACCATTTATAAAATTTATAATAATGGGCAATCTTTTATAAAGATAACCCATTATTTTTATGCTTATATTCATAAAATAAATAATCAAGCTCTATTAAGTAACATAAAATCGTTGCACATCCCCCTTTTGCCCAGTCGAGCGCTGTCCAGCCGCTAGCATTCGTTGCTCGTCAACTAGATACCACGTACACTGCCGTTGGAATCCATGGCTCTTTATATTATCGAGTAAATACGGATTGCGCTCTGCAGCCTTTTTTTCACTGCAGCTCACAACAACAATACCATCAGGGTTAAACCATTTATCATACAATTCCCGGGAATTTGCATGGTCATTTCCATGATGAGATGCGTACCATGTATCAATTTTCGTGCCTGTCGGTAATGTGCCGAGCGCGTTCTTTTGCTCTGGCAAAGGTGCGTCGCCAGGCATAAATGCCGTAATATCAGCGCCTATGTGCGGCAAGAGTATGCGAGAAAAATGATTCAAGCTGCTATTAACAGGATCGCAAGTAAACGGTTGGGTCAAATCTTCTATTTTTGTTTTCCCTGCTGAAATACTTCCGAGATTAACAACCCCCTTAGCAATTTCCGTACCCTTTTCTTTCGCCATATTTATTGCAGCTTTGGCATTTTTATACGCCGTCCCATCTTTAACTTTTTTCATTTCTGAATTTTCGCTCGGGACTTCAGGGGGCAGATAGATCGTCCCTACAGGAAATTTTTCCAAAACTGCTGGTAAGCCCCCAACGTGATCAGGGTGCCAATGAGATATAAACAACTGGTTAATCTTTTTTATATGCAATCTATACAACATATGTTTCACACGATGCCCATATTTACCCGAGCCTGCGTCGATCAGGATAACATTTTCGACTCCGTCGGTCCAAACTTCCCTAACCACAATCGCAAGGCCGTAACCCACATTTATTCCATAGATCTCAGTGCAAACATAAGTTGCATCTGATGAAGAAACATGGGTATTAGAAGTACCAAAGCATTGTATAAAAAAACAAAATGTTATAAATAAACATACTTTTTTAATAAATCCATAAACATTAGAGATTTTTTTCATTTTTTAATTCCTCCTTATTCATTTTAATTGTATCAAATAAAACTGTTTATGTCAATCATGCATAAGTATAAATTAAAAATCAGTATAGCAAATTTTTATATATACTATCGCAATTTATTTTTGTAAATATCAAAAAAGTTATTTATTTTTCACATTTTTATGCCAAAATATTTGAATTATATTGTATTATATGTTTATATCATTATTAATTTTTTTATGATATAGGAAAGGGTGATTTAAATGTTTTGTAAAACTTTTTATAAAAAATTTAATTGCTTCTTGCTTGCATCAGCAATCCTTATCTTCACTCTTACCTCTTGCTTTGCAACTGGGATAGAAAGTAATGACGAGATGCAATCTCTTTCATTGGATGATAAATTTGACAATGCAACACCACTTTCGACTTCTAGCGATAAACTCAGCGATACTGAATTACATGATTACTCTGACAGCTCCGATAGCGGCACTTCATCTTCTACGTCGAGCGATGATTCTGATTCCGATAGCTCAGATAGTGAAACCTCGTCTTCAACTTCCAGCGACAAACTTATAACAGGCAGTAATACTGAATTACATGATGATTCCGACAGCGATTCTGATAATGCAGCTGCCCAACAAATTATCCCCTATTTATACTTAGCGATATCACATTCAAGTTCTCTTGAAAATCTCTCTACACCTAATCCTGCTAAAGAAAGGACAAGAGCGCGTTCAAGTTCATTTAATGCTTCCCCCCATGCTGTTCCAGAAGAAGCGCCACAGCCAGATTTCCTATCACCGTCAAGTTTTATTGAAACTTTCCCTACATTTGCGCAAAAATCTAATCCTTCACAGCCGCCACAATCTCAAACTCCACGGCAGTTAATTGCCCCTATGCAGTTACCTCCACCTAAACGTACATCTGGTCAAAGGCCAACAAGACATTTTAATATTTCTCAACTCGCAGCGCACACAACTACTCCTATGATTTATCAACAAAATAATGAGTTAATCTCTAAACACATAAGTCAAAGTACATCAGAAAGTCATTTGAATAAAGATCACGTATATTTAAGCGTTGAAGCGCCAACATCCATCGCTACCACTCCTGGACATTTTAGCATTATTGTGTTTTTGGAAAATAGAACCGCTACGCCTGCAGAAAATCTGAATATATCTCTTGCATTAGAGGGTAATAGTGTACTTTCGCTAATTCCACCCGTTCCTGAAGTAAAAAATTTTACCTTAAGAAACGTATATCGCTTATCTTATAACCTTAGCATAGCTAGAGTGAAAGTTGATCAAAGGGTTTCTTTCGCTGTGCATGTCACGCAATTGGTCCATGACCAAGACCCTCCTTCCTCTCGTGAATGTTTAGTTACCACATACAGCCAACAAATTTCCCTACCGAAATCACCTGTTAAAAAAGCTATAATTGTTGTGCCAGGTATTTGCGGATCAGAACTGTTTTCAGCAAAAGCGCAACAGATTGAAGGTAAACAATATTCAAAAGGCTATAGAGTTTATCCACCTGAAGGCGCTATACCTTTCACAGAAGACAGCGTTAAAAGCCTACCCAAAAATATTTTCAACACAGACCCTATAAGACTTGCAGCAGACTTTGGCCAAGTTTTTCCTGATAAAGATGGCAATTCAAGAGCCGACATAATGGCAGCGTGCCCCTTTGATTGCCGCAACTCCGGCTGCAGAACGTACGGGATAGCAAATGTTTATAAGCTGTTAGTTTTTAGCTTATTAAAGTCTCCGTACACTCAAGGCTACGATATAATCTTTTTTTCTTACGATTGGAGGAGAAGTAATTCTGAGATAGCTGTAGAGCTAGAAAAATATATTAAGGAAAACGATTACACAAATACGGTATTATTAGCCCACAGCATGGGAGGATTAGTGTGTGCGTCCTACCTTATGAAAGGAGCAAATCGGTTAAGAACGGATAAGTTGATCACACTTGGAACACCATTTTTAGGAGCCCCAAAAGCCCTTTCTGTTTTATTAGATGGTAAATTTTTTGATGGTATAGGCGCGCTTCTTTCTTCATCAATAGTTAATCCAATGATAAAAGAATTAGTAAAAAACTTACCAAGTGTATACGAACTTCTTCCTTCACAGCATTTTTTTTACTACGCCAGACAAGGTTATCTTAAGAGATTTGGACAACGCTGCATATTTTTAAAAAAAGAAGAAGCAAGTATTGACTCATATGAAGAAACCTGTGATACTATAAAATCACTTGGATTAGCTCCAAACGCGGATGTATTTTTAAGCAAAGCTGCAACGTTTCACGCGGATATGTGTAGTAGCGGGCATCAAATTTGTGCCATTGATGGAGTGCAAGTTTACTGTATAGCTGGCATTGGTCTGAAAACTCTAGTTGGACAACGCTTAAAATTTCAGCACGGAGAATTCAAAAAAATAGATGGAACCATTTATGGCGACGGAGATGGCACCGTCCCTACAATTAGCGCAATCGCAGGTGGCCCTTCAGACGCAAATCTTTACTACGTGCCAAACGTTAATCATATGGGCTTGATTAGTAATCCTTACATTTTAGAGCTACTTATCAATATTTTACAAAATGAACCTGAAAAATTTAACCCTATAAAGATACACACATCACCTAATTCTAGCGCTGAAGGAGGTTGTTCTTTATCGTGTAGAAGCTTTGGTTAGAAAACCTATAATTCAATTAAATAGCTTCATCATCTTCCCCTTTTTTACCAAAAGGGGAATTTTTTTATAAAAATACTGAAAATCAAAATTAATGCCCAAATTATAATAATAAAAAGCTATATATCACAACATCTATCCTGTTAACATTGCTTTTCGAGGCTTGCAAGGATATATTCAATAAGGGATAAAGCGCGGTGGAAGCATTTTTTGCAGGCAGCTTTAAACAGCAAAAATCGGCAACATAAAAAAGAAGTGCAATTCCCCTCAATAAATTCAGTTTGAGCAAAAAATTAGCACATTTCCTGCGGGAGAAAGCATTTTTTGAAAAATTGCTTTCAATTAAATATATTTTGCTGTATATTAATTGTGTGATTTTGTTATATAGCAATATAAATTTAAAAAGAGGACCTGGCTGCAGCATTTAACTTGTGGCGGGTACTTTAAGTAAAGATAGAAAAAAATGGAAAACATGTCCAGCACTGTGAAAAACAAACAAAGCTGCTTGTCAGAAATTCAGCGACGTGTGCGCCCATCTTGTCGCAGTAAAAAATCGCTTCAAAATTCAGAACATGCACCGCGCTCTCACTGCAAACCTTCAAAATGATCAGCAACCTTATCCAGCCATAACTCGCTTCTTCCCAAATAAAAGGTTTTTCTATACATCTATGGCCACTCGGCGGTGAGAATTCGCTTCAATAAAATGGTAAAAGTTAGTTCATTTTAAATATATTTTTCTGTATATCGATTGTGTGATTTTGTTGCATAGCAATATAAATTTAAAGAGAGGACCTGGCTGCAGCATTTAACTTGTGGCGGGCACTTTAAGTAAGGATAAAAGGAAATGAAAAATATCTCCAATATTATGCTTCGGCCCCTTTTGGGCACACATCTCTACTGCAAAAATCAGTTGCAGTAGAGATGTTAATATTTGATAAAATTTTTTATATAATTTAATAGAAAATATGTTTAATTAGATTCAATTTCTTTAAAGAACACTTTTCTCGCCCTGCACGTGATAATTTTCTAAGTTAGTTTATTTTAAACATATTTTCAATTGAATTATATAGCTGATTTTGTTGCATAGCTACATACATTTATGGAATATTCAGCGGCGTGTAAATTTTCATGAGCAATGCCAAATTTTAGCAGCAGCATTTCGCCTCAGGTTTAGTCGCACTAACTTTTTGCCAGTACAGGTATATTTCCAAACAAAGGATAGAGAGCTGCACAAACATTTTACCAAAATTGAGTAAAGAAAGTGCAATTTTTCTCAATAAACTCAGTTTGGACTAAAAATTATCGCACTTTTTGTGAAAAATCAAGTCTAAGCAGCACTACTCTCCTGCACAATCACCCCCCCTAAGGGCCGGTGCAACGGCTCAATAAAATCATGATCTTGAGCAAATTTCACCCTTCGCTAAGTAGGTTGCTTTGCGTCCTTGCCAAACTAAGCCTCTGTTCGTCAATTGAATCAAATCCATTGATATGATAAAATAGCACTAAGAAAATAAAAGCTTTGAAAGGACTTTAAATACAATGACTATAGATGAAAAATATAATCTCTGGCAAAAAAAAGCTTGCGAGGACCCCAATTTAATCCAAGAGCTCAAAAATCTTCACGAAAAAGATGAAATACACAATCGTTTTTTTTGCAATTTGAATTTCGGCACAGCGGGACTTCGTGGAATAATGGGTGCTGGCCCTAACCGGATGAATATATATACCGTCCGCCATGCTTCCCAAGGCCTGGCAAATTACTTAAATAAAAACTACAAAAATCCAAGCGTTGCCATCGCTTTTGACTCCAGGATAAATTCTGAACTTTTTGCCCAAGAGGCTGCTCGCGTTCTTTGTGCCAACGGAATAAGTGTTTTTTTCAATCGCGAGCTCCAACCAACGCCAGTTTTATCGTTTTGTGTGCGCGAATTCTGCAATCAAGCAGGGATTATGATCACAGCGAGCCACAATTCAGCCGAATACAACGGCTATAAGTGCTATGGCCCTGATGGCAGTCAAATATCTGGCGCATCAGCAGAGCTTATTTATAGTGAAATTCAGAAAATTGATATATTTAACGATATAAAAATTTGTAACTTTCATGAATTGGAGAAATCTGGTAAATTCAAAATTGTTGAAAACTACATTTATAAAAAATACCTCTCCTGCATACGCGAACAAAGTATCAATTCTGTTGGTGAAAATTGCTCACTAAGCGTGGTTTACACCCCTCTCAACGGGACTGGCACCAAACTCGTCAAGGAAATATTATCCGCTTCCGGAATTACCGAAGTTATGGTGATACCAGAACAGGAAATGCCCGACGGTAACTTCCCCACCTGTCCTTGCCCGAACCCCGAATTGAAAGATGCCCTAGCACTCGCATTGCAACTTGCAAAAAAAACTTTACCGGATATCATCTTGGCGACAGACCCCGATTGCGACCGAGTTGGTGTAGCTTACCGTTCAAAAGGCGAATTTCGCATTATGACAGGCAATGAAGTTGGCGTTTTGTTGCTGCACTATATTCTTTCGTCCAGGCAGCAAAAAGGCACACTTCCGGCGCGCCCAATCATGGTTAAATCGATTGTTAGCAGCAAGTTAGCTGATGCCGTCGCCAAAGAATATTTGTGTGAGGTTAAAAATGTTTTAACCGGCTTTAAATATATCGGCGAGCAAATTTTGCATTTGGAAAAATGTGATGAACTCGAAAGATTTGTGTTTGGGTTCGAAGAAAGCTGCGGCTATCTTGCAGGGACCTATGTTCGCGACAAAGACGCTGTGGTCGCTTCGATGTTAATTTGTGAGATGGCCGCTCACTACAAAACCCAAGGCAAAACACTCGGCCAAGTGCTGGAAGAAATTTACCAAAAATATGGTCGTCACACTCAACACACGTTCAGTTTTGAGTTTAACGGCCCAGAAGGCCTCAACAAAATGCGAGCAATTATGCGCACGCTGCGTGAAAGCAGCCTGGCGGCGGTGGGGGGCATCCGCGTTTTAGGGCGCACGGATTACCTTTCTAGCGAAGGTAGCCCCTTCTTGCCAAAAGCTGACATGTTGGCTTTTGCGCTTGAAGGGGCCGCTAACGTGATCATTCGCCCTTCCGGCACCGAGCCCAGGCTAAAAATTTACATTCATAGCCGGCTGGACTAACCCCTCGCACCGCAACCTGCCTCTTGAGGCATTTCTCGCGTGGGCAACTTTGCGGCGGTGGGTGGCATACGCGTTTTAGGGCGCACGGATTACCTTTCTAGCGAAGCTCGCCCCTTCTCGCCAAAAGCCTATAGGGTAGCTTTTGGCGCTCGAAGGGGCGTTAATCGCACTGTTTACTTGATTTTGTTCGTTCTTTTCTTTGTGCGCATGTTGGATGTCCGGGTCGTTCGTCAGATTACGTTTGTTTGAACGACTTTTCTGCCATGACCGCGCCGTTAGCCCCACGGAATTTGTAACCCAGCGTGGTGCCCGGGCTCGAGTGCTCGCCGGTTTCTGCGAACACGTCCGCGTTCTTGTTACCTTCCGTGGTTACCTTAGCGAGAGTGGTTTCCTTACCGTCCGGCGATGTTGCTGTGAAAGTTATAGTGCCCTTTAGTCCTCCTTTGAGCCCGCACACGGCCCGCCATGCACCAGGTGCCACCCTGTACAGCGCTAAGTGCTCGGCCGATGTAGCGTAAACGCTAGCTGTTCTGGCTTCTTCTGCGTTGCTGGTTAGCGCTGTCTCAGTTGCGAGTCTCGTGGATGCATCTATGTCTCCTAGTGCGAGCGCCACCGAGAAACGCCCGGCATCCGTTTTCCTCAACTGAGTCGACACAATTTTTGTGTCGCTGTTAAAGTTTACGTTTGATAGGGTAGAGGTACCGGTTGCCGTGTTGGTCCATCTACCACGTAGCGTAGTCGGCGGCGAGCCGGTTCCAGCGTAAGTTGCTTGGTAGAGCCAGTTTCCGTCCACGGTTGTCAGCGACGGCCCTGTGAGCGTCCATGCCGCCGTGGCAGGGGTGGTGGTGCCCGTCGATTGCCGGGCCCCTCCCGGGTATATTACAGTATCCGCTGAGTGGTCGTCAGGGAAGACCAGTTTCAGCCCCACTTTTTCGTCGCTTCCCCATCGTTGGTAGTTGTAGGTGTATTGGCCCGCTGCGTTTGTTCGCAATGTCGCCGTCGGCGCCGCCGGCCAAGTTCTGGTTGTGCTCACGTACACCGATACTTCGCGCCCGCCGATTGCCTCTCCGGCCCTTGTCTGGGTACAACGGCCCGTTACCGTCACCTCCGTATCCGTTTCCGAGTAGGTTGGTTGGTCGAAGACCACTCCCGCCTCCACCGTGAACCAACCCCATGCCTTGTAGTTCGCCGTTTCACTGATCAGCATCTGCTTCGCTATCGCGGCCGAGTTCACACCGTTGTTTCCGTGTGATGCGGCCCAGTTTCCGCCGATCGCCGGTGCGCCTCCTCCTACCACTCCAGCCACCGTATGGTGGTCGTTTCCCCCCGCCTGGCATGCGCTGCTGACCATTCGGTATTTACCCGCAGGCATGTTCACGAGTGTGATGTCCAGAGGGCCCTTCACCCTGCTTACGTACCATAGGTTAGCTGCGTCTGTACTTGCTGCCCCCACTGCGTTGTTTGTTACTCCTCTCCCTTTAATGTCTATTAGGTCACCGTCTTCGTTTTCCACGCCGATTATATCGTGCGACACTGCCGCTGTTTTTGCTACAGACGGGAAGTCCGCCTGTATCGCTGTGATGTGGACGGTGTTGCCGGTAACAGCCGCCTGGTACGCTGCGTCGGCGAGCTGGACCCGTGGAAGAAAGGTAGCAGCGGCCATCGCAGCCGCAAAGGCAAGGGAAATAATGCGTTTTTTGCGATTCATGATAGTCATGATATCGACTTCCTTTCGTTTGTAAAAATATTTTTAAAAAATTTTGGACCTTCTGGCGAAATGGATTTCCAGAGGTTACGCAGTCGAATTGATTTCACCAGCCTTTCCATCTATTAGTATATAATGTTTTTAAATCATTGTCAACAGATAATAGAAAAATTTTTTTATAAATTACTCCAATCTACCATTCTCAAAAATTTCAATGCTAAATCACGACGATAAGCTTGCTCTAGTCAGTACTATTATCCTCCGTACAAGCAAATAATCGTGCTCGATGTAAATTAGTGCTCACATGCCAACAGTAAGATCATTATTTGTATGGAACTATGCTGCTCGCGACCCATTCTATGCTTTTACTTGCTGTGATTCTAGCCCGCTTTTTCTGGTAGGGCGCCTCGAGCGCCATTACGGGGAGTTACACCGAGCGCCGCGTCCCCGCCTGCAAATTAGTGCTCACATGCCAACAGTAAGATCGTTATTCTTTAGGGTTCCGTCACAGGATATGCCGGTAGCGGCGCTGTGCGTAGCACTACGGTAGTAGTCTGCTTAGCCCCCCGTTTGATGCGGCAGTAGAGGCGTGTGACAGCGTGATAAGATGCGGGGTATCCCTGTGTGCGGTTCGGTGCCGTGCGGTAGGACGCTCGGCGCGGATGGCGTGCACTAGTGGGCAAGCAAGATTTCCTAGATACTAGATATCGGTGCTTTTCGTGTCTCCCAGCCACCTTATTTGTATTACGTCCGCTGATCTTCCGCGTTGCTCCACTGTAGCAATAACGCTATGATCATGGATGGCACGCTTCAGTAGCGTTCACTTTCCTGTCGCGATCGTCGGGGAGCATCTCGATCCCGCAGTCGGTCTCTCAGTGCGCGGTCCCTTTATCTCGAACACAACTCCGTCCAGGTTGTCGAAAGGCATCGTTTTGACCTGGGCATCAGTCGGGGGCATCCAACCCACGATATTGTACATATGGTAGCAGGATGGTTGCGCGTTGACGCAGTCCGGTTCCTCAGCCCTGGTGTCCCACTTTCTTGACGCCACATAGGCGTTCGGGTTGGGGTACCCAGCTTCCGGCGGGGCGTAGTGTATCGTTGCACCGTAGAACCCTGGTTCCAATCCATGTATATTGTAGTCGTGGGGTCCCGTTCCCTCTAGAACTATCATATACGGACCGCTAGTCAAGCAGTCGGGGGGTACACAGCCATTGAGGTTCACCGGCTTTGCACAGCCGTGCTTGAACAAGTAAAACACTTGGCTTTGCCCCCCGGGCACCCCCGCAAGTCTACCTCGGCCCTTCACGATAACTGAGTTTCCCGTTACTTCCGCTTGCGCTTGCCACGCGCCAGCATGAAATCCATCCGTTAAAGGGGTGACGGCTAACACAGCCGCAGAAACAAGAGCAACCATGCGTTTCTTGCGATTCACTTTATTCACGATATCATCGTCCTTTCATCTTATAAGGCTGTGCCGCCTGGGGATAGTATTATTTTTGAAAGCTTTTTAAAAGATTAGTTCTATTAGTAGGCGGCTAAAAATTAAGCTTATTGCTTAACAAGTTGGCAAAAACTTTTACACTAAATACAGCAAATCTGGTGCAAGCCTAGGCCCCTTGTCTAAGGTGTCCGACGTTGAAGTATACGATTGCGTAGCTTCCCCGTGGCCCGAAGGCGGTGTTTTCTTCGAAGTCGTTAAAGGTCCTGTTCTTTGTTGGCCACCACCCACTTCTCGGTTCCTCCCCTGGGATAGCGATCGGACCGCCCCAGGCTCGAGGTGATCTCGGCCATTCTTGTTCGTAACATACCTTCCTCACTAGCATGTATTTGCCGTCGGGTAGCGTGAATTGTTGCATGTCGCCCTTGTTATTACGCCTGACTATGACGGTCGGCATATTTTGCTCTAACTCGCGGGTTGTAAGTGGTAGAGGATTGGATTGTCCCTCAGCTAAGAGAAACCAGTAGTTCGCTGTTGCGTTGTACCCATATTCTGTGTCCGCCGGTATATCGCCAGTCTGAACAGCAACCCTGTTACCTTGTACTGTTACGCAGCAGTTGTGCGAGCTAAATCTGACCGCCCCCGTGTCCTTCGTATCACTAGCATCGTCACATGCTGCGTCCCAGTCAACTCGACCCGAACCAGGCGGGTTATCTGCTTCCCCGTGTTCGGGCCACGGAGGGACGCTGTGGGTCTGTCCGAATAATCCTTCGCCCTCTGGACACCAGCTCTCTCTGAATTCATACCCTGGAGCTCTGCCACCGGTCAGAGAATCCAGCCAATCTCTATTCCTTGAGCCTACGACATAGACCAACCCCAGACCGCCAGGCCCCTGAACTGTGAAGACATTTGTCCCTGGGTGTACATTCTCCAGCATTATTGCCGCAGTCCTGTCTATTTGTCCATCGGGTAGGCGGTGTGGTAGCATCCAGGCATACTTTATTTGGCGGTCATGTGCATTTGTGCGGATTTCCCCGTACGACTTTCCGTCTTCGCTGCGCATTTGCACATGGACTCCTTTGATATATGCTTTACCCGTGAATGATTGCGTAGCAACGGCTAGCACAGCCGCAGAAACAAGAGAAATAATGCGTTTTTTGCGATTCATGATATTCATGATATCATCGTCCTTTCATCTTATAAGTCTGTGCCGCCTGGGGATAGCTTTATTCTCGCAGCCCGTGCGAAGATTGTTGCCGCAGGCGTCTTTGAAAACCGGGCGCAGTGCGAGAGACACTCAGCAACTTTTACAATGAAGTTAGTTGATCTCAGTTCCGCGTCCCCGCCAGCTGATAGTAGCCCGGCCATTTCGTAACAGTGTAATCTTAAGGTTTGCCGACCTTGATATGCACGACAGAGTAGCTACTGAGTGGCACCGTTTGGGCGCCATCGGCTCTCTCCTCTTCCCAAGCGCTACTAGGGCGGTACCCGCCCTCTGGCGGATGCGTTAGTGTCGGGTATCCGTGGTTGTCCGTAAACCTATGCTCGCTGCTGTCCTCCCACGGCAGTCCTCGCGCAACTACATCGTAGTCTCCAGGTGGCAGTTCGATAGTCTCTATGGCGTTGGGCATCAGCGTGGGTTTGCGTTCTTCCTGATCTGATCTCGTCAAGCTTAATGGCACATCACCGCCGCCCGATCTGAGTACGTAGCCAATCACCGCTCGTCCATTGTCATTATGCCCCAGCGGCGGTAATAGGCCACGCCAGTCCATCCGCACTGTGGTTCCCTGGACCGCTACGATGAGTCGGCCGCTCCGGTAGCGCACCAGGCCATCTTGAGGGTCCGCGAAGCGTCGTCCGTAGGCGCTTACGCCCCAGCGCCGCCCATCGTCGTCTAGCGCCCAAAGTCCATCGTAGTCTGTGTTGAAAGGTAGGCTTGTGTGTCGGTCTACGACACCATAGTCGTCGCCTAGGGTGAGGTAGTTCCGAGCTCGTTCCCCTAGAGTTCTCATCTTCTTACCGTTCCACAAGTCGGTCCATCCTTCCTCGCTGTGGGCACCCACAATGCAAGCCATGACGTGGTCGCCCTGCGGTCCTGCACGCAGCTTCGTTAACCCGGGCCGTAACCATTGTGATCTGGTACTCTCCCAACTTTCGCGCCAATTCGTGTCCCGCTCGCTCCATGCTAGGAGGGCATCTGCCCTTGACCTCCAACTACGTCTCGCTTCAATGGTCAGCCCACCCTGCTTGGTTACAATCTGGACATGAGCTGAAAGATCACATGCCAGACCCTTGAATGATGGTGTAGCAACGGCTAACACAGCCGCAGAAACAAGAGCAACAATGCGTTTTTTGCGATTCATGATATTCATGATATCATCGTCCTTTCATCTTATAAGGCTGTGCCTCCTGGGGACAGCGTTATTCTCGCAGCCCGTGCGAAGATTGTCGTCGCAGGCGTCTTTGAAAACCGGGCGCAGTGCGAGAGACACTCAGCAACTTTTACAATGAAGTTAGTTGATCTCAGTTCTGCGTCCCCTTCAGCTGATAGTAGCCCGGCCATTTCGTAACAGTGTAATCTTAAGGTTTGCCGACCTTGATATGCACGACAGAGTAGCTACTGAGTGGCACCGTTTGGGCGCCATCGGCTCTCTCCTCCTCCCAAGCGCTACTAGGGCGGTACCCGCCCTCTGGCGGATGCGTCAGAGTCGCGTATCCGTTCTTCTCCGTAAACCAATGCTCGCTCTTCTCCGCAAACCAATGCTCGCTCCGGTCCTCCCACGTCAGCCCTCGCGCAACTACTTCGTAGTCTCCCGGCGGCAGTTCGATAGTCTCTATGGCTTTGGTCATCAGCGTGGGTGTGCGTTTTTCCTGATCTGATCTCGTCAAGCTTAATGGCACGTCACCGCCGCCCGATTTGAGTACGTAGACAATAACCGCCCGTTTATTTTCAGTATGCCGCAGCGCCGGTACTAGCCCACCCCAGCAAATTCGCACTTTGGTTCCCTGGACCGATACTGCGAGTCGGCCGCTATGGAAGTCCACCTGGTCCGAATGATGGTACTCTGAGAGGTGGCCGTGGGCGCTTACTCCCCACCAATCGCCGCGGTCGTCCCACGCCCAAAGCCGATGGTAGTCCGTGCTGAGAGGTAGTCCAGCCTTTAGATCTAGGACACCGCAGTCGTCGCCTAGCGTGAGGTAGTTCCAAGCCCTTTCTCCTAGATTCCGCGGCTTCTTACCGTGACATATCTGGGCCCACCCGTCATCGTTGTGTGCACCGACAACGTTCGCTACGATGTCGCCGTGGTGTTCCCCTGCACGTAGTCTCGTTAGTCCGCGCCCCAAACATTGTGATCTGGTCCACACCCAGTGGTAGTCGTAATAATGGTCCCTCTCACCCCAGGCGAGTAGGGCATCTTTACTTGAACTCCAACTACGTCTCGCTTCAATGGTCAGCCCATCCTTCTTGGTTACAATCTGGACATGAGCTGAAAGATCGCATGCCAGACCCGTGAATGAGGGTGTAGCAACGGCTAACACAGCCGCAGAAACAAGAGCAACAATGCGTTTTTTGCGATTCATGATATTCATGATATCGACTTCCTTTCCTTTTTTAAAAATTTGTCCTTACTGGCGAAATGCTTTCCGAAGGTTACACAGGTTAATTTAATTTCCCCAGTCAGTACAGTTATAATTTTACACTAATTGTAAGATAATTGTCAATAGTATAGTAAAATATTTTCACAATTGATTTTGCGTCATTCGGAGTTAACTTCGCAACCGTCCGTAACCATCTCGCTCCTCTAGTCATGTTTCGCGACGGTCAGTACCGATGCTGAAACGAATCACAGTGAGATCCTCAGGAGCACTCAGAGAAAGATCATCGTTCATTCTTGGGCGTTCACAACCTAGCGGCAAACTTAGTCGTGTATGCGTCCACGGCAGATTGGGCATTGTATGTGAAGTGACGAAGATTTCACTGGTGAATCGTTGAACTAATGTATACACACCCTCCGTCAACTCTGTACTAAAATCGAGTGTATCACCTCGTCGCTTCGCTACAAAAGCCGCAGGCTTTAAGTGGCGCCCGTCTGAATTATGCATGGTGATTGGCTTTCCGTCTGGTCCCAGGACCCATGTCAGCAATACCTCCTCATCAACGTTTGGTACATCGTTCGCTTTAGGAACCGTCTGGACTCTAACTTTGTGACCATCGATCGTGAGAGTAGTTCGTCTTTGCGCCCGGACGATGGAAGAGCCAGTTCTTGAGTTTTCCATCGGAGGTATTTTCACAAAATGGAATTCTGCCTTCTCCGCTTCCGCGACTGCGTCCCTGCGTTGTGGCGGCACCGCGAATGGATTTAATGGAAGAAGGTATCGATCTTCGTCGCCAGGTGTCTCCGGACAAAATGGGAACCGCACGACCAGAGCGTACGTATTAGAAGGCAGTTGGTCTAATCTAAACGTGACTGGCCAAAACCCGCTTTGCGGTAAATCTGGGGTGCCGTCGCTGCATAGCGCTTTCGAGAACATCGGATGCTTGGCGCCCGGCTCGTATAATTCCAATTTGACGCTCCGATAATCACCGTTTGGAGCGGGTATTATATCCTGGTGGGATACTTCTACTTTCAAATTGTTACCATTCACCGTCCACGTTGCTCTTGGAAGCGCACTGACTGTGGCAGCAGTTGCTATCGCAGTTGCGCCTACCGAGGCCGCAAAAGCAAGGGAAATGACGCGCTTGTGGCGATTCATATTATTCATGATATCAGCTTCCTTTCGTCTTATAAATGTAAGCCGCCTAGGGGCTAACTATTCTTGCCGAGGCGTTAAAAAGCTTATTACCTTAGACGGCCATATTAGTATTTTATCATATTGCTAAGCGTTTGTCAATATGATAGCAAAAGTTTTTCACTAAATACATTATAAATAACGTGCAATTACAGCCTCTATGCAAGCGCGCCATTACCTCAATGCGAGACTGATCAACAGTCTGAGTTCATCCTTGAGGGTTAAATTTACCAACTTCAAAGAACAATATTCTAAAGGGCACGTTCCACATGTCTGGTCGCAAGTTATAGTTGTCAAAGTCACCGTCCTCCAGAAGCGCGTAGCCGCCCGGCAAGCCGTGAAATCTGGTTCTTGCGGTGGGCGATGGGTTACCCTCCAATGGATCTTCCCGTACGTACCGCCGCACAATGCAGTACCTTCCATCCGGCAGTTCAGTGGTTAATTGGCCACCAGCGAGACCTACTGCCGATAACACTGTGCCCTTCCCCGTCGTCATACGGGCATGCGGTGGCAGGGGCACCGGTTGGTTGCCGTGTTCCTGAAGGACGTAAATCACATTGGCTTTAGCCGTTTCCAATGTCCGAGTCACAGCCGGTTCTGCGTCGGTGTCAATCGACACGATGGAACCGTTTACTTGTACGCGCATTTTAGGGGCATGGTAGGTTCTTTCTCCCTCGTATGGTCCATCCGTGCCATCCGGTCCTGTGGCGGGTCCCACTGTTCCGCATATCCAGTGAGCTCCTTTTTGCTGAGCTGCACGACATTGTTCCGCCCCATCTTCGCCAAACGGGCTAAACGGGATTCGCCACATCCATTCTCCGCAGTCACCGCTACCCGTTCCACCGCGCGGGGGTTGCGTAAAGATTTTATCATCCCTGTCTAACGGCGCTAGGCATGCGCCAATATCACCGCTCACTTGGTCCAGCATTGATCTGCTTCGTCCGGTGGGCACCCAGTGCCAATCTCTAGAGTCTGTGGACCGTCCAGTTGACCTGAACGGTATCGGTAGGTCGGTACGTTCACTGATCGCATAAGTCGCAAATAGTCCATCGCAGCCTTTCCGGACCCTTGTGTCCATCGCCGCCCACCCCTCGCCGGTGACCAACTGAACATGAGCGTCGTGGCGGGGTACTGCTGAGCTTGTGATCGATAGAGTAACAGCGGCTAACATAGCCGCAAAAGCAAGGGAAATAATACGTTTTGTGTGATTCATGTTGTTCATGATATCAACTTCCTTTCCTTTTTAAAAAAATTTGTCCCTAATGGCGAAATGCACGCCTAAATGCAATTAAGTTAATTTTGCCAAGTGATATGCTTATAATTTTATTACACAATAAAGTACTTGTCAATAGGTATGATAAAAGTTTTCACTACATGCCTTACAGTCAGACCCTGTTGCTGTCGCAGTTGATTCATCTGAGCGAGCTCGTTTTCAAACAAAAGTAGGCTGTAGATCGCTGGGTCACCACGCTATAACTCCTCTGTGCTACAGTATGCGTAGTCCCACATGCGTGCTAACGACTGAACAGTAGTATCGCTGTGTACGCTGCTTGGGCTTTATGTTTCACTCGAGCCACCAACCAAGTAGCGTTTTCAGTCCAGGTTATGCATCAACCAGCCGTTGTGACTAAGGTCCAGAGTCTCTACACGCTAAAAGGTACATCTGCCACTATAGTATGACCCGCCGCTGTATGTGCATAGCTGTGAGGGTCAACCGTAGTTAAACGTACCGGGATCGAACCGTGATCTCTGTTCCCAAATCGGCGTGTACTGGTCCACGATTTTGCCTCAGCTTGGCTGACGGCGACCGTTCGGAACGTGTAATCTCCAGGGCCTAAAGCAGAGCGCAAGGATAAAGCATCGCCCGGCGATTTCACGACCAGGCACGCGGGCGGCGAATCCGGCTTATCAGTGTTATTTATAGGCACTAGCTCCCCTCTGCTGTTTAATACGAAAGTCACGGCCACGCAGCCGTTCAGCGACTGACTGAATTCATTCAGTGCGTCGTGATGTAAATGCACCTCAGTATTTCGCACCGTCACCATACTTTCCCCAAACGTAGTCGAGTGCCAGTACCGCCGTTCTCCATCGTGCTCGGGGTTCACATCGACGTTTACGCACAGCGCATCCATCCGGCGCGCCGCGCGGGCCCGCTGAACGCTGTTGTAGTGTTTTGTTGGGAGAGGCGCCCTCGGTTGGAGTTGCCACTCCGGAGCTCCGTTGTTCCATGTTGCATCCGACATACTCTTCTCTGTCCAATATTTGGCCATTACACTGTAGTTTCCGGGAATCACTTCCCATTCGTTTATCAGCCATTGTCCTGTCACAAGACCATTTACCTGGGGTTCTCCTTGATCCGAATCGATTGCCATCCACTCCTTAGTGCTGTCATTGTAGACTCGGTATGACACCGGGCTTAACCGTTCCGCTTCGAGACCGAGGGCATCATCTCTTCGCAGGTGTACTCGCAGGCGCCGACCTATATGGGATACGTGTAGGTCCATCCCTGCACTGATCGTCGCTGAAGTGGATATCGTACCAGCGGCTAACATAGCCGCAAAAGCAAGGGGAATGATTCGTTTTGTGTGATTCATGGTATTCATGATATCAGCTTCCTTTCGTCTTATAAATTTAAGCCGCCTAGGTGCTAACTATTCTTGCTGTGGCGTTAAAAGCTTATTACCTTAGACGGCCATATCAGTATTTTAGCATATTGCTAAGCACTCGTCAATAAAATAGCAAAAGTTTTTCACTAAATACATGGTAAATAGTGGGTAATTATATCCTTTCAAAACACGGTGTTATAATGTGTCGATGTTGTGAATACGTCCCCTGAGCATTGACTGCTCGCGCCACCGAATGGCATACTTACTCTCCGGACAGCATCTTGAGGCGTTGGATACGACGGTCAGGTCTTCTCCCAGTTGGACGATTAACTGCATATTCAGGTCATAGATGCTACGCTTTTAAGGCACCCAGCTGCTGGCCGTCACCCACACATATTCCTAGCGTCGCGGGGTAAGCCCTCTTTCCCGATTTTTGCTCATTTAAACCACTTTATACAGCCAGACGTTATACATATGTCAGCTAGAAACTCGCCGCACACCAGATGATATCGGCTAGCTTCGCCCGCATCTTACTCGTCGTGCTTGTTCATCGGATCCGTTTCACCGTCACCTATCGTGACCACTACGTACTGAGCTCTCGCGTGCTCAGCTTTTGCTTCTCGTTCTGCAGCCGGCCATTGCCACGGGTTAAAGAACCCGGTCAGCAGCATGAGCGGTGCTGTAGTATTGAGCCACCAGGGATCGTATGTGCTTGGAACGGTGCATCCCATTTCACCATTCTTGACGTTCATGCAGCATACAGCATATTTGCCAGATTCAGTGAGGTGCCAATCCGCTATTCCTTGCTCTCCGATGGCCACCCAGTGGTCGCGAGGCAACTCGTGGCCCGACCCCCATAGGAGGCGACACGGTTCTGTTTGGCCTTCCTTCACGATGTACAGCAGTTCCACTGTGCCACCCTCATTTACTGTCGCAGGATCATCGGGGTGTTTCGCCCACACAACGTGAACTCCTCGCCCTTGTGCCGACGCACTTAAATCAAAGGTACCGTGAACTGTCCAGCTGGTTATTGGTATCATAGCAGCGGCTATACTAGCCGCTAAGGCAAAGGGAATAATGCGTTTTGTACGATTCATGTTATTCATGATATCGACTTCCTTTCGTTTTTAAAAATTTGTCCTTACTGGCGAAATGACCTCCAAAGGTTGCTAGGTTAACTTAACTTCTCCAGTCAGTATAGTTATAATTTTATATTAATTGTAAGGTAATTGTCAATAGTATAGTAAAATATTTTCACAATATTAGCGTTAATAGCGCAATCGTAGCGCGCTAATCTCAATGATGTGAACTATCATCCTCGACCTCCATCGGCGGGCCCCGTTACCTCTTCTGATATTATGCGGTGATCGACACGCAAACGAGCGACCGTTAAGTTGCCTGGCCGACAAACAAGCATAAATTTAGAATTTCTTGAACGACAAAAGTCTGCGTAATTCTTCCTCTATCTAACGGATGGATTTCCTACGTATTGACTGTGAAGTGTATTTCGGTCACGGGCCCATCATGGGCGGCGGCGAGGGGACAGCCGAATTCGTCGAAGGGCGTCGATTTAAAGAACACTCCCGGGAGTGATATTTGTTGCCTTTTTTCCCATGGCATACGAAATTTGGTCCGTTTTGCGAGCTCTTGTTCGCTCATAGCTGTCTGTACATATGTGTAAAATCCGGGCTTCATTTGACATTGAATGTGTACCCCGCTGCTGACGGACGAAGCTACTATTGCCGCTGGCAGTGAAGCAGGTTTTAAATCATTCGACAGTATTATAGGCCGGCCCTTGGCATCCAATATGCATGAAACCATAGTCTTTCGATCTGTTGGATCGTATGAGCAGACCCCTGGGTTTCGGCTGAGGTCTACCGTCGAACCGTTAACCGTAACTACAGTTCTACCGTTTCCGTCTACGCAGCTGTGTTGCTCGTGCGTCATCGATCTACCTGCCGTGCAACACACTCGCTCCACTAGTGCGTTTTGCTCTCTCCCGGCCCTTGCAACGTCAGCCAAGCAGTGATTTGCTGGGCAAAAGATTCGCTGCTTATTAACGTTAAAATCATCGCGGGCATCTCTACCAGGCCTCTCTCTGACTATGGCACCCGGCCACGACTGCAGCACTACCCAGTACACTCCAGGTGATAGATCAAAAGTTTCCAAGTGATCACCTCCCCCATGCACCAGTACATAATCCATCTTCGCGCTCCCTCCACCGAGGCAAGGTAATGAGTTAGCACTATTTTCTAGGAAAACACGCACAGCAGCCGGAGGATTGCCACAGCCGGTCATGCGAACTAAGATCTCCACTCTTGACTGATGTACGGAAACTTGCAGAATATTTTCTGCACTCACTGGTGCACCTGTTGATATAGTAGCAGCGGTTAATGCAGCCATAAAAGCAAGAGAAATAACGCGTTTCGTGCGATTCATGTTATTCATGATATCGACTTCCTTTCGTTTTTAAAAAATTTGCTCCTTCCAGCGCAATCCATGCCTAAATGCAATTAAGTTAATTTTGCCAAGTGATATGTTTATAATTTTATCACACAATAAAGTATTTGTCAATAGCATGACAAAAAATATAAGCTTAACACACCTAAATTTATATCGATATATTTTTTAAAGGATTCAATAAAAAACTAACTTGAAATTTTTTAAATTTCAAGTTATAATATTAATAGAAAATGCCGATGTGGTGGAATTGGCAGACACACCGCACTCAAAATGCGACGGATCTGATCCGTGCCGGTTCAAGTCCGGCCATCGGTACCAATTATAAGTGAAATTTCAGCAAACCCCATTTCGAGGTGTAGCTCAGTTTGGTTGAGCGCTACGTTCGGGACGTAGAGGCCGCAGGTTCAAGTCCTGTCACCTCGACCAATCGATGTTATGCGAATGATTTTTGTTTAGCCAAATCAGCAATATAGAAATATCCGCCGGCGTTACGCCGGATATTCGCGAAGCTTGGCCGATGTTGTCTGGACGGGTTTTGGCAAGTTTTTCCATCGCTTCCAAGCGCAATCCTTGAATCTTATTGTAATCGATGTCATTAGGCAATTCTTTTGCCTCTAGCCGGCGCATCTCCTGAATTTGCGCTAGCTGGCGGCGAATGTAGCCCTCGTACTTGACCTCGGTTTCCACTTGTTCCAGGATTTCTGGCGAAATTTCGGGTCTTGTTATGTCTATTGGCGATAGGATTTCGTAATTCAACTGCGGCCGACGGAGTAAATCGATGAGGTTAGTTCCGGAAATTATCTCGGATGTCCCATGCAAGGTTAATATATTGTTCACAATTTTTATTGGAGAAATTGTTACTTTTTTTATCCTCTCAATTTCTTCCATTTTTTTGTTACGCTTCATTTGAAAATTATGCCATCTGCTATCGGATATTAGCCCCAATTCGTAACCCAACGGCGTTAGGCGCTCTTCTGCGTTGTTCTGCCGCAAAATTAGTCTATATTCAGATCGCGAGGTCAACATTCGGTATGGATCACTAACGCCTTTCGCGGTTAAGTCATCAATCAAGGTGCCGATATATGAGCTTGCGCGGTCCAAAACAATGCGCTCTCTTCCAAGGACTTTTCTGGCAGCGTTAATGCCGGCAATCAACCCCTGTGCTGCAGCTTCTTCATAACCGGAGCTGCCGCTCAATTGACCCGCACAAAAAAGCCCCGGGTGATCAATGAACTCCAATGACGAATTTAATTGCAGCGGGTCAATACAATCATATTCAATCGCATATGCCGGCCGCGTGATTTTAACGTCCTCTAAGCCCGGAATCGTGCGATAAAGCTGCAATTGAACATCTTCCGGCAAAGACGACGACATCCCCTGGAGATACATCTCTTCGGTGTTTATCCCACAAGGTTCAACAAAAAGTTGGTGCCGCTCTCTTTCAGGAAAACGTGCGATTTTATCCTCAATGCTAGGACAATATCGAGGCCCGATTCCCTCTATTTGGCCTGAATAGAGCGGCGATCGATTTATATTATCCAAAATAACTTTTTTTGTGTCTTGATTCGTCCAAGATATATGGCAAATCTCTAAATTTTTTATCTGCGCTGGATCTGTTTCACGGGAAAATGGTATTATGTTTTCATCGCCAAACTGCACATCCATTTTTGAAAAATCAATGCTAGATTTTATCACCCTAGCGGGAGTGCCCGTTTTGAAGCGGCGTGTTTGCAATTTTAGCTTTTTTAATGATCCGCCTAAAAAAGTGGCTGGAAAAATTCCATCCGGGCCACTACTGAATGAAGTTTCGCCGATAAAAATTTTGCTGTCGAGGTAGGTTCCCGTCGCAAGTATTACCGTTTTTGCAAAAAATACTGCGCCTGTGCGCGTCTTTACTAAATAATTAAAATTTTCGTTTAACGCTTTTTCCATGCCGACAACCTCGGCTTGTTTTAAATCTACGCCCGGCTGCAATTCCAATTTGTGCTTCATAATCTCGCCGTACTTCCGGCGGTCTATTTGCATCCTAAGCGACTGAACCGCCGGGCCTTTACCTCTGTTCAGCATACGGCTCTGCAAGCAGCAAGCATCGGCAGTTTTTGCCATCTCGCCACCGAGCGCATCGATTTCAAACACCAATTGCCCCTTTGCAGTCCCTCCGATAGACGGATTACAAGGGCAATTTCCAACTGCATCCATATTTATCGTAAACACGGAGGTCTTGCACCTCAATTTAGCCGCAACAAGAGCCGCCTCTATGCCAGCATGTCCTGCACCTATCACTATAACGTCGTAGTCGTCCGCTATAATACATAATCACCACCATTAAAAATTTAAAAAAGCACAAACAAAGGTCGCCTGAGTATGTAAATATTATATTACAATAACTGTTATAAATAAACCCGACAATAAAACAAAAACAACGCCAAAAAGCAAGAATTTATATTTATGCAATTTAAAGCATATTGCCACTTGGATTTTGCATAAAAATGCAACGCCCGACTTATTTTGAGCTTGGCGAAAAATTTTTTACTAATAATAACATTTATTTCTTAAATTATATTGATAAATACTAAAATATATTAAATATATTTTCATTTCAAATGGTATTTTACGATAAACTGACCGGCGCACACATATATTAATATGAAAGGGTGGTCATTTATGGAAAAGGACACTAATGTTGAAGAGCAAAACATTCTACAGGCGAATGCGCTGGAAACAGAAATATTAAACGAGGAAGATCTCGATGACGCAAGCGGGGGCTGCAGTTTGCCCAGACTAATCAAAGAAGCCAAGGATACGGTAAAAAATGCTGTAAAAGCTGCGGCTTGTGCCGTCATCGGCGCATTCTAAGAAAAGGTCCAGCGCATTGACGGACGGAAGCATAAAAAATTTAAACTGCGCGCAGGGTCGAATTAACGGCTCTGCGCGCATAAATTAAATAAGCTATCCTGAATTATTTCACACTGCCCCCGTTGATTATATGGCCAATTTATTAATCCGCCTGTGAAATTTAAGATTTTTATTAACAAATACTAAAATACATTATATAATAAATTATTATATATTTAATATACCAAATGCAGTTGAATACATTTTCTCTTAAAGCGGTACCTCACAATGAGCTGGCCTGAACACACTAGGCGAATAATCATAAAACTTAGTTCAAGCGACCTTTCGCATAATTTTGTGTGCCCTTGGCAATTACACATAAGCAAGTCGTTATAGTTTAAAATCCTCGGCACTAAAATTTGGCATTTTTGCTTGCTCTTCTGGCACCCGCTTAAATGGGCTATATTTATATTTATTGCATCTTCGCGACGACGATGTCATCGGCATCAAGCCTTTTTCGCACGAAATTATATCTTCACACTTTTTACTATAAACACAATAATAGCAAGAGGGAGTGATGTTTTTTCCAAAAAATTTTCGCATCAATGGCTCTCCTTTACTAAGTTTGGGCAGTGAATATTTATCTAGCTATTTAATTGAACAACAAGTACCACAGCGCTTACTTTACTGTGAATGATACTAAGAAAGCGACGTGAATCACTTTTCTGCCGAAATCGGCGACATAATAAGAGAAAGTACGGCTTTTATGGTTAAACGAAGAATTATCGCACACCGCACTGAAATCGTTCTCATTTGAAATTACTCTCAAATACCATAGCAGCTAGTTTTTAGTACTTTTATGCTTTCAGCGCATAAGCAAACTTTGCCGATTTCACCCTTATTTAAAGTTAGCTTTGTCGTTTTTTTATATTAGGTTACTCTTGGCTGTTTTATATAAAAATTTAGCTTCTTCGATATCATCTTCATTTTAGCCATCCGCTGGCCGAATGCGCTAGACTGATATTTAACATTATCGCACCTATTTTTTTTCAAGAAATTTAGCAAAGTTCTCTAAAATTCTACTATAACTAATATGATTATAGTTTTTCCTCCCTTAATAGGGAGGAAAACATCCAGGCTAGTTTGCATATTCAACTTATATTCGATCCATCTTTAAAGCGTCACCAATTTAGTCACGGTCTTTAAAATTTTTATCTTTTCAATCGCCGATCAAATTGGCACCATATTTCAGTGCTTTTGTGGCAAAAACCTCAGTTTAATACATCCCGCCCATACCTGGATCTCCCGCAGGACCTGGTTGTGGTGGCTCTTTTATATCCGAGACAAGCGATTCGGTTGTTAAAACCATGCTTGCAACAGAGGCAGCATTTTGCAGTGCACTGCGCGTAACTTTAGTTGGATCAACAATTCCGGCCGAGATCATGTCCACATAATCACCGGTCCTTGCATTATAACCCACACCAACTTTACCTTCGCCGCGAACTTTTTCAGTAACTACAGAACCATCAACCCCAGCATTGGCCGCAATTTGGCGCAAAGGCTCTTCTAACGCTTTCATAACAATTGCAATGCCGGTTTTTTCATCTGCTTCTGCCTTTTCAAGAAGCTTTTTTACATCAGGTATAGCATTAATCAGAGCGATACCACCTCCGGCAACGATACCCTCTTCAACTGCTGCCTTTGTAGCCGCTAAAGCGTCCTCTATGCGAAGTTTCTTCTCTTTCATTTCAATTTCAGTCGCCGCACCAACTTTAACCACGGCCACGCCACCCGAAAGCTTCGCTAGGCGTTCCTGCAATTTCTCACGATCAAATTCCGAAGTTGTATCCTCAATTTGCGTGCGAAGCTGGGTTACACGAGATTTTATCGCATTGTCATCCCCTGCACCATCAACGATTATCGTATTCTCTTTCTCGACTTTCACCTGACGTGCACGGCCAAGCTGTTCTAGTTTAGCTTCTTTTAATTCTAGACCCAGTTCTTCGGTGATTACTTGTCCGCCGGTTAAAATTGCGATGTCCTGCAAAATTTCCTTTCTGCGATCGCCAAACCCAGGCGCCTTCACCGCAACACAGGTAAATGTGCCACGCATACGGTTTAATATCAGGGTAGCGAGTGCCTCACCTTCTATATCTTCAGCTATTATAATGAGCTTTTTGCCGGCCTGCACGATTTGCTCTAAAAGAGGCAATAATTCCTGGATGCTCGTGATTTTTTTATCGGTGATTAAAATATAGGCATCTTCAATGATGGCAACCATTTTATCGGTGTCTGTTACCATATATGGTGTTACATAGCCGCGATCGAACATCATACCTTCCACAACTTCTGTGTAAGTTTCCGCTGTTTTAGATTCCTCAACTGTAATAACCCCATCTGCTGTGACTTTATCCATCGCTTCTGCGATTAATTTACCAATAAATTCATCGCTTGCCGAAATCGTTGCCACTCTTGTTATATCTTCTGAACACGTCACTTTTTTGGAATTTTTGACTATTATCTCAACTGCAGTATCAACCGCTAACTGAATTCCCTTTTTCAAAACCATCGGGTTCGCACCAGCAGTCACATTTTTCATTCCTTCGCGAATCAAAGCCTGTGCTAAGAGAGTCGCGGTTGTTGTTCCGTCGCCTGCGATATCGTTGGTTTTGGTTGCAACTTCTTTAACAAGCTGCGCTCCCATATTTTCAAATTCATCTTCCAGTTCGATCTCTTTCGCGATTGTAACACCATCGTTAGTTATCAAAGGTGCGCCAAATTTTTTATCAAGGACCACATTTCTCCCTTTCGGTCCCAAGGTAATTTTTACTGTATCCGCTAATTGATTTATACCTTTCAAAAGAGCTTTTCTTGCGTCCTCTCCATAAATAATCTTTTTTGCCATAGTTTAATTCCCTCCATAAAGTAACACTGATTTAAAATTTAATATCTGCGTTCCACTTTAAACATAAATTTAACGTTCAACCAACTATTGCAAGGATATCTGATTGACGGACAATTATATATTCCTCTCCGTCTATTTTTATTTCCGTTCCAGAATACTTACTTGTTATTACTTTATCTCCCGGCTTGACATATACAACAGTTTCTTTACCATCCACAACTCCTCCAGGTCCAACTTCAAGCACCGACGCAATTTGCGGCTTCTCTTTAGCCGAGCCTGCCAAAAGAATCCCATTTTTAGTTGTTTCTTCTGCCTCCTCCATTTTAATTAATACTCTGTCTGCAAGAGGTTTGATCTTCATAAAATTTGCCTCCTTAAAGCAATAAATTTAGATTTTTTTGCAAAACACAATTAAGCTTTTTTCATTGGTTTAAGCTGCTTTATTATTTCTAGGGTAAGCGTTCCACGCAAAACGAATTCGCAAAACCAACAAAACAAAAGCTAGCAGTTTTGCAGAAACATAATGATAGTTTATCACTCTAACCTTTTCGAGTGCCAATTTTTATTCTACTACTGTATTTTCAAAAAATCAAGCAGAAATTTAACGATTAAACACGGCTTTCTTTTAACACACAGAATCCAAATTCTCATTTAGCGCTACAAATCACTAAATATATACTATAATTTAGTTAAGTTTTCATAGAAAGGATTATAATAAAAATGCGATTAAAAAAATTTTCACTATTAAGCTGTTCACTTTTAGCTATACACATGAGTACCCCTGCATTTGCGACAAATAACAACCCTAACTTACCATTATCGCATCCGGAGCACCGCATTCTTGCATCTTTTACCATATACAAACACGGTACTGACAGTCTGGAAGCTATAATAACTTCCGTCAATATGATACTTAAGAACGTGCACTGTGAATTCAGAAGTTTAGGATTTGAGCCTAGCAAACTGAGACCTTTGTTAAATGCCAAGTTTTTTCAATACCTCAATGCTCCTGAAGAAAATTTTCCTTTTAGAATAGCCGTTGTGATCTGTGAAGAACATAATGGTTTTGGGGTAGTACAGCTGCAAATTTAATTGCAAAAACAAAACACTAGAACTGACGAGAGCTTATCGAATTTATTACTCGATAAGCTTTCATTTCAATAACATTAACTCAACTGTTTATGATATTATATTTTTTATTCAATTCACCAAAAAGCTACGTTTTAATTATTTTATCTCCTAGTTTTCTTGTATAATATCTAAAAAATGCGGTTTATTCGCAGCCGGTTTTATAACATCAACACTAAATTCATCATCTGGTAACCTTCTGATCACGATTCCTATTCTTCCGCCAACTTCAAAATCATTAACAAGGCAACGGCGAATCATGCCCTTAACATTCTCAAGATCCTCAGCCGTATTACAGCCTAAAAATTCCGGTATCGGTGAAACCTGGCTAGTAAGTATAGCAACAGCAGCTTCAGTAGTGCTGGCAAAGAAAAAACCCATTACCTCCTCTTGAGCCACTGTGTCCCTAAGCCAATATTCAACGCTCATTTTGTCAGTGGGTATTTGTACACTCGTTTGAGGTATAGCATCAGCATTTAATACAATAGCAGAAGATGGCAGAGCAGCCATGTTGAAAATTGGTAAAAATGCCAAACTTAATAATAACGCTTTCTTAAATTTCATATTTGAAATACCCCCTCCTTAAAATTCATAATTATAATATAACTATATAATATATAAATATTATTTGCAAGTTTTTAATTTCATTCATACAATATATTAAATTTAATCATATAAAAATTTCCATATTATTCCAATATACTTCATTAAACAATTTTAATAAAAAGTAAATTAATTCAACTGTTTATGATATCGTACTTCATTTGCCTCAATATGTATTATTTCCTGCCCTAATATGAATTTTGTAGTTGTTCCACCAATATTTGCTAGCCTGCAGTCGACTGCATATTGAATTGTCACTTCGCCATCGTCCAAGTCATCGGGCCACATCGGTTTGCTGATTTCTACAGTGTTGCGTAAGCTCCAAGGGAGTCTCACCACCTTAGGCAGTTGTGGACGTGAATGCCCCTCAGACCGGGTATAAAACTTCTGTACAACAAATGAGAATTCGTAGCCTGGCTGAACGGGTATGGCCACTAAGGTTATTTTAGTAGGGTCATATTTGTTTGGCAGTATGTACGAATGTTTTAAACCTGATGCTTGCGTTTTCACTACAGATTCTTCAGAATCATTAGTCCATGGGGATGGAAATGCGGTAGCGTGTAAAGTGCAGGAGCCCAATAGCATGGTAATTAGTAGCAGTTGCTTTAAAAATTTCATGTTGATTTACTTCCCTTCGCTTTTATTTTTCGTGGATTTGTGAAATTTGTTGTTTTTATTAATTTGATATAAATTAGTAAGTTAATTCAGTGTAGTCACCTTTTTTTCAATTAATTACATTATAACACAAATGCAATTGTAAGATATATTTTATTGTATGTCAACACTTATTTGAATGCATCATTCCTGAAAATCTCTTCACAAACTTTCATTTTAGCGCGCTTAAATTTATATAATAAATCACTGCGTTTACTCTGTTACTTAGCAACAGTAATTCTAGAAAAGCTTAGCGCAACGAACGCCGCCTTTGAGCACCGGCAGCACCTTTTTAAGGTAGCATATCTTTTTCAATTTTATCCCTTTTATTTAACATAAATATATTATTTTATAAATTTTATTATATAGCAATATATACTTAGGAAATAGGTATGGCGACAGCATTTGTTTTACAATTTTTCACAAATCACTTGGATTAACGATCTCAAATATGTTATAATATATTATGTAGAGATTTTTTAGTTTACAAAAGCACAGATATTTAGAGAGAATTTTAATAAATTGGTTCTCTTTATATTTTCACAAAAGTGATTTTTTACAAAAAGTTGAATAAAATATTGATATTAATTTAGATATATTATCTATTAAAAGGCGGATATATGAATGATAACAGTATCAAATTTAAGTTTAAATTTTAGTGGCACCGATTTATTTAAAAACGTGGATCTCAAATTTATTCCCGGCAATTGCTATGGAGTTATCGGCGCTAATGGCGCTGGAAAATCAACGTTCTTAAAAATTCTTTGCGGCGAACTCGAACCCACCACGGGGGACGTCACCGTTGCAAAAACCGTTAGAATGTCTGTGTTAAAACAAGATCATTATGCATTCGATAAATTCAGCGTTACGGACACGGTAATAATGGGAAACAAGCGGCTATACGACATCATGAAACAGAAAGAAGAGCTCTATGCTAAACCGGATTTTAGCGATGAAGACGGTATTTTGGCATCGGATCTTGAAGGTGAATTTGCAGAACTCGGTGGCTGGGAAGCGGAATCTGACGCCTCGAAGCTGATCCAAGGCCTTGGCTTGGACGAAAGTTTAATGTCAGCTTCCATGGCAAGCCTCTCTGGCAATGAGCGGGTTAAAGTGCTGTTAGCACAGGCACTATTCGGTTCACCAGATATTATATTGATGGACGAGCCGACGAACCATTTAGATATTGACGCCATAAATTGGCTAGAGGATTTTCTAACTGATTATTTGGGTACTGTTATTGTAGTTTCTCACGATAGGCACTTTTTGAACCAGGTTTGCACGCATATTGTCGATATAGATTACGCAAAAATTAAAATGTATGTTGGCAATTACGAGTTTTGGTATGAATCCAGCCAATTGATTCAAAAGATGATAAAGCAGCAGAATAAAAAGAACGAAGAAAAAGCTAAAGAATTGAAGGCTTTCATCGAGCGATTTTCTGCAAACAAATCTAAATCCAAACAGGCAACGTCAAGAAAGCGCTTGCTCGAAAAATTAACGATCGACGAAATGCCCGCTTCAAGCAGAAAATATCCATTCATAGGGTTTAACATGGATCGCGAAGCAGGCAAAGATATACTCTCAGTGGACTCTATAAGTAAGGCAATAAATGGTAAAAAAGTTTTGAATAAATTAAGTTTCACACTGAACAAAGGCGAAAAAGTTGCTTTTATAGGCGAAAACGAAATAGCAATTACCACTTTATTCAAAATTTTGTTGGGTGAACTCGAACCAGATGAAGGGACATATAAATGGGGTGTCAGCACAAGCCGGTCCTACTTTCCGAAAGATAACACAAGTTACTTCGAAAATAGCGAATTAAACATACTAGATTGGATGAGGCAGTATTCTAAAGATATCTCTGAGACTTATCTTCGCGGTTTTTTGGGGCGCATGCTGTTTTCAGGAGATGATATTTTTAAGCAGGTTAAAGTTCTCTCCGGCGGCGAGAAAGTTAGATGCATGTTTTCAAGAATGATGCTTTTTGGCTCGAATGTTTTAGTGCTAGACCAGCCGACTAATCACCTGGATCTTGAGTCGATAACCGCTGTAAACAAAGGGTTAGCAGCATTTAAGGGTAACATTCTTTTTTCGTCGCACGATCACGAATTTATAGAAACTATAGCCACCAGAATAATAGAAATTATGGATGATAGCGTATTAGATCGCGCTTGTAGCTACGATGAATACATAAATTACAAAAAAAGTAAGGCTTTATAATTCACTAAATACACAAAAAAATTTTGTGATTATTAAAAATGTGAAATAAATTAATTTTCCTCCACTTTTTATTAATTAGCTTTTCATAGTTTTACAAATAAACTTAAAAAGTCATATTAAAAAAGTGAAGCAGTGCTGCTTTTAAAGCAGCTGCAACACTTTTATAAAGAAAGGAGATTAAATGAAATGAAGTTTTAAAAAAACATTCGCAAGCTTTTTAAGTGTAAGAAAAATTTCTTAAAATACTATTTAATTTAATTATTTCCTACACTATTTACTATAATATATACTCAAAAAAATGTCAAGCCTTTTTTTAAAAATCTTTTGACCTTGAACTAAGGTGAAAATAATTACAAATTGTAATTATTTTGCAACTATTTAAATTTTTACAAATTGCTGATATTTATTAACAATTTGTTCATAAAATTGATGTAAAAATAAAAAATAATGTTAATAAGAGAATTAAAAATTTTAAAAACAAAAATCAATATAAAATACATTATGCAAAATACACAACAATACTCCAGAGACATATTTGACTTCCATGTGAAATATAGATATAATAATTTTATAGAAGTAAATTTATTATCTATTCAAAATAAAGCCAAAGCAAGGAGAAAAGTTTATGTTTTGGAAAGAAAATCTGAAAAAGCAAGTTACTAAACAAATTCAAAAAATTACAATTTTGATACTAATTGCAGCAGCTTTACTCACATTAAATGTAAATTCTCTATCACCTGAACGCACAGTCATAATCAAAGACGAAAATGGTCGCCTCTACTTTAAAACTAATTTCAGGGAATTTGCCGATATTCTAACTGAGCACGGAATTATTCTATCGCCGGACGATACGGTAACAGTTGATGGTGATACCTCATACTTAGTCGAAATGACAATTAATCGAGCACGAACAGTTAAAGTAAACGAAGAAGTATTGCCAAGTAAAATTTTAGATGCTGATGCCAGCGTAGAAGATGCACTGGCTCAAAATGGTATCGTAGTCACACAGTATGATAAAATCGAACCTCCGCTCATAGCTAAATTCAGACAAGATACACCCATAACAATTCAACACATGATTCCCATAGTAGTGATTAACGGCGGCGTCAAAACGGAAGCAGTTGTACCTGAAGGTACAGTGGGAACTGCTCTCACTCATTTAGATATCCACTTAAACGAGCATGACACATGCACACCAAATTTTGACGAAGCGATAACAAACGGCTTGGAAATAACAATTGATAGAGTTACCTTCGAAGAAGAAACTAACGAAAAAGTTTTACCCTTCAGCGTCGTTCGTCGAGAATCAAACGAATTGCTGTTAGGCAAGACCAAAGTGGCTCAACCGGGGGCTAATGGCACTTTTAACGTTACCGTAGAGAAAAAATTTCTAAACGGAGAACTCACAGAAACAAAAGAAAAATCGAGACAAACTATAAAACCAGCTTTAGAGCAGATAATTTTAATTGGAACAAAAAAGCCAACCCCTAAACCACAGCCATCGCCTCCTCCTCCGCCGAAGCCAGCTATTCCTCAAGCACTTGATAAAGCAGCCGTCACCACAGCTGCGCCAAACACATTTACCGATAAAAATGGTAAAGAAGTCACATATACTAAAAAGTTAACCGGCGATGCCACAGCGTATTATAGCGACGATCCAAACCCGCGTACCGCGACTGGTACAATCCCCGCACGCGGCCAAATAGCAGTAAATCCAAGTGTGATACCATATGGCACTGTTGTTTATCTTAAGGTCCATGGGGCATCGAAATTCGACGGATATTACACCGCAACCGATACAGGTGGGGCTTTGATGGATGGGCGCGTACTTGTGGATATTTATTGTAATACTGAGGGTGAATGCTACGAAGTGGGAAGAAGAGGCGTTGAAGTATTGTTCCTTAAATAATCAATTGCTGCTTATCTACGATGCGTTAAAAACTTCAGATTTTTCCTTTTTAATAGTACTTCAAAAAAGATTACAGTGAAATCTCACAAAAAAAGCCGCGGACAAGGTCAATCACCAGCAAACTTTTTGAAACCATACAGGTTTTGCGAAGGCACCTGGGATACCAATGCCGCCGGCAAAAGTCATTGCACTAAACGCCACAAGTTTCAGCTCTGCTCTACACCTAAAACTTAAACAAAAATCTCCAGCAAAGTTCGTGAAAGTTTTTGCAAAACCCTTGCTCTCTAGAGAGCAAAATTTCCCTCATTTTCCCCTATTAGTGAAGGGGGAATTTATCACCTAAAAAACTCAGCACAACTCAACCCCAAATGAGAATATTTCCACACACAACGTTGGCGTAAAATCTCACAAAGAAAGCCATATTTACAACTTCACAGTATCTTAAAAAAAATAAAAGAAGGTGCTAAAATGCAATTTTATAGAACAATATTCAGTATAGTACCCTCAAAAAATGTTACTATAAACTAAAGTTTCACATATAATACAAGTTGAAACATAGCTAAACTATATAAAATAGACTCACAAAGAGGGCATGTTTAAATGTACATTGTGAAAATATCTTGGTTGAAAAAAGCTGCTTCAAATTGTTGCAAAATTAAAAAAAAGACTCTCTCAAAGGCGAATATTACACGATCTTCTGCCGAAAGCAACCTCTTCCCGCCGCCCTTCAATGGCTGAATAACAAGCCAAATTTTCTCAAATAAATGTTGATATAAACCAAAGTTTGTCCATTAATATACAGAATAACATGTCTATATTGCACTAAATTAACCGCAAAAGAAAGGTATTCACACTTAAAAGCCCAACCCCATCTGCCACACCTCAAAACGACTTCATCTAAAATTTGAACAAAAATTTCAGATAAAGTTCGTGAAAGTTTTTGCAAAACCCTTGCCCTCTAAAGAGCAAAATTTCCCTCATTTTCCCCTATTAGTGAAGGGGGAATTTATCATCTAAAAGACTCAGCGCAACCTCTTCCCGCCGCCCCTCAATGGCTGAACAGAAAGCCAAATTTTCTCAAATAAATGTCGATATGAACCAAAGTTTGTCTATTAATATACCGAATAATACGTTCATATCGCACGAAATTAACCAAAGAAGAGAGAAATTCACACTTAAAACCTCAACCTCACCTGCCACACCTCAAAACGACAGCACCTAAAAGTTGAACAAAAATCCCCAGTAAAGTTCATGAAAGTTTTTGCAAAAACCTTGCCCTCTAAAGAGCAAAATTTCCCTCATTTTTCCCTATTAGTGAAGGGGGAATTTATCACCTAAAAAACTCAGCACAACTCAACCCCAAATGAGAAAATTTCAAACAAATTTCCAAATATTTCCATGCACACCGTTGGCGTGAAATCTCACAAAAAAAAAAAGCCGCGGACAAAGTCCATCACCAGCAAACTTTTTGAAATCACATAGGTTTTGCGAAGGCACCTGGGATACCAATGCCGCCGGCAAAAGTCATTGCACTAAACGCCACGAGTTTCAGCTTAGCTTTGCGCCTAAAATCTCGCATAAAATTTGTACAAATTTTTCAAAACAAAACACTTGACGGCTAATTAATTTTACAGCGTGTTTTTTGCTAAATTTTCGTTTGAATTTTTAATAAATCAACAAAAAATTCGTCGTCCAAATGGATAGGGCTGAGCTCCCCTGTTTTCATATTTTTCAAACTCGCCTGTTTTTTTTCTAATTCTTCATCACCGAGCACCAAAACCAACTTTGCCCCTATTTTATCAGCGTATTTCATTTGTGCTTTTAAACTGCGCTCCACTAAATCATATTCCGTTTTGATGGAGGCTTCTCGTGCAATTTTAGCTAAATTTAAGGCTAAAATTCGCGAATTTTCTCCAATTGTCGCTATATACAGATCGCAAGCCTCTAAACTTGGCAACTTTATACCTTGATTTTCTAACAGCATGAGAAGGCGTTCTATTCCCATTCCAAATCCCAGTGCAGGAGTTGGTGCTGTGCCAAGCTCTTCCAGCAATTTATCGTACCTTCCTCCGCCACACACCGTATTTTTAGAACACATGTCCTCAAATTTAAACTCAAATACCGTGCGTGTATAATAATCAAGCCCTCTAACAATTTTGGGGTTTACGGTATATGCAATATTTGCTATTTCAAGATAATTTTTCACTTGCTTGAAGTGGTCTTCACAAGGCTTGCAGATGAAATTTAATATAATAGGTGCATTTTCAATCAACCCATTGCAGTTAGGATTTTTACAATCTAAAATCCTCATGGGATTTCGTTCAAGCCTGTTTAGACAAGTATCACATAAATGCATTTTTTGTTTATCAAAATAGTCATAAAGCGCTTTGTGATACTCAGAGCGACATTCCTGGCATCCTATCGAGTTGATTTCCAGCGATAGTCTTTCGATTCGCAATCTGCTAAATATAGAGCATAGCATGTAAATTAATTCCGCATCAGCAATTGGCGAGGCAGAACCATAAATTTCTGCACCAAATTGGTAAAATTCTCTAAATCGACCAGCTTGCGGTTTTTCATATCTATAACATGAATCAAAATAATAAAGCTTTATCGGAAAACCTCGATTATAAAGCGCGTGTTCGATCAATGCCCTAACCTTACCCGCTGTTCCCTCTGGCCGCAAAGTTATCGATCTTCCGCCTTTATCCGTAAAAGTATACATTTCCTTTTGAACCACATCCGATGTTTCCCCAACAGAACGCAAAAATAACTCCGTGTGCTCAAACACAGGAGTCCTGATTTGCGAAAAACCAAAAATCGCCGCTTCAGAGCTGAGGAGATTTTCTAAAAATTGCCATTTGCAACTCTCTTCTGGAAGAATATCCCTCGTTCCCTTCGCAGCTTTTATAATAGGTTTCATAGGTTCAACCTCAATTCTCTCCTGCTAATAAAATATAATCTTCCTTACCATTTTTAGATATTACTACCAAAAATTGACAAATTGGAAGATCTATACTAAAAATGTTTTCAAGGATGGTAATATTGCAAAAATGTTGCCACAATAGCCAAAATTTAGCTCCTCATCACCGGTCATCAAAGTTATTGCATATGATTAAGGCTTGCATTTTAGCTTAATTTAAACAAAAATCGAAAATACAGAGATCGTTACAATTATAAAATTATATTTAACGTCTCACTTTCATATTATTTCTCCAGTCAAGATCACCTCTTGAAAGACCATGGATCATAACCTCTGCTGTGGCGATGTTTGTGGCAATAGGGATATTATGTATATCGCAAATTCTAATCAAATTTATGTCATTCACTTCGTTTGTTTTTGCACTGAGTGCGTCGCGGAAAAATAAAAGCAGATCAATTTCGTCGCAGGCGATTCTTGCAGCAATTTGCTGGCTACCACCTTGTTTTCCACCTAGAAATTTAATAATTTGCAAGCCCGTCGATTCCGCAACCAATTTTGCCGTCATTTCGGTAGCACTCAATTCATGATTGCTCAAAATTCCACAATAAGCAATGCAAAATTGAACCATTAATTCTTTTTTAGTATCATGCGCTATAAGTGCTATATTCATTTTATTAATTCCCCTCCATTAATTGGATATAGAATTTTACTTTAAACTTATATTTTTAATTAAAGCATATAACAAAAATTAAAGAAAATTTTTCTCTCCTAAAAAACGTGAAGCGATACGATCAAAAGCTAAGGTAACCCGTTTACCGGGATATATCGTCCCATTAGCAGCTGCAATTAACAGTTGATAATCCTCCGGGACTATGCCTAAAAGCTGTATACTTGCTGTGTCTATTACTTCATCAAGATCTTTATAAGCCTTAATTTTTCTGAATATCTTTTTTGAAAATTTGTTTATCACCAACTTAGTTTCAAAATTCTTATATTCCTGAAGTTTTCTCATAACTATATTGGCATCTTTTAAACAAATAGGATCCAAAGTGGAGACAACCACAGCCTTTTCAGCTCCTGACATCGCTGCCTCAAAACCATGAGAAATTCCAGCAGGACAGTCTATAAATATATAGTGATAATAACGCGAAAGAAGAGATACAAGTTGCTTCATTACCCCTACTCCGAGTTTATGTTTAATATCGGCAGGAGCAGGCAAGAGAAAAAGATTTTTGTGATACAGTGAAGGATAAATCGCGTTTACGATATCACAATTACCACTTATTATATCCGCTATATCATAAACTACTTTATTGCTTAATCCAAGAAGAAAATCTAAAGACCTCAAGCCTGCATCTGCATCTATTAGAAGTACCTTTTTTCCTCTATTCGATAAAGCCGCGGCCAACCCTACCGCCACAGTAGACTTTCCTACTCCACCTTTTCCCGATGTTACAACTGTTAAAATTCCCATGATCACATCTTCCTTACCTTTATTCTATCAGAGAAATTGAAAATAGTCAAAGCTTTTCGCTTTGAATTACTAAATTCTTTTTAAATTACGTCGTTGTTTTTAATCAATTTTGAGAATTTATCATTATAATTGCCGTAAATTACAACTGCCATATCAACCAAGATAACGGGTAGCTACATCTCAATTTTTAACAAATACTTCAGATATGCGCTCACCCATTCGCCCTGTAAAAGCACATCATTATAGTAAAATTTATTAATTTTTACTATTTTTATGTTGACAAAAATCTATTTTTATGTTAATATTAATGTATTACAAGTAAATTATTTCTGCATAGCTTTCTACCAGGGAAAAATTAACCGCCTTTTATGATTATCACAATAAATTAAAAGGAGAAGATAAAAATGGAAAAATTGGCTAAATTTAATCTTTTTAAAAAAATATTTATTGTCAACCTGGCTATAATACTGTCGCAAATTTGCTTGCCGGTAAGCCATGTTAATGCATATAATAATGAGGTTGAATCTTGTCTTGGAGATTTTGTAATAACAACAGAAACTCCTGATCTTTGTTTCTATAACGAAGCTAATAAAACATTAATACTTTTTGACGGTGCAATGGTGATTTTCGAAAATTTATCTCCAATTGTGCCAAAAGAAGGCAGCATAATTTCTATCGCAGACAACGCGCACGTCTCCATTGCTTTTAACAGCGTGACAATAGATGTATCCGAAATACCAGGAGCTTGCGCTTTTAAAATCGGAAAAAATTCTACTGTTAGCTTGAATTTATACGACGAAAATCGCTTCTATAGCGGGTATAATCAGGCAGGGATAGAAGTTGGCGAAAACTCTTGCCTGATCTTTAATGCCGGAAGCCCGGGAGCATCGCTAAAAGCAAGAGGAAATGCAGCGGGCGCAGGGATAGGCGCATCTTTCAACAAAAATAGTGGAAGCATACATATTCACAGCGGATACATAAAAGCATTTGGTGGAGAGCAAGGCCCGGGAATCGGCCAATTTAATCGCAGATTTTTCGGTGGAGAAGTAATCATAAATGGCGGGACAGTTAAAGCTGAAGGAGGTGGTTCATGTGCAGGTATTTCAGGTAGTATTCTACCTAAACCAGATAAAAAAAGAGCGTTTATACATATTAAATCTGGTACAGTAACAGCGAAAGGAGGCCCTGCAGGCGGTCCCGGTATATGTGTAAGCGACACCTCCCCTCTTGTTTTATCAGAAGGCGTACTAAAAGCATATGGCACAGGTACTAGCTCAGGTATAGACAGTATTGGTGATGCAGAAAATCCCAAACTAGGTATAGTTTCTATTAAAGGCGGCACTTTGCGCGCTTTTGGTGGCACTTTCGGCGGTTTTGGAATTGGATCTGAAGACGCCCCTTGCAAAGTAAAAATTGAAGGCGGAAGTGTGCTAGCTGTTGGAGGGACAAACGCTCATGGAATATACACAGTTTATCCAGGGGAAATAATATTCTCTGGAGGACACACAAATACTACTGGAATAACCACAATTGGTGCAAGCGGTGAAGAAAATCCTTGTATGGTAACAATAACCAATGGTGCTGTTGTGGATATGCCCTGCACTTAAATTGCTATTTTAAAAATTAAGTCTAATAAAATCTTAGCAGTATAAACGCAAAAGCGTTTGGCATTTTAAGCCTAAATACTCAATTTGCTCGGCTATGCAGGATAATTTACTTGTAAAAATTCTCTCATAGAATCAAAGAATTTTTATATAAATATACAAAAAGGTATTGACAATATTTATAATCTATATAATAATATAAATATAGTACTAAATTGGTAATATTTTTTAAATTATTTAGAGAAAATTTACTAATTTACATTTTCAAATTAAAAACGAAGGAAGGGTTTTAACTTATGATCAAACAAAAGCGCAATATACTATCTTTACTTTTAATGTTTATGTTTGCTGTTACATGTTTATCCCAAAACTCATATTTACTGTTCGCGAAAGCGGACAACCAACTTGATTACATACTTTCGACAAAAAGCAGTTGGCCACAGGATGGTCGTAGCTTCGTACAGTTGGATATAACCGTAACAAATACCTCACAAGCCGGCATCACAAATTGGGTAATTGCAGTGCCAGTGGAGCAAGGGACAGTTGAAGGTCATTGGTGCTGTGACGTTACTCCATCACCAGATAGTTTAACAATACGCAATTTACCTTATAATGGAACGATTGAGAGTGGTAAATCTGTAACGTTCGGCATCACGTTGTCATTTAATGGTTGCCCGAACGTAACAGAAAAAGAAATAACAGTAACACCATTCGCTGAGCCACCCGCGCCACGTCCTGAAGCTGTATCATCGGCGGTGGCAATAGCTAACAGGAGCAACGCTACCAGACTACCCGAAGTTCCCGCAGTCTCACCGCCGGGAGCTGTGTCAGCGGCACTAACAGTCGCGAATTTCAGCTTCGCTCCACGATCGACTGAATCATTCGATGCGATAGACGACACCTACAGTGGAATCTCAGGGAAGTCGGTAGATCTCCCCGATATCGAAGAAGAGTTTAGCCCCGTTTCAAGCTGTTTTGATACAGATTGGCTATTCACACACGGCAACAAAATCGTGGATGCTTATGGCAATCCTGTGAGACTAACCGGCTTGAACTGGTTCGGATTTAACGCCACGGAGCGTGTTCTTCACGGTTTGTGGTCCGTCAATCTGGAGCAAACAGTAAGCAGTATCGCTGATAAAGGGTTTAATATCATTCGGGTTCCGATTTCTGTGGAATTGATAAAAGAGTGGCAATCTGGTTTAAATTCCTACCCAGGAGCAGTCAATCTTTACACAAATCCGAACCTAATAGGTAAGACCAGCTTGGACATATTTGAAATTTTTCTTGACCTTTGTAGCCAAAGCGGTCTAAAAGTGCTGCTTGATATACACCACGCAGCTGCAGAGAATATGGGGCATATGCACCCTGTGTGGTATACAGATGCCATAACAACAAATGACTATTACTCGGCACTCGCCTACCTAGCGGGCAGATATGCTGATGACGATACCATTGTTGCCTATGACCTAAAAAACGAACCTCACGGCAAAGCATATGACGTATCACATGCAAAATGGCACGACGACGTCGCAGATCCTGATAATTGGAAAGCCGTCGCTGAGGAGGCAGCCCGACGAGTCTTAGCTGCAAACCCAAATGTGTTAGTAGTTATAGAAGGTGTCGAAACATTTCCCAAAGATATTGGTTCTAACAGAAACTCCAGCTCTTCAAACCCAGAAGATTACTACTCTTCATGGTGGGGAGCCAATTTGAGGGGCGTTAAGCATTTTCCAATAAATTTAGGGGAATTTCAAAATAAATTACTATACAGCACACACGACTACGGCCCTGCAGTTTCACCTCAGCCATGGTTCCATAGCGGATTTACTTACGACTCTATACTCAACGAGTACTGGCTGCCAACGTGGTTATATATCCACGAAGAAAATATAGCTCCGGTGTTTATTGGGGAATGGGGCGGTAGAATGATTGAAGAAAACTCCCCCTGGATGCAGTACATAAAGGACCTAATAATCAATAAACAATTAAGTCACACGCATTGGTGCCTAAATCCAAATAGTGGAGATACCGGTGGACTATTGCTAGATGATTGGGTTACTTGGGATGAAGAAAAATATGAATTTGTAAAAGGCACTTTATGGCAGAAAGACGGCAAATTTATAGGACTCAGCTGCACGCAACCTTTAGGTGAAAATGGGTTAACAAGATACGGCGCATACAATTGACAGAAAATGGGCAGCGAGAGCACAAACCGCCTTGCTGCCCAAATTTCCCTCTTAATTTAAACCGCAGTAGGCAATGAAATAGCAGCTGCAAACATTAATTAATCATATACTGATATAAATTTCTCTTTAATACAAAATCTTATTTAAAGTTTAAAGCTTCTTATTTTTATAAATTTTATTTTACAATAAAGGCACTTTAATTACACTTTGCTAAATTTATAAAACTTGAAATTCATGCATAATTTGCTTATAATTTAAATAAAAAGCATATATTAAAGAGGAATTTGTATGAAAAAAAGATAATTATTATCTCATCTGTTTTTTTATTTATAATTTTCATATTTGGAATACTTATCGGAAACTATTTTTATAACTTAGCGATAAATTCCAAAACAGATAAATCAAAAATATTTAATGCTAATCATAATCTCAGCGAAGATTATGACGAAGCAAAAACTTCTGAAATTATGGATGCCTATAGCATTTTGCAAAAACAGGAAATTTACCTTTCATCTTTCGATAATTTAAAATTACATGCAAGTTTCGTGAAAAACGAGGCATCTGATCACAAATGGGTCATATTATGTCATGGATATGCTGGGGTTAACGTTATTTTATCCAAAGTAGCTTTAAAATTTTATAATATAAATTTTAATATCTTAATTCCAGATTTGCGCAGCTTTGGAAAAAGTGAAGGAAATTATTTAGGTATGGGATGGCATGACCGTTTAGATATTGTTTCTTGGATTCAAAAAATTTTGGAAATAGATAGCGCTGCTCAGATAGTTTTATACGGGCAATCTATGGGAGGCGCCGCTGTTATGGCAGCTTCCGGAGAAAATTTACCTGATAACGTAAAAGCTATAGCCGAGGATAGCGGATACTCTAGTTTGTGGGAAGAATTTTCATATCAACTAAAAGAGCTATATGGCTTGCCGAGTTTTCCTTTTTTAAATTTCGCGTCGATGATGACTAGCTTTAAAGCTCAATATAATTTAAAAGAGGTCGATCTCGTGAAGCAAGTGGCAAAATCTAAAACTCCCATGTTATTTATTCATGGCGAAAAAGACACATTTGTTCCAATGAGCCATGTCGAAAAGGTTTATGAGGCTGCAAACGTACCAAAAGAAAAATTGATTGTTGAAAACGCTAAGCATACTAGAGGAATCATTGCTGATGAGTCTTTATATTGGAACACAATGGAAAAATTCCTCCAGCTGTATTTACGAGGCATATAATTAAACTAAAAATTATGATAAAAGAAGAATTTTTTCTAAATTTTATGCTTTAAAATTCCGTACCAGGGGTTAACGATGCAGCAAATTTCACTTCTTTCAACAAAGTCATTGGATCCTTACATACCAGGATTGTAGGATCTTCAGCACGGCGCTGTTTACGCTTTCCCTCTGCTTTCATATCCTCTTGATATTCAAGCTGCCCTTGGGTTGGTTTATCGTAATTGTCACTCAAATTTCTTCTTAATGCAAAAAGAGCGTCACCAAAATCTGTAATAACAGAATTTCCAACGTAATTTGCGATATCTTCTGGAGTTAATAAACAAACTTTTTCACAAATAACTGGATCTAAATCAAACAATTTTTGTAAAAATACACTACGCAATTTTGGCGCTATTTCAGGGTTAATAACTGCCTTAAAAACAATATTTACTACAGTTTCGCTATTTGATTGTGCCATCAATACGGGTACCTGGTAAATTTAATAAATCTAATTCTCCTGCATACTGCTCGCCAAAGCAACTTTCTAACAACAAAACGACATATTCACCTTGATAATTTAATTTTGCATTTCCCACAGCTTCGCGTTCTCCGCCGGTTAACGGCGTGATTACAGCATGCGCACTTGGTACCGATAAAAATGTGGAAACGCTGAGTAAAGATACCGCCAAAATGTTTTTAATTTTCATAAAAGCAACTCCTTTAAATTAATTATAATATATTCATAGAGTTATTTTACATCAATAAATACTTAATTGTCAATACTTTTTTGATTTAGGTATTAAAAAATAATTATTGTTTTTGCGAGGAAATTAAATGAGAGTATTGTAAAAAGAATTGGCATATGATAAAAAAAGGGAGAAAATATACAATATTCAAAATGCGAAAGCAAAAATTGTGTGAAAGTAGGCCTCAATCACGGCAGATAGCGGCTATTTTTGTGCAACATTTCGCCAACGGTGCACATGAAGATATCAGGGCACTTTTTATAGTTTTTCTGAAATATTTTCAATTGAATTATGCAAAATCCAAATAAAGAAAACTCATCATTCACTTTCTTTACTAGCCTCAGCGGACCTCTCTAAAGTTATTCTTCCTAACTTCGCATTCCTAAACTCATCAAGCAACATGTTAGCTGTGCGGTGGGTATCAATTTTCCCCCCAGGGAGAATCATGCCTCTTTTTTGGCCAATCGAGTGAAAAATTTGGTCAATTCGTAATTCTTTCTGCTCGAAATTATCTGCCGTTTCATCGCTTAAATGGTATTCTTTCAAATTGAAACGTTTTTTTAATAAATTAGGATAAAGATCCAAAAGCTTTTTAAGCAATTTCTTGGCAATAATTTCAATATCCAATATTTTATCTTTAATAGAACCGACAAAAGCAAGATTTTCTCCAACTTTTTGGTCTTCAAACTTAGGGCTAAGTATGCCTGGTGTATCCAATATTTCTATATTATTCTTTGCCAAAAACCACTGATTTTCTTTAGTCACACCTGGCCTATTCTCCACTTTTGCTCTTTTGCCATCAGCCATTCGGTTGATAAACGAAGATTTGCCAACATTTGGAACACCAACAACCATAATTCTTATGCGCCTTCCGCCCATTCCTTTATTCTGCCAAACAGCGATTTCTTTCCTTAACAGTTCATTCACTTTAGGAATAAATTTATCAAGCCCTTTGCCTGACTTACAATCAACTGCAAGGGCTTGTATATTATCTTTTTTTAAAAATACTAACCAATCTGTGGTAAAAATAGGATCAGCAATATCTGATTTATTCATTAACATGAGCCTAGGCTTGAGAATGGATCCCATAAAGGCGGGACTGCGGCTACTTATTGGAATTCTAGCGTCAATAATTTCCACTAACAAATTCACATATTTGAGATCATCATGAATTTTTCTTTTGCTTTTTGACATATGCCCAGGAAACCATTGTATTGGGTGAATTATATCCATAAATAACCACACAGCTCTTCTATCTTTATTGAGTTGTTTTAAAATATTAAATTATTAAGTATTACTCAATTAAAAAACGTAATTTGATTTAATGGCCATATGCGTAACCTAGCCCTACCCAGTACTTGATTTACATGAACTGCTCCAATTGAGCGCCAACGACTATCGCTGGAATGGTCGCGATTATCCCCCATTACAAATAAGTGATCTTCAGGGACCGTGTATTCTTGGTTATTTCTTAAAAAATCACCTTGATTGTGTGTTAAATCTTTTATGAACAGCTCTATCTGTTTTTGCCCATTTACAAAAACTTCACCGCGGTAATAATCTATTTTAATTGTTTGTCCTGCTGTTGCAATAACGCGCTTTATTATTGGTTCCCCATTTTTCACTTTAGTGCCGGTAACCACGACTATATCACCCCGCTGTGGAGAGGAAAATAGATAATTAGTTAAAATCAACTTGTCTTTATTCTCTAAAGTGGGCAACATAGACGTCCCATCTACGTTAACAGATCTAAAAACAAAAGTAAATAATATCGCAACAAATACAAGCGCCGTTACACCTGATTCTATGAATTCATATATATCACACAAAACGCGAGCACGTTTTTTATCCTTATCAATATATTCCTCTTGTTCCTCTAATTCTTCCATGTTTACCCCCTCCATGTTTTAGACGAATTTTATCAATTAAAAAACCTCTACACACAAAAATATGTGATGCTATTTTTAACCGATTTTTTCTTTAACTTTCGCCGCTTTACCGACTCTATCGCGCAGAAAATAAAGCTTAGCCCTTCTCACACGCCCTCTTCTCACGACTTTTACCTCACCAATATGAGGCGAGTGAATCGGAAAAACCCTCTCAACTCCCACACCATAAGAAACGCGACGAACAGTAAACGTGCGAGAAATACCGCTGCCTTTTTTAGCAATGACCGTACCTTCAAATACCTGAACCCTTTCTTTTTCCCCTTCTTTAATACTCACACTTACCCTAACGGTATCACCTATATTAAATTCAGGTAACTCTTTTTTTATAGAACTTTCTGAGATCAACCTTAGTGCATCCATTTTTATCCTCCTAAATATAAGTTTCATGAAATTTGATATAAAAATTCACGGAAACAATTAATAATTTTTAAAATATAACATCATTATTAAATCCCATATTTTATTTAGTATAACGTATAAATAAAAACTTTTCAAGCATTTATATTAGCAAATCTTCAATAGAAAGCCTCCATTTTCTCCGTAAATAGGCCTGTTCTCACAATGCTATAAGAAAAAGGGAAGAAAAAAAATTTTTTTAGCGCCTTTATCAAGAGATTTGGGCTTATGTTTCTTTCATTTCCCGCCGGCATTATTGCCGTTAATTTCGAAAATTCTTTGCAGTGAATAAAGCTGTGACTTTTTATTTCCTTTTTTAGGTCGATCTGCTTATTTCCAGATTTTGTTTCTTTTTCCACCATTAAATTAGGGTGAGAAAAAACGTCTTCAATCGATTTTTGCAGTTCATTTAAATTAGGGCATTGCTCTGTCTTTTGCGGAAAAATTTTAATACTAAAACACGCATATCGTACCAAATTAGGACTCATCATCGGGTTGCCCACAGAGCTTATTTCCAATCCTTTCGGCAACCAACGGTTCATGGCATTAGCAATAGATTCCAAATTTTGCGGCTCCAAAAGCTTAATATCAAAAGATTCTCGCTCTCCCTCCACTCCTAAAGGAAGCGGGAGTGCAAAAGTGATAAATACATGAGGATTAAACCCTTGGGTATACCAAACTGGAATTTTAGTACATTTTACCGCGCGCAAAACGCATCTCTGGACATCCAAATGCGAAATAAATTTTACCTTCCCCCTCTTTCTAAACCAAACTCTAACAGTCTCCATGGCATATGCCTCCACCAAAAACGGCAGCTCCGCACGCAGAGCAAGCTTCTCTACAGTTAACCGTCGTTTCGCTTTTATAAGCGCGTTCGCATTCTTGTCTAAAAAAAGACCTCTTTATACCACCGTCTATGTGCTCCCAAGGCAAAATTTCATAAAAATCTCTGCGGCGGGTATTGTAAAAATTTGGATCAACTGCACATTGATTAAAAATATCCATCCATTTTGAAAAATTAAAATGCTCTGACCAGCCATCGAATCGGCAGCCGCTTTGCTGGGCTTTTTCTAAAACTTCACAAAGCTTTCTATCCCCTCCTGAGAAAACGCCCTCTAAAAAACTTGTTTTTGCATCATGCCAATTAAATTTTATATTTCTGCTTTTACTTTTAATCGCGTCTCGCAACCACTTTTGCTTTTGTTCTAATTGATCTATAGAATTTTGTGCTTCCCACTGAAATGGCGTGAACGGTTTTGGTATAAAACAAGACACACTCACAGTGACCCGCACGGCCCTACTCTTTTGCCTATTGGAATTTGAATAATAAGCGTCAACTACTTTTTGCGCAAGATCAGCTATGCCTTCGATATCGCTCTTTGATTCAGTTGGCAACCCGATCATAAAATAAAGCTTAACTAAGGACCACCCGCCAGAAAACGCAGTGTTGCATGTTTTTAGCAATTCCTGCTCGCTAACGTTTTTATTTATGGCATCTCTCAAGCGTTGTGTTCCAGCTTCCGGGGCAAAAGTTAGGCCGCATTTCTTCACAACTTTCAGCTTTTCCATAAATCTGTTAGAGAAGCCATCCACACGCAAAGACGGCATGGATATGCCCACATTTTCACTTTGAGCCCACTTGGTTAAAATATCTAATAAAGGCTCTATTTTAGTGTAATCGCTTGAGCTCAAAGAAGAAAGGGAAATCTCATCATATCCTGTGCTACTACAAAGATTTTGACATTGTTTATTTATAACTTCAGGCAATTTTTCCCTAACAGGCCGATAAACAAACCCTGCTTGGCAAAATCGACAGCCGCGAATGCAACCTCTAAAAATTTCTGCAACAGCTCTATTATGAACTATATCTATCATCGGGACAACAAAATTTTCGGGATAATAGGCATGATTTAGATCGTTGATAATCCTCTTTTTAATATTTCGAGGGGCGTCACCTTTGGGAATGCAGGCTGATATTTCCCCATTTTCATTATAGAAAATTTCATAGAGAGATGGCACATATATGCCGCTTATTTGCGATGCCGCTAGTAAAAATTCCTCTCTCTTTTTATTTTGTTTTTTAAATTCTCGGTAAAGTTCTATGACCTCTAATCCTGATTCCTCCCCTTCTCCAACAAAAAATATATCGATAAAATCTGCGAGAGGTTCGGGATTATAGGTGCAAGGTCCTCCTGCAACAACAATCTGCCTCAGCCCAGTTCTATCGCGCGACCTTATCGGTATACCCGCGAGATCTAGCATATTCAATAAATTGGTATAGCACAATTCGTATTGAATTGTAAATCCTATAAAATCAAAATCGCAAACGCTATCCCCACTCTCAAGAGCAAACAGAGAAATGTTTCGTTCTCGCATCTTTTGTTCCATGTCTATCCAAGGAGCAAACACCCTTTCGCACCAAATATAAGGCTTTGTGTTAAATAAACTATAAAGTATCTTCATGCCTATGTGCGACATCCCCACTTCGTATACATCCGGAAAGCAAAATGCAAAACGCACCTCTATATTCTTTTTATCTTTTACTATGCTATTCAACTCACCGCCTATATACCTACCCGGCTTTTGCACTTCCAACAAAATTTCTTCTAATTTTTGCTCTATCATATTTTGCCATCCTATTAATCTATTTAAATATAATTATATCACAAAAAGTTTATTTTTAAAATTTAACACAAAAATTAGCAAAATCGCTTATGATTCTCTCCACCGCCCGCTCAACGCCGGCGCATTTGAGTAACACCGGCTATGTTTCACCTTTTTTTTCACCAAGCAGGTTTGCTGTAATCAAGTTGTAGCGATTAATTGCTCAAAACTTGTCAATCCACTATACATGTAATGCCTGGCAATAAATATAAATCTTTCCTGAGCAAAGCGTAGGCTACAAACCGTAGCCCACGCGCGCCTATCCATCTAGGAAAATGGCAACTAATTTTACTTGGCATAGCAAAAGTACATCTGAATAGCGTCACAGATCTAGCTAAGTCTATTGGTGCATTTTTCGCAAGTCAATTTGCTGTCTCTGCGAATGTCACGTCCGGTTACACCTCGTGGTCATCCATTATATTCAAACTCCCTTGCTGCTAATTTAAGTGTCGGCTTGAAGAGAGTATAACTTTCGCATCGTCAGCACATATTCGGTTATCGGCTCTTGTGCACCAGCGGTTCTGAGCAAAGCTGAATAGGTTTCTCGCATGGTTGGCCCAAGGCGCACTCCCGAGAGCGGACGTCTCATGGTACAACAGTTTCGTAAGCTCCACCCGCTCCGCACCTGAGTCACCATTCTGGTTTTACTATGAGCCGTTTCGAATCCCCGGCCGACAAAATCTATTTCGCAACCATCTGTAGAAAACGGTATTACGGTTGCTATCACATCGTTGAAATTGAATTGGTTTGGTATTACCCAGCCGTGAATGGCTGTTTCTTGTTTACCAGTCACTGGGTGTTTACCATCGACCGTTACCACGTCCTCACCTTCCGGTTCCATAGTGGTTTGCACTGCCTTCGTCGCCTTGTTTGGCACCGGTAACGGCGGCTGGTGCGAGTCTATCGTAAAGACGTGTGCCCGTTCAATCATAGGCTCTGGTAGTTGGTGCGTTGTTGCAAGTTTAAGCTCTACATCTACCCACTCAGGTATCTCAGCATTTTCCTTCACCTTCCAGGTGGTAATGAGACACCCGACATCTGCGCTCGGGTTGGTCAGTTCAGTATTCATTTGTTCTTCCAAGTAGTCTTCATCAATGATGCTGCAATGTAGGTCCGTGATAAGAGTTTTGAGTACTGCACGTTCTGAGTTGGTTTTCAGCGATATGTTCCTATTCTGTGTTATGTTAGTGTACGATTTTAATGTGCGTATCGACGGGTCGTAAGTGAGGTACGAATACGTGTAACCGCTATATTTTGGTACATACAAAATATTGTAGGTTACTCCGGTATCTGAGAGTAACTCTAGCGTACTCGAGCAGTCGGTAGGTAGCTGCCAGCCTTCGTGTCCCGTACCGCGTGGGTCTCCGTAGTTCCACCATGTAAATATCCAGACCTCATTGCGTAGTAACTCTCCCATTTTCTGATTCGTATCGCCGTCGATAATTTGTAACTCCAGTGTTACCTTTTCGTGGTAGGGGTAGAGTTTACTTCCTGTCCAATTTGGGAAATCGCTCACTGCGGTGGCTACGGTGGCTCGTAGCATTGCAAGCAGGGTGATGTTTAGTAACAGGTATTTTAAAATTTTCATAAATATGCACTTCCATTCGCTTTTATTTTTTTGTAAAATTGTAAACTTGTTGTTTTGCACGGGTGGGTATTTATACCTGCCTTCCTTTGATGAATTTTATGTAATATAAATGTATTATTTATTATATTATTAAATAAATTTTGTTTTATGTCAATAGTAATTTAAAAAAATTTGCTAAATATTTATGTATGAAGATGTCAGCTACGGAGGACGCGGAATGTATGAGATAATTGAGTTTACAGTAAATCTAAGGCAGCATGCTTCAATCAATTTGTTGCACCGGAGGCATCGGGGATGTTTCACACGCATCTATCCTTTCATCAAATAAGTTTACACAATATAGACAGAATTCTGCCTTTATTATATAAAAATTTTAGGATATGTCAATATTAATTTGAGAAAATTTTGCATGATCTAGGTGCCAAAGTTTGTGATAAGGCATTTTAAAGCACTCGTGCCTTCAAACACCTTTGCCAATCTTTTCGCTAATATTATTTCACTTTAACTGTTTAAAACTTTCCATGTGTATTTACCATTTCTCTGTTAAATTATATGCATTTCAACTACTTTCTTTAATATATTATGTGTCAAACTTTGTTTTATGTCGACACTACTTTAAGAATGCTTTACACAATATTGCTGTACGAATTTTCATTGCAGCACTCTTCCATTCGTTTTAATTTTTTTGCCACTTCAGTAATACCTCTTTGTATCTTATAATTCTATTTATTATAAATAAAATCTCAATAATAGAAAACAAGCATGGCAGCAGTACTTTACTTTTCATCGACAAAATAAGTGCTGTAATCTTAATATAATTAAAATTTTGTATTGACTTTATCTTTAAAAACGTGATATAGTCGTCTCAAAATATAAAAAATTTGCATTCATCAATTAACTTTAACAGAAAGGAATTTATTATGCGAAAAATTTTATCTTTAATAACTGGTGCAATGCTCACCGCTTTCACAATTACTGCTAATTTCTTGCCTTCCAGTGCAACAAATGATGAACCAAAATACGTAGTATTCAATTTTCCGACCTCAAAAGATCATGGCTCTCCGTTTAGATACTGTATACACGGTTTAAAGAGTGTGGGGTCGCGCAGTATGGCGACACGCACTACAATAACATCAGAAGATACACGGTTCAATGGCGCTTTAAATGGTTTTAGATATTCATGGGTTTTTAACAATTTAACTCCTGAACAAGCTGCAGAAGGGCCATTTGTGGTCTGTGTTCCTCCAGAAGGGCAACGTGATGCCATTGCCATTTCATTTAATACCGAGTATTGGAAAAATACGTCTACAGGGTATATAGTTACTACTCTAGAGCATATCGTAAATTTAGCTGATTGCCCACAGGAAGAACCAGATCCAGCTAATTCGACATTATCACCTTTTGTGGCCAGAGAGCCACTTGTTGAGGAATTTTCTATCTACCCTTAATTTAACACAGCTTGATTTTTAGATAAAATTAGACCTTTTCATCTAAATTGATGTAAAGGTCTAATTAGCTTTAGGAAATATATTTTGGAATTAATCTCAATAAATCCTTAATAATTAACATTTTATAAACTTAAAATACATGCGCAATTAACAACAAATTTGATTTTATACAAAAAGTTTAGTTACATTAAGCCAATCCCAACTATCGTCTAAATTTGAAGATTTACCAGGAAACCAAGTGGGAGAGTTCAACGCTATGTAATAGCTTCCGTTATGCTTAATTATTTGTCCGCGGGAATGAAGTCCCTCCGCCGATGCATCTGTGGGCGTGCCACTCAGGGTAATAGTATTACCACTTATGGTAGCTGTTGCTGCACCTGCAGAAAGTTTAGTTACATCAAACCAATTCCAGCAACCGTCTAAATCGGGAAAATCGCCAGGCAACCAAGTGGAAGGGTTCATCGCTATGTAATAGTTTTCTTTATACTTAATTACTTTTCCGCGGGAATGATTGCTCTCCGTCTGTGGATCATCTGTGGGCGTGCCATTCAGGGTAATAGTATTACCACTTATGGTAGTTGTTGCAGCGCTTGTAACCAAATTTTGCGAAAATGTTAACCCGCCAACCAAAACTAAAGATAGTGCATAGCATGCAAATTTGGATGATGTTTTCTTAAATTTAGACATATAATTCAGCTCCTTTATATAATTAAATAAGTAAGTTTATATTAATTATATATGACATATATAAAAATTTAACATCTCGAAGAGAAATATAGGAATTTTTTCTAAATAAATCACTGATTTCTACAAAACTAAATTCAAAGGCCTTTTGACATTTTAAGAAAAGTATTGTAGAATGAAAAAGTTAAGATTTTGTACATACTTAAAAGTTTTTACAGAGAGGATTTTATATTATCAATGAAAAAAATTTCTACTAAACTTACCGCAACGACTCTATCCTTTCTGTTAATTTTTGCTTTCAGTGGTTGCAAAAAAAAGGAAAGTACTGAAAAAGCCAAAGAGCAAAAAGCGAGCAAGCCTGTTGGATATCAATTAGATCAGCCAACTGCTGGGGAAGAAATTGCTGTTATGACAACGAATTCAGGGGAAATAAAATTGCGATTTTTTCCAGAAGAAGCTCCTAAAGCGGTCGAAAATTTTAAAACTCATTCAAGAAATGGCTATTATAATAACCTGACGTTTCATCGAATAATTAAAGGATTTATGATACAGGGCGGAGATCCAAAAGGTGATGGAACCGGCGGAGAGAGCATTTGGAAAAAACCATTTGAGGATGAATTTAGCTCTTCTGTGTTCAACGTGCGCGGATCCGTCGCTATGGCCAACAGCGGCAAAAATACTAACGGAAGCCAGTTTTTTATTAACCAGGCAACAAAAGAAAAATTCCCTGGTTGGGATAAACTCGGCACTTTCAACACGGCTAAACTCACAGATCAAATCAAAAAACTTTACGAAGAAAACGGCGGAAACCCCAACCTGGACGGCATTTTGAGCGTAAGCGGAAAAGGGCACACAGTTTTTGCGCAGGTCTTTTCTGGGTTAGATATCGTAGACAAAATCGCTTCACTAGAAAAAGACTCTAATGATAAACCTGTAAATCCTGTTATAATCGAAAAAATTGAAATTAAACCTTTTGAGTAAAATTTTCATTTCAAAAACAACAAGGTTTTACTGCTTTTTAACAATATATACCCATTTCCTTTTAACCATCTTATCGTTGGTCATAGGCATTGTCCGTAGCGAAAGATATTTACAATTAAATTTAAGTATATTGAATATATTTTCTGTTATATTACGCGACAGGCTTTGTTTGACATTTACACATATTTAGAGAATGTGTTGTGATAGGTACCACGAAAAATGCTAAATCATGGCAGCAAAGTTATTTTGCAGGTTCAGATGCCAGCATTTTTATTTTTTAATGGTAAGATACACTTCAAGGAAAAGGTAAAAGCGCAGCAGGACATTTTTCTTGCTGATGCCCAGGTTTTGACAAAATCGGCAATATTAAGGAAAGGCAGCAAGATTTTCTCAATAAGTTTAGGTTAGACAGAGGATTATTCCCTTTTCCAAGAATGCCTTCTTTTGAAAAATTACATCAAATTGAATATATTTTCTGTTATATTACGCTACAGACTTTGTTTGACATTTACACATATTTAGAGAATGTGTTGCAATAGGTACCACGAAAAATGCTAAATCATGGCAGCAAAGTTATTTTGCAGGTTCAGACGTCAACATTTTTATTTTTAACGGTAATAAATTTTTTTGCAAAAAAATTTATAGCATTTATTCAAATAATTTAATCAACAGAAATAATAAAGTAATAGATAGGCTGCCCACCATTTATTATGGATACATCAGCATACGCGCCAATTTTTTCACTTACGCGTTTTTTTACTTCGGCGGCTTGTTTTTCGTTAATTTGATCTCCATAGATTATAGTGACAAAATTCGTCTTTTTATTCGCCATAATATTAACTAATTTCACTACAGCTTTAACTGGATCTCTGCTTTTAAAAATTAGCTTCGCATCGCGCAAAGCGATGATATCTCCCTTTTTGACCTTAATATAATCCACATCACGTGATGCAAACGTTACTTGCCCTGAACCGATTTTACTTGCCGCATCGATCATCAGTTTTAAATTTTCATCCGCTTGATTATTTAAATCATAAGCCAGCATAGCGCTTATTCCCTGCGGAATTGTTTTAGTCGGTACTATAATCACGCGCCTGTCATTCACGAGAGCAATTGTCTGTTCCGCTGCAAGTATTATATTCTTATTGTTCGGCAAAATAAAAACAGTTTTTGCAGGCGTTGCAAGTATAGCCTCACGAATTGCATCTGTGCTGGGATTCATCGATTGGCCCCCTGAGACTATCTGATCGCAACCCAAATCGCGAAATAAAGCCATAACCCCTTCACCAGCACAAACAGCAACGAACCCAACTTCTCTTTCCGGCGGTACTGGGTTAAAAGTTAAAGGTACAGACTCTTCTTTTGGCGCTCTCGCCTCTTGTATTAAGCGGTTTTGTTCTCTCATATTTTCAATTTTCACACTTAAAAGCTGACCTATCTTTAAAGCTTCCTGCAATGCCAGTCCGGGGGATTCTGTATGAACATGGACTTTCACAATTTCGTCATCGTCCACGACTAAAACACAATCGCCGATAGTTTCCAGATAAGCCCGTAAATCGCCTACATTACCATCCAAATTTACAATTTTATCGGTTATAAATTCCGTACAATAAGTAAAATTAACGTCTTGGTCGAAGTTTTCAGGTATATCAAACAAGCTTTTAGCTGCTGAACCAGACGCTAATTTTTCTTCTTTAGAAAAAAGTGGTATAATTTCGTCATCTTTAAAGACCGATAGCATTCCTTCAAAAATCAAGCAAAGCCCTTTCCCTCCCGCATCGACCACACCTGCCTTTTTCAATACTGGCAGAAGGTCAGGTGTTGTTTTTAGCGCTTCCTGTGCTCCTTCACAAATTTCGCTCCAAACATAAACCGGATCGCCATTGCAATGAGCCGCGACCTCACCTTTTTCGCAAGCCACTCTTGCAACAGTCAAAATAGTGCCTTCAGTAGGCTTCATCACAGCACCATAAGCCGCTTTAACGCCTATCTCCAAAGCATTTACCAATTGCATCCCACTTGCGCTTTCAATATTACTTAAACCTTTAGCTAGACCTCTAAATATCAACGAGAGAATCACGCCAGAATTTCCTCTGGCCCCTCGCAACAACTTAGACGCCACTTTATCGGCAACATAAGAAATACTCTCACTTTCTAAATCACCAGGTATCTGAGTTGCGCAGTTTATTGTCATGGCCATATTTGTTCCTGTATCGCCATCGGGCACAGGAAAAATATTTAACTGATCAACTAATTCTTTATTCCTTGTAATATTATTTGCGCCTGAAATTATTGCATTTTTAAAACAAAATCCATCGATCAAAAATAAGCACTCCTTTTAAGTTTACAGTACGGCAATTTATATATTTAAAATTCTCCACTTTATATAAACAATCAAATAAACTGACATTTTTCCTATTTTAAGCCTTTTGCCTTGAATATATGCATTCTTTTTAAATAATACAAAACAATCCGAAGATTGTCAAACACCGAACTTTTGACTAAACTTATGGTTAAACGAGTAAAGACTATTTTTCTTTAAGCAAATTTCTAAGCTCGTCCATAAATGTGCTGACGTCTTTAAATTCTCTATAAACCGAGGCAAACCTAACATATGCTATCTCATCTATGTTTTTAAGTATCTCCACAACATATTCCCCAATTTGACTGGAAGCAACCTCTCGTTCAAGGGAATTTTGCAATTTGGTCTCGATCGTATTAACCGCTTCTTCCAAACTTTTCAAGGATATCGGTCTCTTTTCACAAGCCTTTAGCATCCCTTTCAAGAGCTTTGCTCTATCGAATAGCTCTCGTGATTTATCTTTTTTTATCACCATTATTGAGACAATCTCAAGCGTTTCGTAAGTTGTGAATCTTTTTGCACAACCAATGCATTCTCTTCGCCGCCTAATGCGCTCCCCATCGTCAGTTGGTCTAGAATCTATCACTTTGCTTTCAGCGAAACTGCAAAATGGGCATTTCAATAAAATTCCCACCTCAATAAAAAATTTTTATAAGTTATTTATAGAAATCATTACACAGAACGCATTCTATTTAGCCAAGCTTCGGCGATGTCGATTGCAAGGTATAATCCTGATTTTTCAGTCGCTTTTATTATTCTCTTTTTGGCACTCACATCTTGGTCAGTGCACATAAGCTGCACAGAAACCCTATCCGCGATGTCTAAATCCTGAACCTTTGTTTCGCTCTTAATATCCATTTTTATAACATAAGGCTCGCTTATATCTCCATAATAGATACTTTTTCCACATCTCACTAAAGGGACATCTTTAAACTTGAATGATACAAAACCATTCGTTTCCTCTTTATTCGCCATAATAATCCACTACCTTTATAAATAATCTAAAGATTTAACAATTTTGCTTAAACATCTAAATAATACTTCAAAATCGCCTGCAACAATTCGTCTCTGTCGATCTTTCTAATTAAACTTCTAGCTCCCATATGCGTTGTGATATAAGTCGGATCTTCAGAAAGGATATAACCAACTATCTGGTTAATCGGGTTATAACCTTTTTCTCGCAATGCGTTGAATATCGTGACAATTACGCGTCTAATATTCTCGTCCTTGTCTTTTTTTAAATCAAAAATCACAGTTTCGCCAGACATTAAGATCCCTCCTCTTACACTGATTGTGAAGAAAATACATTTAAAAATATTTATTATTCGCGCAGAACAACATCTATCTTTTTTAACTCTTTTATGATTTTCTCCACAACTCTATTTATTTCATCTTCTTTAAGCGTAGAGTTACTAGACCTGAGAGTTAATCTGAATGCTAAACTTTTCTTTCCATCAAGAACTTGATCGCCGACGTATAAGTCAAATAATTCAACTTCCTCTAATAAATCCCCCGCTTTACGTTTTATAACTTTCCGAAGTTCATCAAATGGCATATCCAAATCGCAAACTAACGCCAAATCTCTTTTCACAGCTGGAAATTTAGGCAATTCTCGGTAAAATTTATCAAAGACAGCATCTTCCCAAAGAGCATCCAAATCGATTGAAAATACGTAAACTCTATCATCAATTCCGTAGTTTTCGCAAACTTCCGGGTGTATTTCGCCAATCACACCAATTTTTTTGAGTTTTACCTGAACATTTGCACACCTCCCCGGGTGAAAACTCGGTGAAGCCTCCGCTTTCACTTCACACTCTAAACCAAAATATTTTAAAAATTCTTCCAAAATTCCTTTTGCAGCAAAAAAATCCATATATTTTCCATAAAATCCGGCAACAAGGGTATTTTTTTCATTAGGAAGGTAATTGACATCACAGGGTGTATATTCCTTGGCTATTTCAAAAAGATTTGCCTCAGAGTTTTGGTTATTATAGTTTTTAGAAAGAACTTCCAGCATAGAAGGCAAAGCAGTTGTGCGCATAATGCAGGAATCTTCCCCTAATGGATTCAAAATTTTGACCGAATTTCTCAAGCCGTCGTTTTCAGGCAGAAGAATTTTATCGTAAGATTTAGGGCTAAAAAATGAAAAAGTGATGATTTCATTCAATCCCAAGGCTATCAAACAATCAGAAATTTTACGATTAAATTTTTGCCGTTTAGTATAAAATCCTCCCGAACATCCAGAGTGAAAGGTTGATGAAATATTATTATAGCCGTAAAATCTTGCAATTTCCTCAGCTATATCAGCCATTTCTCGCAAATCATTTCGATAGGAAGGCACCACAATTCTATCCTTCTCAAATTTACAATCCAATCTTTCCAAAATTTCCCTCATTTTTTCTTCAGATATCTTCGTGCCTAAAAAATTATTAATCCAATCTGGACAAAATTTAATTTTAACTTCGGCTTTTTCAGTATAATCTTTTATAATCAATGGATACGCTAACTTCCCGGCATTTAAGTGTTCTATCAGCTCAATAGCCCTTTTTAGCGCAAGCACACAATTTTGAGAATCCAACCCTTTTTCGAATCTATATGAAGATTCCGTGCGCAATGCATGCGCTCTCGATGTTGATCTAACAGAATCCGCTTTAAAGTTCGCAGATTCTAAAACAATGCATTTAGTATCCTCTTGAACTCCGCTAAATTTTCCACCCATCACGCCTGCAATCGCAATTGGCTGCAATTTATCAGCTATTATGAGATCATGTTTTGATAAATTTCTTTTTATCTTATCCAAAGTTATAATCTGTTCCCCAGGTACCGCTCTGCGGACGGTTATTTCGTTTTCCTTTAAAAAATTCAAATCAAACGCGTGCAGTGGCTGTCCGTATTCTAACATCACATAGTTTGTTATATCAACTATGTTATTTATTGACCTAACGCCCATAGCTCTTAACTTTTCTCTTATAAAGCGCGGCGATGGTCCTATATTTACATCTTTTACAACTGCAGCACAATAAACAGGACAAAGCTCTTTATCTTCAACACAGACGTCAATTTGCTTAAAGTTCTCTTCATTTTTAATGTGCAAAACAGGCTCATGAGTTTTAAATTCTTTTTTTAAAGTGGCAGCGGCCTCTCGTGCCACACCAATCACAGAAAAACAATCAGGGCGGTTAGAGGTGAGTTCAAATTCTAGTTTTACGTCGTTTAAGCCTATAGCATCGCGGATATCCTGGCCAAGCGCACATTCTTCTTGCAAGACGAAAATCCCATCTTCAACCGCATAGGGGAAATCATTCAAAGTTAAACCCAGCTCTCCCAGCGAACAAAGCATGCCATTGCTTTCAAGTCCCCTAATTTTCCCTTTTTTTATCTTAGTGCCATCGGCTAATGTGGAACCGTGCAATGCAACCGGAACTAAGTCTTCAATCAATAAATTTTTTGCCCCTGTAATAATTTGAATTTTTTCCTCTTTTCCCGTGTCTATAAGGCAAACAAAAAGTCTTTCGGCGTTTGGGTGTTTTTCTATAAAACTCACTCTTCCGACAATCACATTTTCGATATTTTGGCCTTCCAGCTCATATTTGCCTATTTTTAATCCGCTCATCGTCATAGCTTCGGCAAATTCCTTCGCAGATATATCTATATCCACAAACTCTTTCAACCACTTCATCGAAAGGATCATATCGTTCCTCCTGTTATAAAAAATTAAATTATTTTCCTAAAAGAAAACATGAGCTAATGAAAAATAAGTTTAAATATAGCTAATTTATTAAAATTGTTTTAAAAATCTCACATCATTTTCGTAGAAAAATCGTATATCTTTAATGCTATACTTATACATAACCAAGCGTTCAAGGCCCAACGCAAAAGCAAATCCGCTATAAATTTGAGGATTAATTTTACAATTTTCAAAAACCTTTCTGTGCACCATTCCGCAACCCAAAATTTCGATCCAACCTTCGCCTTTGCAAATCTTGCACCCACTCCCTTGGCAGTGAAAGCACCTAATATCCATCTCAGCAGAAGGCTCAGTGAACGGGAAATAGTGTGGACGAAATCTAACCGCAGCACTAGCGCCATAAAATTTTTCAACAAATTTTTCTAAAGTGCCTTTTAGATCAGCAAAAGTAACATTTTTATCGACAACCAAGCCCTCAATTTGATGAAATATCGGCGAGTGGGTTGCGTCCACTTCATCAACTCTATATACTCTCCCCGGCGATATAATGCGTATCGGCGGACTTGCTTTCTCCATTGTGCGAACTTGCACAGTCGAGGTTTCTGTTCTCAGCAGCATTGTATCGGTGATGTAGAACGTGTCTTTTTCATCTCTAGCTGGGTGATTTTTGGGAATATTGAGCGCTTCAAAGTTATAATAATCTAACTCTATTTCCGGTCCTTCGACTATATTAAACCCCATGCCGATAAAAACTTCTTCTATTTCCTCAAGGACAGTAGTTATCGGATGCTTTGTTCCCAGCTTACGGCATTTTCCAGGCAATGTGACATCTATTTTCTCTGCTCTCAAGCGTTCCTCTTGAGTTATTTTTTTTATGCCTCTATTTCTCTTTTCGATCATTTCCTCAATAAAAGTGCGCACCTGATTCGCCATTTTCCCAATAAGCGGCCTTTCTTCCGCACTAAGCTTTGCCATCTGTTTTAAAACATCAGTTAAACAGCCCTTTTTTCCTAAATATTTTATTCTTAACGTTTCTATCTCCTGTTCAGATTTTGATCCAGCAATTTCTTTTTCGGCAAGCATACGAATTTCTTTCAACTGCTTTTGCATTAAATATCACCGCCTTGCATATTAAATAATTTTTCTGGCAACCAAATACTAAAACTCGCTCCACTCAGCTCATATCACAAATATAAGTGAAATCTTTTAAAAGACATTTTAACTTAGTATTTTTCATATAATTCACAAAAAAAATCCTTAACTTGCCTCTGTCTTCCACAGGACATCCGCTTCTCCTTGCATTCACCTTTTAAGCATGAAGGGCCAACCTGTTTAAATAAATTGGGGGCAACTTCCAAAACCAACCTAAGCATTTGCAAAGCGAGCTCTCGTATTTCCCATTGCGCTCTATTGCAGAGTCGATGCCTGAAAAAATTCATCAAACTTCTGGCGTTAAAAGTGCAGATCATTTTGGTTGCACAAGCATTAGGCAATACGAATCTTGCATCTTCGATGGCGCTTTTTTCAGCCAGTTTTTCCGCCTCTATTTCGCTCTTTCCCATTGCTTGAAAGCGTTCTTTATGCTTTTTTTTCAAAAGCAAAGCGATATGATCATAGTGAATTTTATCTTCTTCCATAGCTTTAATAAATTCATCTTTTGCCTGTTCTATATTTTCTATTTCTGGCGGAATAACATAGCGAAACTGTTCTTCATTAACATAGCGCTGACTTTGCACACTAAACGAAGCAATTCTGTGCCTAGTAATCTGTGCTAATAATGATCTAGAAATTCCTTCTATTCCAAAAGTAAAGTTAACGTGTTCAATTGGGCTTTCATGTCCTAATTCAACCAGCATATTCAAAAAATTCTTTACTTTTTCGGCATCTAATCCTTCTAATAAATCAGATATTCCATTAGAAGAATAGCAAAGCTTTGCCGCAGAGGCGACAAGATACTCCGGATCTTTAGTATGAGAAATCAGCATAACTTTCGCCAAAATCTGGCCCCCTTAAAAGTCAATCAAGCTCCTAATTATATTATACTGAATTTTGAAATTTTTTCAAGCGCTTTACCACGCCTACGAGCACAAAATAGCGCGATTTTAACAAATAAAATTAGTGAAAATAGAATTTTAATCTGACATATTATAAATTTATTTCTTTGTTGATTAATTACAAAATATATTATATCTTTATACTCAATCTAAATTTTAAGGAGAGATATTAACATGAAAAACAATCACTGCTTAACTGAGGAAAACCTGAATGAAGCCTCTGGTGGCGTTGACACCTCAACAATTACTTCTGGGAAGTACGATGCAATAAATTATGAAAAGGGGGCCGCCCTCATGATATAGGGGAAAAAATATAGGCGCACATCTCGAGGAAAAACTAAATTTAAAAATTCATCAGGTTGGAATAACTTTGACCGTGTTTGGGGTCGACAGCCGAAACCCAAATTGGCTACTTTATTAACGTCAATGGATCAAGCGTATATTTTAAAAAATAGTTAAAATATTAGGCTAAGTGATGGTTAAGTTTATGCCAAAATGGAATTCATAATTACAATCTTTTTTTAAAAAATCAAAGCTTAAGCGAGCTTTTTCACTAATTTTGCAGGAAGTTTAACACTACAAATGCTGAAATAGCAAAAGCCAAATCTGCGATTTTAGGGCAGATTTGGCCATTCTTCTTGCTAAGATCCTTTTTAGTCTGCAGAAACAGAATAATTTGGCGATTCTCTGGTAATCTGTATATCGTGAGGATGGCTTTCTTTTAGACCAGCACCGGTTATTCTCACAAACCTTGCCTTTGTATGCAATTTTTCAATATTTTCACAACCCGTATAACCCATTCCTGCACGAAGCCCACCCATCAATTGATAAATTGTGTCGGACAAGTTTCCACGGTAAGCTACTCTTCCTTCCACACCTTCCGGCACTAGTTTGACAAAACTTGATTGAAAGTACCTATCTGCATTGCCTCCGCTCATCGAACTAAGACTGCCCATGCCGCGATAATTTTTAAATTTTCTCCCTTGATATACTTCATTTTCTCCTGGAGATTCCTCGCAACCAGCAATAAGCGAACCTACCATAACCACATCTGCTCCGGCAACTAAAGCTTTGGCTATATCCCCCGAATATTTAATACCGCCATCTGCAATCACAGGTATTCCATATTTTTGCGCCTCACATGCAGCATCGTAAATAGCCGTAATTTGAGGCATTCCTATGCCTGAAATTACACGTGTGGTGCAAATCGACCCCGGCCCTATTCCCACCTTAATGCAATCAACTCCGGCATCAATTAAAGCTTTGGCCCCTTCTGCCGTGGCCACGTTCCCCCCTATTAAAGGCATATTTGGAAATGCTTTTTTTAGTCTCTCCACAGTTTTCAAAACATTGATACTGTGCCCATGCGCGGAATCCAAAACTAAAACATCCACCTGCGCTTTTATTAAAGCTTCAGCCCGCTTCAAGATATTTTCCGTCACTCCAATAGCTGCACCACAGAGAAGGCGCCCTGTTTCATCTCTGGCTGAAAGTGGATATTGAACGGATTTTTCTATATCTTTAATCGTGATGAGACCTCTGAGCATCCCCAATTCATCGACTATTAACATTTTTTCTATTTTATGTTTTTTTAAAATTTCTTGAGCCTGATCTTGCGTCGTTCCGACAGGTGCAGTGACTAAATTATTTTTTGTCATAACCTCGTCCACGCGTTTTTCATATTCTTTACTTTTCATAAATCTCAAATCTCTATTTGTCAAAATGCCCACCAATTTACCATTCTTACAAATAGGTACTCCAGATATTTTATATTTTGCCATAAGTGCAATCGCATCCGAAATTTTGTTTTCAGGCTCTAGAAAAAATGGGTTTAATATTACTCCGTTTTCTGAGCGCTTTACCATGTCTACCTGCTCAACCTGTGCCTCTATTGACATATTTTTATGAATAACTCCTATTCCACCTTCGCGCGCAATTGCAATAGCCATGTCCACCTCAGTGACAGTATCCATCGCCGCCGTTATAATTGGAATATTTAGCCTTATTTTTTTGGTTAAAACCGTGCGCAAATTTACTTCTTTTGGCTCCACATGAGACTCCGCTGGAATTAACAAAACATCATCAAAAGTAAGTCCTTTTTTACCAAATTTTTGGTCAAAATCATTTTGTAACATCCTTACTCCTCCTAAAAATAACATATTTAATAACTAAAAAATAAATCGCAAAAACCAGCATACAAGTGCATTTCTTTAAATTTATAATTGAACTAGATCAAGTTTTCTGCCATGATTGTAAGTACTTTGCACGGTATAATAAAAAGTTGCTTTTTTAAAGAATATCTCATAATAAAAATACGCAGTTTAGGTTTTATCTTAACTTATGTTTAGTCGTATTGTATAGAGTGCGCTTTTTTAATGCGAGGATAAATTTGGTTACATTTTTGCGTAATGAGGAAAAATAAGAATATTACTAATTTTGAGCGATCTATATATATTTTCTATTTTTTTAAAACCCACCACTAAAAAACAAAAATATATCGCAACAGTTAATCTTAGGGTTATTAATATTTTAAATTACATTTACTTTTATGTCAACCATTTTTAAAGACGTAGACAAAAAATGGCATCCATTTTTGCCCAAAAGTGCATATTTTTGAAAATTGCATCTAATTTAATAGATTTTCAAGTAAATTATACGTGAGATTTGGTTGCATATTGACATAAATTTAAAAAGAGGGTCGAGGCGACGGTTTTAGCGGCGAAGCAGGCGCGCTGAAGAAGGGCAAAGAGTAATGGGAAATATTTCCATTGCGGCAAGAAACAAGCGAAGCTAAACGGAAAACTCGTCAATAATTCAGCAAAACGTGTACTTATTTTTGTTACAGTGAAAAATCGTTCTGACTTTCAAAATTTATGCTGCATTTTAGTCCTTTTTTGGCACACCTTTTTACCGTAAAAAATAATGCGAATTCATTATTTATATCAATACTTAGTAAAATTCTTCCTATAACTTAATAGAAAATATGTTCACAATAAACTATATAAGAAATTATCATATTCAGGGCGAAGAAAGTGATTTTTTAAAAACTTGCATCTAAATTGAACATATTTTCTATTAAGTTATATAACAAATTTTATTGTACAGCCATAATTTAGATGGGATAACGTATAGCTTCATGCACAACGCTAAATTTTGGCAGCAAATTTTACCACAAGCTCAGGCCGCAGCTTGTTTTTCCAAAGCAGAAATGTCGCTACCGGCCGCATATCTTTCCAATAGGGAGGAACTAGTGCGCTGCAAAAAGACAGCTTAGCTTGCGCCGGCAAAGCACATATTTTTAAAATTTGCATCCAATTGAACAGATTTTCAAGTAAATTATACGTGAGATTTGGTTGCATATTGATATAAATTTAAAAAGAGGGGCGAGGCGACGGTTTTGGCGGCGAAGCAGGCGTGCTGAAAAAAGGCAGAGAGTAATGAGAAATATTTTCGGCGTAGTGCAGAATAAACGAAGTTAAGTTGGTACCTCAAAATTAATTATAGCGTTTTAAAAACTTAGGAATAATTCTGCGGCCGTCTTGAAATTCTGCGGCAAAAATGTTATGATAATATTATATTTACAGATACCAATTTTGGCTGGGGGGTAAGTTTTTATGGGCTTATTTGAAGAAGTGGTGGTTAATGCTAAGTCTATTCTGGGAAATGCTAGCAAAAAAGCCGGAAAATTAATTGATGTATCTAAACTTAGAATAGATTTGGCAGAAACTCATGGGAAAATTTCAAAAAAACTAGAAGAATTAGGGGAAATTATTTACAACAATTATAAACAAGGCGGAAATGAATCAAATAATACCAATATATTATTCAACGAAATAGATGAATTGTATTTTACTTTTAATAAAGTTAAAGAGCAGCTTTCTCATATAAGAAATAAAGTTATTTGTAAAAAATGCAGCTTTGAAAATGAGCAAAATTCTGTTTATTGCAGCAAATGCGGCGCTGAACTTTTAGAAAAAGAAGATTTAAGACAAGATGAATAATAAAATTTTGAGGGTATTGCAAAAAGGATTATAATATGATCGTGGATAAACTGGTTAATAAGGCATCAAAAAAGCAAACACAGTACACATAGGTATAAATGCAAAGACTTGTAGGCGGCAATTACGTAAATAGAAGATAAAAACGCCAGAAAATGAGTCTTTGCACTATATCTTTGTACAATTAAGATATTTGCTCACTTACTTGTAACCCTTATAGAAAAAATTTATTTAATATTTTCACTGGAATCTCGAAATCCTTCACCGGTAATCTCTCCTGCGTCGCCTACCACTATAAAAGCGCGCTCGTCAATGCTATGAATAAGATCGTAAATTTTATAAACCTCGTATCTTCTAACAGCGCAAAGCAAGACTTCGCCCTCTTTACCGGTGTAGCTTCCTCTAGATTTCAGTTCGGTTACGCCCCTGCTTAAATCGGTCATGATTTTTTGTGATATTTGTTTATTTTTAGGAGAAATGATAAACATCATTTTTCCTTTGCCTATATCGACACCATATAACATCGCATCGATCACTTTAGTAGTTACAAAAACAACAATTGCTGCATAAAGGGGACTTTCTAGATTTTTGTAAATAAATGCCGATGCGACTAATATAGCAGCATCCAGCACGAATAAGAGCTTTCCTATAGAAACATGACGAGCGTGTTTGCCAACTAAACTTGCGACGATGTCTACCCCGCCAGTTGTGCCTCCACGCATAAATATCAAAGCGATGCCAAACCCACCTGTAACACCGCCTAAAATGGCAACGAGTATCATGTTAAATTCAGCATCTGGGACTATGCCTCCGTTGCTTATAGATGTATACATTGGTAAAAATGACGTTAATGGGATCATAATGGCGCTTAAGATTGTTGCAATGGCGCTTTTTGCAATGAAGTTAAGACCAGAGTCTTTCCATGCCCATATAAATACAGGAATATTGATAATTATATTTAATATTCCTATATAATTATTGCTTAATTTTAGTAAATAAGCTAACATTGTTGCGATTCCTATAAATCCGCCGGGAGCTAAATTGTTTGGTGCGGTGAAGATATTCACAGAAATTGCAAAAAAGAAGCTTCCTATTATAAACATAATTCCGTCAATAAATATTTTTTTTAATTTATCTTTACTAAAATTATGCATTAATTTTCCTCCTCGTTATTTTACAAAAACTTGTAGTTTTATAAAATAGTTTGTTATATTAAATATTTAATTTCAACGTTATTAAAAAAATTGCAGCGTTAGTTATTGCACTTATAATTTCATAAAAACGATCTTTTTAGCTAATTATTTATTGAAAGTAATTCTCTCAGCCTCTTTAAATCACCTTTTAAATAAAGATATCCCAACAAACATTCCAGAGCTGTCGCCTCATGATATTGTGCATTTGTGGCACTTTTAGGTAGATGTGAAGTGTGGGCATTTCTACCTCTTTTACAAATAACCGTTTCTTCTTCTGTTAAACTAGACAAAACTTTTTTTAGAAGATCTGATTGAGCTTGGCAGCAAACTTTTTCTGTTTTCAGCTTATTGAGTTCTTTTGGGCTGTGGTTAGGAAATTTGCAAACCAATTCTTCGCGAATAAACACTTCAAATACACAATCTCCTAAAAAAGCGAGGGTGTTTGGGCTCATGTTTTTGTAATCACAATAGAAATCGGAAAAAAATCTCTCCACAAAAACTCCTTCCCTCAACTCACAAAATCAAATTTTACACCATAAATGTCAACGATATCGCCATCTCTGATTCCTGCATTTTTTAATGCGGAGGCCACAGAATATTTTATCATTATATTTTGAAAATATTTAAGAGATTCATAATCCTCAAGGTTGACGGATTTTAAAATATGGATCAACCAATCGCCTTCAACAAAATAAATATTACCTTTTTTTGTTATAGAAATTTCGTGATTATTATTTAAAGTTTCGAATTCATCGGATGGAGCAGATGCATATTGACAAATAGGGGGGAGTTTTTGCAAAAGCTCGCTTATGCGTCTTAACAGCTCATCCATATTTTGATGAGTTGCAGCTGAGATAGGGAAAAACTCATACCCTAATTTTTGCACATATTGTTTAAAATCTTCTATTTTTTCTTTTGAGGCCAAATCGCATTTATTTCCCACAACAAGCATAAATTTTTTAGATAGGTTATTGTTAAATTCACATAATTCATTATTAATTGTTTCAAAATCATCTTTAGGGTCTCTTCCTTCGCTCCCAGAGATGTCTACCATGTGCAAAAAAAGTCTACAGCGCTCAATATGCCTTAAAAACTGATGCCCAAGACCAGCGCCTTTCGCTGCACCTTTGATTAAGCCCGGAATATCTGCGATTACAAATGAAAAGTCATCGCGGAACTTCACAACGCCCAAAACTGGTACTAATGTGGTAAAATGATAATTTGCGATCAAAGGCTTTGCGTGGCTTACAACTGAGATTAATGTGGATTTTCCAACATTTGGGTAACCAATAATGCCGACGTCTGCCAGCAATTTTAATTCCAATTGTATTTCCATTTCTTCACCGGCAAGACCAGGTTTTGCAAAGCGAGGGGCTTGGCGCGTGGCTGTTGCAAAATGGCTATTTCCAAAACCTCCTCTGCCACCTTTTGCTATAATTTGAGGCGTGTTTTTGCAAATATCGGCTAATATTTTACCATTTTTTAAATCTTTCAAAATAGTTCCATTCGGCACATATATGACAAGGTCTTTAGCGCTTTTTCCAGAAGAGCGCCCAGATTTACCATTTTGCCCATCTTCGGCTTGAAAAATTTTTTTGTACCGAAAGTCAGAAAGGGCGGAAAGATTGCAGTTTGCGACGAAAAGCACATCTCCACCCTTACCGCCATCACCGCCATCAGGCCCACCTGATGCGATATATTTTTCTCGATGAAAAGAAACTTTTCCATCCCCGCCATCCCCGGCTTTAATTTTGATTATAGCTGTATCAACAAAAATAAAGATCACGCTTTCTGCTAATCATGCTTTTTTTAATTATTAAAAACTCTTAGGGAAAATGGCACCCTAAGAGATTGTCGATCGCTTTAAAAGCAAGTTTTAAGCGTTACTTTTCTGCATAAACACAAGCTCGTTTTCGCGATCTGCCAAAGCGTTCAAATTTTAACACCCCGTCAATCAAAGCAAAGAGAGTATCGTCTGAACCTCTTCCAACGTTATCTCCAGGGTGAATATGGGTTCCACGCTGCCTGACGAGTATATTACCGGCGAGCACAAACTGGCCATCTGCACGCTTAACCCCAAGCCTTTTTGATTCAGAATCCCGACCATTTTTGGTGGATCCCATTCCTTTTTTGTGAGCAAATAGCTGAATATCTATCTTTAACATTTATTTTACCTCCGTGTAGTTTATTAAAATGTTTTCAGGATACTGATTTTTTAATTCCAATAAATGAAGTTTCAGTCCGGTTAAAATATCTTTACAAGCCATCTGGTCGGTTTCTTGTATTTTAAGAAGGAACCCGCCGTTCGCTTCCACAACAACAGTAGCATGGATGTGTAGTATTTCAGTGATAATATTGGCTGTCATGTAAACGGCAGACGAAACCGCAGCGCATATTATATCTGTTCCATTTTCTGATTTTCCAGAATGTCCACAAATTTTAAACCCTGCTAAATCATTTATTTGGTTAACAAAAAATTCAACTGAAATCATACTTGATTACTAATCCTTTCAATTTGCACTTTTGTGTATGGTTGTCTGTGGCCTAATTTTCTTTTTTGGCCTTTTTTGGGTTTATAAGTAAAAACCATTATTTTTTTTCTTTTACCATTTTCTAGCACTTTTCCTGTAACTTTTGCGGAGTTAAGATAAGGATCACCTAATTTGAGCCCGTTTTCATCCGATACGGCTACCACCTTAAAATCAACATTCGATTGAGCTTCCAAATCAAGTTTTTCTATAAAAATAGAATCTCCATTTTTTACTTTGTATTGCTTGCCGCCAGTTTCTATAATTGCATACATTTATAAATACACCTGCTTTTATACTAGTCTCGCTATCTTTGAAGGTGAGAATTTTCTCTTGAAAACCTTAGATAAGCGGTATTACTATGATAATAACATATATTATCGTGATTTGTCAAATTTCACTTTAAATATAAGTAGTTTTTGTGCTTTAAAATAAATAATAAGTTTATTATAAAAAGCGTCATACTTTGATTAAGATTTAGTAAATATTTTCTGAAAAGGCGACGATAAATTATTATTCAGCTGGTGTTGAGCGTATTATAGTGAATCAGGTATTGCAGTGATGGGGATAACCTAAAGTAGTAAGCGGAATAACCACAGTTTAATTTAGGGCGGTAAAGATATAATTTAATATCAGGAAGCATTTTTCGAAGACACCGATATGGCCAGAATCGGCGATATTGTTGGCAAAAAGTGTGATTTTATGCAACATATTTTTCCCAAGCAGAGATGTTGATATCGGATCAGTCCCTCCCGGCAGCAAAAGGGCCAGCTTGCTGCGGCAATACAGCTTGGCTTGCGCCGGTAAAGTATATCTTAAGAAAGCTAGAAAGCGTCGAGAGAAATATTTTTCTGCAGGCAGCTACAAAACCAAGAGAGGTGGCTTTGAGGCAGAGGTACGCTTTTTTTTTTTAGTAAATTCAGTTTGAGCAGAAAATTACTACAACTTCATGCGAAAAGGCGTTCTTTTAGAAAATTATGCTTGATTGAACATATTTTAAAGTAAATTATAAGTGAGATTTTGTTGCATATAAATACAAATTTAAAAAGAGAATCGGGCCACAGCGTTTAGCTTCTGCCAGTAAGGATAGGCTAGAGAATGGATAAGGCGCTGCGTGAAACATCCTTCACGCGGTTCCTTTGCTGCCCTCCTCAATGATCAGCTAATTCTTAATTCGACCGCAACATACTTTTCCTAAACAGGAATGTTGCGCTTGGCAATATCTTTCCATTAGAGAAAGTCCAACGCGCTGAAGAAGGGCAAAGGGCAATGAAGAACATTCCCAACGCAGCGCGAAGCAAGTAAAGCTTAGCTAAAACCCAAACCGAGATCATTTGCCAAAAATTCAGCGGAGCGCGTGCCCGCTTTTTTGCAGTGAAAAA
>JAISBE010000010.1 GCA_031266365.1 Oscillospiraceae bacterium
GTTATAAATCACTGTGTGATATTATGAAAGCGCTTTTATTTGTCTATAATGTTGGGTTGAATTTTAATTTTGAATCAATTATTGTGCAAAAAGTGTCGTAAGTACTATTTTAAGGCGGAAAATTAACTTAAAAAATGCATTTTAACATCTTTCTTCACGTATAAAAAGCATGGAAGTTGTTTTTTTATGATTTATAATTTAATAAAAGGTGAGGATGATGGTTTTAAATTATAACAATATTGAGTTAGAGTTTTGCTGTGGTATACCTTCTCAGTTGCGAGCGCTTTCGTTGCCGGAAATTGTGTTTTCTGGCAGATCAAATGTTGGAAAGTCATCTTTAATAAATAAATTACTAAACCGAAAATCGTTGGCGCGAACCAGTGCAAAACCTGGTAAAACGGCAACGATTAATTTTTATAAAATTGATAATTCTGTATATTTTGTTGATCTCCCGGGTTACGGCTATGCGAATGTTTCGCTGGCAGAAAAAAAAAGATGGGCATCTTTGGTTAATGCATATATTTGGGAGAAAAGAAATTTCTCGCTTTTTGTCCAATTGATAGATATCAGATATCCGCATACAGAAAGCGATAAGCAAATGCTCACTTTTTTTAAAAAGATGAACAGGCGTTTTATAATTGTTTTGACAAAAAGCGATAAACTTAAAAAAAAGGAATACGAGAGGCGATTGGGTGAATTGCGTTTAGAATTGTGCGAATTTGAAGAAATTCCACGAATTTTCTTTTCAAGCGTTACGGGTCAGGGTGTGAGTGAGTTGAAAAAAATTTTTGTGGACATCGATCAATGGGCGATGATAAATTTTCCGTATTAAGTTAAAAATGCTGCTAATTTTATGTTTTAAATAAAATAAAATGACTTTTTAATATTATTTTGTTAACAAAAACTTAGCTAGTTGAAAGATGAGGAGAATTTAAAATGGTATTTTTAACAGAAGGCCTTTCTGTTAATAAGGGGCATTTGAAAATTAATGGATGCGATGCCGTTGATCTTGCGCACGAATTTGGCACGCCACTTTATGTTATGAACGAAAATGCTATAAGAAATCGTTGTGTGGAATATAAAAAGTCAATTGAAGATTATTGTGGCGGAAGCGGAAAAGGAAAAATTATTTACGCTAGCAAGGCTTTTAGTTGCTTGGAGATTTATCGGATTATGCGCGATGAAGGTTTGGGGATAGATGTTGTGTCTGAAGGGGAGCTTTATACCGCCCTTAAAGCAAATTTTCCGGCGAGAGATATCCATTTTCACGGCAACAACAAAACTTTCAACGAACTTTTTATGGCTGTTAAAAATAACGTGGGAAGAATAGTTCTCGATAATTTTTGTGAATTAAAAATGTTAGAAAAAATATGCAGTGAATATGGGAAAAAAATAGATATAGCTATGCGCATCAAACCGGGTGTGAGTGCGCACACACATGAGTTTATCCGCACAGGTCAAATTGACTCAAAATTCGGTTTTGCCATTGAAACAGGCGAAGCTATGCGTGCTATAAAATATATAGGTCAGATTGATCAAATTAATCTTAAAGAATTGCATTGTCATATAGGATCTCAGATATTTGATGTTGAACCATTTGTCTTGGCTGCTCAGGTAATGATGGATTTTATATCCAGTATACGCTCAGAAATTGGGATAACGATAAAAGAGTTAAATTTAGGTGGAGGGTTTGGCATCGCTTACACTAAAAATGATAACCCGCCATCTTGTGAAGATTATATGAAGTTTATCTCAAAAGCGATTAGAGAAAAAGCGAGGGATTTCAACCTACCTATGCCTTATTTATATTTAGAGCCTGGCCGCTCTATTGTGGGGGAAGCTGGTGTTACGCTTTATACGGTGGGTGCCATTAAAGAAATACCCAATATCCGTACTTGGGTTTCAATTGACGGCGGTATGTGCGATAACCCTCGGTATGCGCTTTATCGCTCTGATTATACCGCGCTTATTGCCAACAAGGTTGAAAAAGATAATGATTTTAAAGTGACGATTGCGGGAAAATGCTGCGAAAGTGGAGATTTAATTCAAGAAAATGCGTGGATTCCAAAACCCAAACCTGGCGATATTATGGCAATTATATCCACAGGGGCGTATAATTATTCTATGGCGTCTAACTATAATAGAATTCCAAAACCAGCTGTTGTTATGCTAAAAGATGGCAAAGCGAGATTGATTGTGAAAAGGCAAACCTTAGACGATTTGTTAAAAAATGATTTATAAAAATAAGTTAAAAAGTGTTTCAAAAAGGATTTGCGTATGATAAAGAGGGAGTAGCGATATCCGAAATGTAAAAGCAAAAATTGCGTAAAGGCGGGTCACAATCACAGCAGACCATAGTTATTTTTGCGCGTTTTCACGCCAACGGTGCGCGTGGAAAATATTTGGGCGATTGGTTTGTAATCTTTTTTGAGATATTTTCGTTTGGGGGTAAATTTGTGCTGAGTTTTTAGGTATAAATCCTCTCTTCACTAATAGGGGAAAATGAGGGAAATTTTGCTCTCTGGAGGGCAAATTTTTAGAAAAAACTTTGCACGAACTTTGCGCGGGATTTTTGTTCTGTGTATAGATGCTGAGCTAAGCTGCTATTCGTGGCGTTTGGGGCTATAACTTTTGCCAGCGGCGTTGGTATCCCAGGTGCCTTCGCAAAACCTGCATGGTTTCAAAAAGTTTGCTGGTGATTGACCTTGTCCGCAGCTTTTTTTGTGAGATTTTACGCCAACGGTGCGCGGGAAATATTGTGGCGATTGTTTGTAATCTTTTTTGAGATATTTTCGTTTGGGGTCGAGGTTGTGCTGAGTTTTTTGGGTGATAAATTTCCCCTTCACTAATAGGGGAAAATGAGGGAAATTTTGCTCTCTGGAGGGCAAGGTTTTTGCAAAAACTTTTACGAACTTTGCGCGGGATTTTTGTTAAATTTTTAGATGATGTCGTTTTGTGGTGTGGCGGCTGAGGTTGAGGTTGCGCTGAGTTTTTTAGGTGATAATTCCTCCCTTTTTCGGTTAATTTCGTACAATATGAACATATTATTTGGTATATTAATAGACAAGCTTTGGTTTATATCAACACTTATTTGAGAAAAATTGGTTTGATGTTCAGCCATTGAGGGGGCAGCGGGAAGAAGTTGGCTTTCGGCAGAATATCGTGTAATATTCGCCTTTGAGAGAGTTTTTTTAAAATTTTGCAGCAATTTGGAAGCAGCTTTTTTCCAATCAAGACATTTTCG
>JAISBE010000022.1 GCA_031266365.1 Oscillospiraceae bacterium
AGTAAAATTCAGTATAGTATTCTCAAAAAATGTTACTATAAACTAAAGTTTCGCATATAATATAAGCCAAAATATGGCTAAACTATATAAAATAAACTCACAAAGAGGGCACGTTTAAACGTACATTGTAAAAATGTCTTGATTGGAAAAAAGCTGCTTCAAATTGCTGCAAAATTAAAAAAAAAGACTCTCTCAAAGGCGAATATTGCACGATCTTCTACCGAAAGCCAACCTCTTCCCGCCGCCCTTCAATGGCTGAACAGCAAGCCAAATTTTCTAAAATAAGTGTTGATATAAACCAAAGCTTGTTTATTAATATACAGAATAACATGTCTATATTGCACTAAATTAACCAAAGAAGAAAGGAATTCACACTTAAAACCTCAACCTTACCTGCCATATCACAAAATCAATTAATACTTTAACTCAAATAAAGCAACGAAAAAGCAGAGTTTTTCGTCATAGAAACTGGCTTTTATATTAAAATCTCTCAAATTTTTTATCTCGGTCTCCTTTATGAAAGATGATTATATTATTTTAAAGCAAATTATAAAGTTCAGCATAAGGACCATTTTTTTGAATTAGCTCATCATGTATACCCGATTCAATTATCTTGCCATCCTTTAGGACTATTATTTTACCTGCATTTCTTATGGTTGATAATCTATGGGCGATCACTATTGTAGTTCGATTTTTAGCTAGCTTTTCTAAAGAATCTTGAACATATTTTTCACTTTCGTTATCTAAAGATGACGTGGCTTCATCAAAGATTAAAATGGGAGGATTTTTTAAAAATACCCTTGCGATAGCTAAACGCTGCTTTTGTCCGCCTGAAAGTTTCGTGCCTTTTTGGCCAATTTCTGTGTTGTAGCCTTCTGGGAGATTCATGATAAAATCGTGGATATAAGCATTTTTTGCCGCTTTTATGATTTCTTCTTCTGTTGCGTTTATTTTTCCGTATTTTATATTTGAGGCAATTGTTCCACTAAAGAGATAGATATCCTGGTGCACAAAACCGATGTTTTCGCGCAAATTTTTGAGCTTAATATCGCGAATATCGATATTATCTATGGTTATTTTTCCGCCTGTTAACTCATAAAGACGGGGAATAAGGCTACAAAAAGTGGATTTACCAACACCCGATGGCCCAACTAAGGCGATATATTCTCCAGCGTTTATTTTTAAGTTTAAATTTTGAAATACATTTTCTTTTGATTGATTATAATTAAATGATACATTTTCGAATAAAATATTCCCTTTTATGTTGCGTAATTCTATTGCGTTTTCTGAATCAACAATTTCGGGTTTTATTTTTAAAACTTCTAAAAAGCGTTCGTACCCGGCAAAGCTTTCTTGAAATTGTTCGATAAGTGAGGTTATTCGAAAGATAGGGCCAACGATGATATTGGCATAAAGCGTGAACGTGAGCAAATCATTGATAGCCATTCCTCCATTTAAAATAAAAAACATAGCAATTATAGATATAATAGGAATTAGCCCCGTAGTAAGTGCATCTATTAAGGGAAAGTATGAGCTTATAGCTTTGTAAAAATGTCTTTTACTTTCAACAAAATCTTCATTTGTCTTATCAAATTTATTCATCTCGATTTTTTCATTTGCGAAAGATTTTACTACTTTTATTCCCGACAAAGTTTCTTCTATTTGAGAATTTATTTCAGCTGTATTTTCTAGATTTTTTGTGATTGCTTTGCTTATCTTTGGCATAAAACAAAGCGTAATTGCCAATATTAAAGTAATAACAAAAATGGCAATAAAAGCGAGCTTATTATTTATAAAAATAAGAAAAGGAATTATCCCTAATAACGTCAGGGTAAATGTAGTGAGATCTTCCGGTGCGTGGTGTAAAAATTCACTTATATTTTTGAGATCGTTTGTAATTCTTGACATCAACTTGCCTATTTTTTGGTCATCGTAAAAACTCAACGAAAATTTTTGATAGTATGAAAATAATTCTTTGCGCATGTCGCGTTCAATTTTGCTTCCCATCAAATGGCCGTAGTATACGATGTAGTAATTGCAGGCATATTTTGCGATGAAGAGAATTGCCATAATTCCAATTAAAAAGGGAACGATTTTTACAGCTTCGCTTTTTTGGGACGTGAGAACGTTATTTATTATATAGTGAATTATAAACGGTATTGTTAGGGATATTAATGAGTGTGTAAGCGCACAGAATAAATCTGTAAAAAAGGTTTTTTTATAAGGTTTATAATATGATATAAGCTTTCTAATTTTTTTGTTCATATAATTTCATCCTTTACTCTGGGTTATTTGAAGATAGTGTAATTGATTAAATGATTTTTTATATTTATAATAAATATATTAAGATATTGGTCAGAAAGAAGGAATAGTAGCTTGGATCAGGTTTTTAAAAGAACTTGGGCAGAGATAGACGTTGATGCACTGGAGGGGAATTATCGCGCTATAAGAAGCTTTGTTAATAATAAAAGCAAAATTATGTGCGTCGTTAAAGCGGATGCTTATGGGCACGGGGCAGAATTTCTAGCTGCCGAATATCAAAAATGGGGTGCCGATTGGCTTGCCGTTTCAAATTTGGAAGAGGCGGTTCAAATTCGAAAAGATGGAACTTTACTGCCAATTTTAGTTTTAGGGTATACACCTACGAATATGGTAAAAAAACTCTGTAAATACACCATCACACAGACGGTTATGTCTATGGATTATGCGGTTGAACTTTCGAGATATGCGTGTAAATGTGGGACAGAGATAAATGTTCACGTTAAACTCGATACAGGCATGAACAGAATTGGTATGGTTTACCAAGGTTTTGATGGCGAAGAGAAGGTGATTGAAGATATAGAGAAAATATGCAATCTAAAGGGGTTACGTGTGGAGGGAATTTTCACACATTTTGCCGCTGCAGACGAAGGGATAAATGGGAATGTATACACAAAGTGGCAGTTTGAAAACTTCAATCGGGCTATTAATATTTTGCGAAAAAGAGGGATAGAATTCCCTATTAAGCATTGTAGTAATAGCGGAGGGATACTTGCTCACAGAGAGATGAACATGGATATGGTCCGTGCGGGCATTATTCTTTATGGGCTCTTGCCTTCTAAAAATTGTGATAAAGTAATTAAACTGCGCCATGCCATGCAATTGAAAACGGTGATTTCGCAGGTGAAAGAAGTTAAGCCTTTTGTGCCTGTTAGCTATGGCAGAACATTTTACACTGATAAAATTACCAAAATTGCAACAGTGCCGATTGGCTATGCTGACGGTTACCCTAGGCGTCTATCTGGAAGGGCGCAGATGATTGTTTGTGGTAAGAGGGTTCCGATTATAGGCATGATCTGTATGGACCAGATTATGCTCGATATCAGTGACGTGCCGTGTGCGAAGCCAAAATCTATAGTTACCGTTTTTGGTCGCGATGGCAACGAAAAAATCACTCTAGATGAGCTTGCAAATTTAAACCAAACAATAAATTATGAGTTAGCGTGTATTATAGGAAAAAGAGTGCCTAGAGTTTTCTTTCGAGGTAAAAAAAGGGTGGGGCAACTTAACTATATATGCCCGCAAAGAATTTAAAATATGAAATAGCTATAGCTATTGGAATGAATTTATTATTTTATCTCTGTTCTGCGAAGCGATAATAAACTGAGTGTGACCAAAGAGGTTAGCGCGAGTATGTGAATTACTGGATCTATAAAATGTCTATTAGGAACAGTGCTTGACAATGAAGGTAGAACAATCCATAGTGTGTAAGCGTAAGAAACGATGTAAGAAATGACTTTAAGCGTAGTTGCAGAGCTAAAATAATACATAATATAGATCAAGACTTCTAAACAGAAAAAAGCCGAATAATGAATAAGTGTTGTAAATATATACACCAAAAGAGGAGGAGAGGAAGGAAGAGTGCCGAATGGCAATGATATTATATAGCTCGCAGCAATAACTGTTAGAACTTGTATGGCTAGCGAGATAAGAATCATACAAAAGCCGATTATCAATTTTGATATGCATATATTAACAAAGCTAAAACCTCTTACTACTATATTTTTTATTGGTAACGCAGACATATCTTTTTGCTTCATAAAGTCAATTGTTACAATGGGTAAAATTGAAAAAAGGGCCCACAATATTGGCAAATAATCACTTCCAAATACGCCATTAATTATTGCATTGCATGTGCAACCGTCTTTAGTATTAAGGATAGCGTGTCCGGCTCCGATGATAAAAGATACAACGAGAAGCCATAAACCAGAAAAAAGAATTTTCAATTTACATAGATCTGCGCGTAGTAAATTTATCAAGATTTAATCCCCTTATTTTATCTCTGTTCTGCGAAGCGCTATTAAAATGAGTGCAACCGAAATAATTAGCGTGAGCACAGAAATTACTAAGTTTATCAAGTGTTTATATGCGATAATTGACGATTGCGATAGGATAACAATCCCAAGTATGTAAGCGTAAAAAATGATAAACGCAAGGACTTTTAATATAGCTTCAGAGCTAAAATACATGCAAATATAGAACATGATGTATAAATAAAATAAGGATAAATAGTGAATAAGTGTTGTAAATATACATAACAGAAGCGGAGGAGAGGAAGAAAAAGTGCCGAACGGTAATGATATTATATAGCTTGAAATAATAATTGTTAGGATTTGTATGACTAGTGAGAGGAGAATCATGCAAAAACCGATTATCAATTTTGATATGCATATATTAGCGAGGCTAAAACCTTTTACGACTGCGTTTTTTATTGGTAAAGCAGATATAGTCGGTAGCCTTACAAAGTCAACTGATACAATTGATATAATAGGCGAAATGGCAATCAATATTGGATATAAATTATACCCAAATACACCATTAACTATGATATCGGCTGTATTATGGCCATTAATATTGCTAAAAATATGCAGTATCCCGACGATAAAAGATGCAATGGCAAGCCAAATACTAGTGTGAAGTATTCTCAGTTTATATAGATCTGCACGTAGTAAATTTATCATAACAACCCCTCGGCAAAGTTTTTCTATTAAATTATATTATATATTTTATTTTTTGAATTGTCAATCTCGGCGCCAGATCGTCCCATCGGGGCTTGAACGGTATGTAAAATAGGTATAGCCGTTTGATATACAGTGATGAATTGTATCTCCTTCACTTATTTGTGCACCGCAAGCTTTGCAGTACAGCGATCCTATAATTGCAGGAAAAGCCAAAACGTCATTGCGTGGTTCTGACGGTTTAATATACATAAAAAATACTCCTTTCAGCTTTAATTAAAGGAAGAATGGTATATTGAATTTTTAATTTAGTATATAGCGAAATATAACATTTATAAATATAAATTCTATTATATATTATATATAATAACATAAAAATAGAGGTTTCTATACAAAAAAGAGAAATTAATGAAGTTTTAAAACGTTTTTTTGTTAAATTTTGTGGCATTTATTCAGTCTTTTTTTGATAATTTACTGTGTTTTAAATGACAAATTTTAAATTGCGTGCTTTACACAATCTTTTTTTAATGCTAAAATTTATTGGCGAAGTAAATTTTATTAAAAGTAACCTTAAGGAGGCAGATAACATGGCGAGAAAAACTAAAACAATGGATGGCAATACTGCTGCAGCGCACGTTTCTTATGCATTTACAGATGTGGCAGCGATTTATCCTATAACACCTTCATCAGCGATGGCTGATGAAACCGATAAGTATGCGGCGGCCGGTAGAAAAAATATTTTTGGCAAAGAAGTTAAAGTGACGGAAATGCAGTCAGAGGCTGGTGCTGCCGGTGCTGTGCATGGTTCTTTGACTGCGGGGGCCTTAACGACCACCTACACAGCTTCGCAAGGGCTTTTGCTAATGATACCTAATATGTATAAAATGGCCGGAGAACTATTACCTGGGGTTATTCATGTCTCCGCACGCGCGATTGCAAGTCATGCCCTTTCAATTTTTGGCGATCATTCCGATATTTATGCTTGTCGCCAAACGGGTTATGCTATGCTTTGCTCAAACAGCACGCAAGAAGTTATGGACTTATCCACTATTGCTCATTTGGCTGCAATTAAGGGCAGAGTGCCGTTTTTGCATTTTTTTGACGGTTTTAGAACCTCACATGAGATTCAAAAAATAAAAATTTGGGATTATGAAGATTTAGCGAAAATGTTAGATTTTAAAGCTGTTGAGAGATTTCGAAGAAATGCGTTAAATCCAGAACACCCTGTCTTGAGGGGATCGGCGCAGAATGATGATATATTTTTTCAAGCTAGAGAGGCTTGCAATAAATATTATTGCGCAGTGCCGGAAATAGTTGTTGACTATATGAACCAGGTTAATGAGAAAATTGGAACAAATTACAAACCATTTAACTATTATGGAGATGAAAATGCCGAACGAGTGATAATTGCCATGGGATCTGTGTGCGAGACGGCTGATGAAGTTGTGGACTATTTAAACAAAAATGGTGAAAAAGTTGGCGTGATTAAAGTTCGTCTTTATCGCCCGTTTGTTCCAGAATATCTCTTAAATGTATTGCCAAAAACTGTGAAAAAGATATCAGTGCTCGATAGGACTAAAGAACCGGGCTCAGTCGGGGAGCCTCTTTACCTCGATGTTTTAGCCGCTCTTTCTGAGAGTGAATTTTGTTCAATTCCAATTTTTAGAGGGCGTTATGGGTTAAGTTCAAAAGATACAAGCCCGGCTGATTTGATTGCGGTTTTTCGCAATATGGAATCGAATTCTCCCAAGAAACAGTTCACTGTGGGCATAGTAGATGATGTAACAAATCTTTCTCTCAAAGTTTTGAGCGATCCTGATACCACCCCTTTGGGGACTTATTCGTGTAAATTTTGGGGCCTAGGATCGGACGGAACAGTCAGCGCAAATAAAAATTCCATTAAAATAATCGGTGATTACACTGATAGATACGTCCAAGGATATTTTGCCTATGATTCTAAAAAATCTGGCGGCCTGACTGTTTCGCATCTGCGCTTTGGAGAAAAGCCTATTAAATCCACTTATTATGTGAATAAGGCAGACTTTGTTGCGTGCCATAATTCTTCTTATATCAATAAATATGACATGTTGAAAGATTTAAAAAAAGGTGGAAAATTTCTTTTAAATTGTAATTGGGATGAGAAAGATCTCGATGAACGCCTGTCCGGGGAATGCAAGCGGTTTATCGCAGAGAATGATATTAAATTTTACACAATAGATGGTGTGAAAATTGCCAAAGAAATAGGCCTTGGTGGAAGAATTAACACGATATTGCAATCGGCTTTCTTTAAAATTATGAATATTATTCCACCAGACGATGCGGTCAAATATATGAAGGATGCGGCAACAAAATCTTATGGCAAAAAGGGAGAAGAAGTGGTTGCAAAGAATCACGCAGCAATAGACCGAGGCATGCAGGATATAAAAGAGATAAAAGTTCCGGAATCTTGGAAGAATGCTCTCGATGGCACTGTGCAAAATAAAGATATCAATACTAGTGGTTTGGTCAATGAAAATTTGAAGAAATATGTAAATGAAATTATGAATCCGGTTAACGAATATAAAGGCAATGAATTGCCAGTTTCAGCTTTTTTTGAGCATGCTGATGGCTCTTTTCCGCAAGGATCTTCGGCATTTGAAAAGCGTGCCACTGCTGTTGATGTCCCGGAATGGATGCCGGAAAATTGTATACAATGCAATTTTTGTTCATATATCTGCCCTCATGCGGTTATAAGGCCATTTGCTATGAAACAAGAAGAGCTTGAAGCCGCACCTGAAGGCATGAAAGCGAAGGCTATGACGGGCTTTCCTGACATGAAATTTGCTATTGCTGTTTCGGCGCTGGACTGTACTGGTTGTGGCTGTTGTGTGCAGGTGTGCCCTGGATTTAAGGGAAACAAAGCGCTTGCGATGAAATCTATAGATTCGCAATGTGCAGGGCAGAAATGTTTTGATTACGCAAGGCAGTTGCCAGCAAAAACGGAAGTTGAAGCTAAATTTAAAAAGATTACGGTAAAAGGCAGCCAGTTTAAGCAGCCTATGCTTGAATTTTCAGGGGCCTGCGCCGGTTGCGGTGAACCTGCTTATGCAAAACTGGCAACACAACTTTTTGGAGATAAAATGTATATCGCAAATGCAACGGGCTGCAGTTCAATTTGGGGCGGTTCGGCTCCAGCGACTCCTTATACAACCAATAAAGAAGGCAAAGGCCCGGCATGGCAAAATTCGCTGTTTGAAGATAACGCGGAATTTGGTTTGGGTATGGCTTTAGCTCAAAACGCGATCAGAAGCAGGCTTTTTGAATATATGGAAAAAATCTTGCTTACAACTGAGAATAAAGATCTGCAGATAGCTTGTGAAAATTATTTAAACACAAAAGAAAATAGCGAACTCAACGGGCACCCAACCGAAGAGTTGATCAAAATTCTTGAGAAGTTTAAAGAACAAGGAGACATAGGAGAGTTTGCAAAAAAAGCGCTGAAAGATAAAGATTTTCTTGCGAAAAAGTCTGTGTGGATTTTTGGTGGAGATGGCTGGGCTTATGATATCGGTTTTGGTGGACTTGACCATGTGATTGCCTCTGGTGAAAATGTTAATATATTGGTATTTGACACAGAAGTTTATTCAAATACAGGCGGGCAGTCCTCTAAAGCATCTCCTATCGGTTCGGTTGCTCAATTTGCGGCTGCAGGTAAGAGCGTGAAGAAAAAAGATTTGGGTGCGATCGCGATGAGCTATGGGTATGTTTATGTTGCGCAGGTTTCTATGGGCGCAGACTATAATCAGTGTATTAAAGCTTTTGTGGAGGCTGAAAACTATAATGGACCGTCGATTATCATAGCTTACGCTCCCTGTATTAACCATGGCATCAAGGGGGGGATGAGTTTTTCTGTTAAAGAAGAAAAGCAGGCGGTAGAGGCCGGTTATTGGCATCTTTATAGGTTCGATCCTCGCCTTGCTAATGAAAAAAAGAACCCATTTATCTTGGATAGCAAAGCCCCAGTTGGAAATTTCCGAGAATTCATATTAAACGAAGTGCGCTATAATTCTTTGGCTAGATTTTTCCCACTGCGCGCCGAAGTTTTGTTTGATAAAGCTGAAAGCGATGCAAAAGACCGGTATGACCACCTTTTAAAGCTTTCAAAATTTTATGAGCCTAGAGATTAAATTTTTCGTAAAGCTAAGCTTTAACGTTTATTTATAATTTACAGACATTATAATTTTACCAATATCAAATTAACTAACGCAAAAAAGCCCTTGGCGTAATTAGCGCCGAGGGCCGTTGCAGTGGATGTTTTTTATACCTGGATTATTTCACTTTTATGGGATCCACACTGGGTTTTGTCCAGTGTGGATTTTGCCGTAAAGAGCTGTTGTTAGTGGTTGGTGAATAAGTGATGGTTTTCGGGGCTGCTGCGGATAGACGATCACCCATTTTATCCATTTGGTAAAGTGCCATCGTCGTCCGTCGGATTTTGTTCCGGTGGTACTTCGTCAGTATCGTTTGCTGGAACAGTATCAGCTGGGTCAGCCATCGGTCGAGACTGTTGGTGCATTTTCAGCGCACACCGTCGCAGTTGTGCGATCGCTTAGTAGCAGGTGGTCACCCATAGACGCCGCCGCAACCTCGCACGTGTCTCCAACTCGGAAACCAGGGTTGGGGTAGGTTATGGTCCATGCGCTGCCATCGAATATTCTGCTGTCGTAATGTGTTCTGCTCGATGTTCTCCTGCCGCGATTTGCAGTAACTTCCGGCGCGAATTTGTCAATTAGCATGTCTCGTGTAAATGGTTTAGGGGGTGCAGGGGTGCCGCTTTCGGTTAAGATTAGTGACGGGTAGATGCCCAGATCGATCGAGACCGTTAGGGTGGTTCTGTCACTGTCGAGCCGTAGTGCGATAGCCTCTTCAGGTATAGCAGGCGCGCGTAGATAGTAGAATGCGTCGCGATCGTCTCCTACTCCGCCGTAGTTGGTGCAACGAATGCTTAACGGCTTGCGCGATCGTGTTACGTATGTGTCGATTCGGCTCCGCTCCGTGTGATAGAGCCAGATTGTTAGGTGCGCCCAGTCGTAGTCTTCGTATGTCATTTCCGGTGTGAGTCCCCAGTATTGTATCTCTGGTGTACCTATGCCATCAAGATTCTCAAATTCTCACTGTAGTGACACCGCGGTCTACTGTCGCGGATATCAGTACTGCACCGCATGCCGTGGATTCTACCGCGCGGCAGGGAGTGGCAAGTAAAGTGGCAAGCATGGTGGTTAGTAGCAGTTGCTTCAAAAATTTCATTAAAATGCACTTCCATTTATTTTTTGTGGATTTGTAAATTTGTGGCGTTCGCGGGTGTCTTTAAATCTTATAAATTTGTGTATATTACTTGAATACAGTAATTTTACTACTGATTGCATCTTTTGTCAATACATATTTAAAAATTCTATACACCGTGGTTAACGTTGCTAAGTTTAATTCACTCTTTTTAATTGTGAGTACCGCCTCTGTAATAGCCCAAGCCATTCGGCAGCACTGCAATTCGGGATATCGTGCACGTGCGCTGATGGTGTGTACCTTCCTGTGAGGTACTGCGGACAGTCCGTGGTCCAACGCATTCCGGTGAGTGTGTGCGTGCGCTTGAGATCCGTGGGCAGGTCCCATAAGAAGAGTACGCCGCGCGATGATGGGGCAGATACCGGGTACACGTGTGCGTTTAAAGGTGTGTCCCATCCTTCGACTAGCAGGGGACATGGAGCTTGGAGATGGTCGAGTAAGTATTCCGTCTCACCCGTTTGGATCAGGACTGGCGTATTTTCCCAATTCCGCTGACACAAGAGCACGGCTACTTGGTTAAACTTAGTGAAATGTATTACGGTAGGGGATAAATCCTTGTACCTTGCTGGCGGTTGAGAGTAAGCAAACACCGTCTCCGCTGGCGTTTGGTCGGTCTCGTCCCCTTCGTCCTCCCTTTTCACGGCTATCCGCAACCATTCGTCATAGTGAGCGCGGTAGCTGTAGAGGACATCGTCCCCGCGGTCCACTGCCTCAAGTACTTGTACATCACACCACTGTCGGTCGTCACCCATACGTTGCAGCGTAGCTTTGTGAGGGCTACTGCGCTTGTCTAGTGCGATACTTACCAGCGTGCGATTTTTGTGGTCTAACGCTGGCGGGAATGCACGGTTGCAGCAGTGCAAGGAGCGCGGTGGAAACTGCTAGGTTTTTCAAAAATTTCATTAAAATGCATTTCCATTCGGTTTTATTTTTGTGGGTTTGTAAATTTGTGGCGTTCG
>JAISBE010000006.1 GCA_031266365.1 Oscillospiraceae bacterium
GCTGTATCACTTTCAGTTTCGGCAAAACATCCCCGGCAGAGCATTATCGTTGCAGGAGCTGTTAGCTACCCGCTGAAACTCGAACGTAAAACATAAATATCAGCTGTGAACACTAGTGATCAAACCATAATTCTAGCTTAATTGTTACGGCTGGCGTTTTATTCTTTCAAGCCAATATGAAACTACCTTGCTTTGGGTGCATCACTTTCAATCTCGGCAAAGCAGCTACGACGGTGATTACTCGTTGCAGGAGCTGTTAGACCCCCGCCTAAATTCGTAAATAAACGAAAGCAGCTGCTGTGAACACTAGTGACCAAATCATAGGTTTAGCTTGAGTACGTTAACGGATGGACCTTCCCGTAATTAAGGACGAAACCACCACGTTTAGGCTTTTCTTGTGTTATTTTAGGCACGGATATGGTCGGCGGAAGAAGTTGAGCAGCTTCTGGTTGAGGTGGAATGCTCACAGAGCTGCAGGCGTATTGGCCGAAATGTGCCGGTGGTGGCGGCGGGGCGTGCTGCGGTACCACAGCCGAGTCAAAAGGTAGTCCTTTTCGAAGGGAACAATCTGTCTGGGAGGTTTTACCAGCCGTACTAGGAATTTCTGTCTTGGTCTGCGCAGTGTTAGTTGTCTTAGTAGCCGGTTGCCACGGAGCTGCAGCTGGTGGCATTAAGCTCAGAGCGGACCAAGGGGTATTCCCAGCCTTACTAGGAGTTTTTGGCTTGGTCTGCGCAGCCTTAGTTGTCTTAGTAGCCGGTGGTGGCGGTGGAGCCGGTGGCTGAATGCTCAAAGCGGGCCAGGCGGTGTTCCCAGCCTTCGCGTAAACTATTGGCGCATTCGTTGGGTTCCGCGGTCCGTCAATCGGGTAGAAGCGCAGTGTGCCGGCGTCGCGGCCGAGCGGATCACTAGGTTTATCGCTGAGCGTCAGCCGCCCGTCAGCGCCCCAGTTCTCAAATAGGCACTTGATGATGTCCTTAGCCGGAGTCCCACCAGTTCGCGTATGTGTGCCACTTCCAGTCATGATCCAAATTTGGTCTAGCCCTCCGCTTGATAATAGCGTCATAGCAGCATACAACTGGTCCTTGAATGCCTTCACAGGGGATGCGCTTAGGTAAAATTGGCCAGTGTACCGATTGAAGGGGTGCATATCGGCTACAGCAGTTTTCTCGGTTGGATCGTATGCACAGAGTCTTACGAAGTCCACACAGTGCTCTGGCAACCGGGTATTCCGTAATAGGAGACCGGGGTATAAGTCTCGCATCTGAGCGACCAGCGCTTCCCAATCCGAGGCATACTGAAGCGATATTCGAGATGCATCCACTACCCCGTCGTTTAATAGTGCGGCGGCCATTCGCGCGCTAGCTAATATCTCATCATCGGTTTTCGGCCAACCATCGGGCGTCAGTTCTGAGAACCTGGCAATAATACAGTCGTGCGGCATTCCTTCTGTCTGTGGGGTTATATCGATAGTAGCGTCACCGTGTGTGAGCCATTCGACGTAATCTTTACGGTATATGCGTACCTCTTTGGGATCTGATATCGTGCACATGGTATACAGATTCTCGCATTGTCGCACTCGTTCAACGATTAACTTATACAAGTTAGGGTACCCACCTGTGTTAATTCTAACAAACCTTTCGGTACCATTCGCTACCTTTGTAACCCAATTAGCCACCCAAGCAGGTAAATCTATGGTGGGTACTGCTAAGGCGTCTTTTGAAGCTGTTACGGGAGCTTGTCGCAGGGCTGCACTAAGCTGTGTCCTCGTTAATGTCAAAGTTAGCTTATCCCCGTCCACACTTCTTGTAAAAGAATAAATGTCAAGCAGCGAGTCGACAAAGCGACTCGTCGGTTCCAGTTGCCAATAACTATCTTCGCCGATTAAGAGAACTTTCACCGATTGGCATTCCGGATCCTGCGCAGCGTCTTTCACCAATTCTAGAGCGGTTGCCAGATCTTCAGGGCTAATATCTTCAGCCGGCTGGTAAATTATCGTATCGGGAGTGAACTCCAATCCGGCCACGTTGCACAGAGCTTGTATCACATCGTCAGAGAACGCCCTGGCGGTTAAAATACAGCATATTGGTAATCCAGGAATTAATCCGCTTAAGACAGAAGTTGAAACGAGTAGGGCACCGACTCGCGCAAGAAATTTTCGTCTAGCACTGCCAGCAAGTTGACGTGCTTTATTTTTGTGTTTAACGTTATTTGAATTTTTTAAATTATCCATTAATGATCAACCTTTCTAAAATTAATATAAGTGTTTGTTTAAAAAAGGTATGTGCTTTACAGCAAAATTTATTTAATAATGATATATTATTAATATTATATAATATATTTATATAATATTAATACAAATTATGAATTAAATGCACAATTATTCTGCCGAAATCAAATCGTCAGTGCACTATAAGTGTCGACAATATACACCGTGTAAAGGGTGCATCTCCTAACTTTCATAAACGATTTAACCACATTTTACTATAATATAAAAATATTGTCAATATGTTATGGCTCTAAAACATGTGTTTTTATAAAATAATATGTTATTATCGAATTGTTCACTTGAAATTTATTCCATATATCAAAATATTTGACAAAAATATTAAAAAATATATAATTATAATATACGAAATATTCATATGATATATATTAAAAATAAGTAATATATTCGTAAAGTTATTTTTAAATACATTTTAATAAACGATATTTAAGTATAATTATAATAAATTTCATTATGCAAAGTCAAATTAACGTTCTTTAAAGATATATTTTATTCTTTAGGAGGAGGAAAATGGCAGCAAAAAATTTTAATGTTCCCTATAATAACAAAGAACTCAGTTGGATGGATTTTAATATGCGCGTATTAGAAGAAGCGTTTAAAAAAGAAAACCCATTAATGGAAAGGCTTAATTTTTTGTCGATTAGCGCTTCAAATTTAGATGAATTTTTTATGGTGAGAGTAGCGGGACTAATGGATCAAATTAACTCTGGCTATACTTTAATTGACCCCGCTGGCATGACTCCTCAACAACAATTGACAAAATTAACAAAAAAAATTCACGATTTCTCAAAAAAACAATACCTTTGTTTGAGCCAGTCAATTATGCCTGCATTAAACGAAAATGGCTTTACTTTCCTTAAAATGGAACAGATGTCACAAAAGCAATTGAGTTATGTTGAAAATTACTTCAATAAAATCCTTTTCCCAATTTTAACACCGTTAGCTGTGGATAAAAGCCGGCCTTTTCCCATTTTATCAAATAAAAGCCTCAATATTTCCATAAAACTTACTAAAAATAGAGAATTAAATTTTGCAGTAATACAGGTTCCATCGATTTTGCCGCGTTTTCTCAAGCTTCCCAGCGAAAAAGGTCATGTGTTTGTGCTACTCGAGAAGGTTATAATTCAGAAATTATCAGAATTTTTTGAGCTTCATGAGATTGAAGCAGCCTGCACTTTTAGAATAACGAGAAATACTGATTTAGACATCGATGAAGAAGCGGAGGATTTGCTAGCTGAAATACAAAAATCGATAAAAAAACGAAAGCTAGGAAAACCTGTAAGGCTTGAAATATCTGATAAAATTGACTCTCAGACTAAGGATTTTTTGATTGATATGCTGGAAGTTAATAAAAATGAGATATATAAAGTTCCAGGTCCACTAGATTTGACCTTTTTAAGTCAATTTGCAAAACTTAATGAAGCTAAAGAATTTCGCTTTAATTCAGTAATACCAGTTAACCCTCCAGCTGATTTTTGGGGACATACCGATGTGTTCAAAGCAATATGCGAGAAAGATAGAATGGTTCACCATCCATACGAAAGTTTTGATTCCGTAATAAATTTTATAAGTCAGGCTGCAGAGGATAAAGACGTACTAGCGATAAAGCAAACTTTATATAGAGTGAGCGGGAATTCACCGATCGTCGCTGCATTGATGAGGGCTGCCGAAAACGGCAAGCAGGTCACAGTTTTAGTTGAATTAAAAGCTAGATTTGATGAAGAAAATAATATCCAATGGGCAAAAAAATTGGAGCACGCAGGTTGTCATGTTATATATGGTCTTGCCGGTTTAAAAACTCACTGTAAAATTTTACTTGTGGCCCGTCGTGAAGCAGATAGCATAAGACGCTATGTTCATCTCAGTACAGGCAACTACAATGAATCTACCGCAAAACTTTACACCGATATAGGTATATTTACGTGCAGAGAGACGTTCGGTTCTGATATTTCATCGCTTTTTAATGTGCTGACCGGATATTCAAGGTCTCCCGAATACGAAAATATAGTGGTAGCACCGCTGGGAATGCGGAAGTTTTTTGAGCAGATGATACAAAATGAAATCATTAATCAAAAAAACGGATTACCAAGCGGAATAGCAATGAAAGTGAACGCCATATCGGATCTTAAAATTATAAAACTTTTGTACGAAGCATCGCAGGCAGGCGTGAAAATTAAGTTGATTGTTAGAGGGATATGCTGTTTAATACCAGGCATAGAAGGGATAAGCGATAATATTACAGTTGTCAGTATAGTTGGCCAGCTGCTTGAACACAGTAGAATTTTTAAATTTGAGTGTGCAGGGTTGCCCAAGGTTTTTATGGGCAGCGCTGATTTAATGCCTAGAAACTTGGATAGACGTGTGGAAATTTTATTTTCTATAAAAGATAGTGATCTTAAGCAAAGAACATTTGATATATTAGAGATATTATTGCGTGACACTACTAACGCGAGACAAGGCCTCCCTGACACCACTTATTTGAGTGCCCAAAATCAGGAAAAACATGCATTAAATAGCCAAATTGAATTTTTAAAAATTGCTAGGAGAAAATTGGTAGAAAAGAAAAACAAACTTATATTTTAAAAAAACATCAGAACAAAGCAATAATTAATTTTGAATGAGATTTTAACTAAAACTGTAATTTATGCAAAGAGTAAAATTTTCATAAATCACAGTTTTGTATTATGTTATTGACAAAATTTTTGAAAATTCATCAAGGCGATAAGTGATCATGGTGAGGGTGAAAACCTAGATTTACTGGTGCTTTTGCGCAATTTTTCACGCCGTACTTTCTATTTTTTCTTAGCGCGTCCGCTTCGCTGTTAAAGCCGTCGTTCTGCTCTCTCTTTAAATTTATATTGATACACAACAAAATCACACATATAATTTACACAAAAATATATTTAAAATGAACTACACAGTACACCGAAAGAGTATCGTATTCAGTATAAAGAGAGCATTAAAAAAATAATATCCAAGTGTATTTTCCAATAAGCCGCGTAAGAACCCCTTGCTATATAGTGCCATAAATATCATGAACGCATTATTTTTTGCAGTCGAAATGTGCGCCGAAAAAGGTTCAGAGTATGAAATTTTAAATATTCTCTTTCTTGCTGTCCTTATTTAGCGCGTCCGCTTCGCTGTTAAAGCTGTCGTTCTGCGCTCTTTTTGAATTTATATTGATACACAACAAAATATCACATCTAATTTACGAAAAAATATATTTAAAATGAGCAATTTTTTTAAAGTACCTTCGCAACTTTAGCCAAATTAGTAGCCAAGACAAAGCATTCCATGCCGTACTTTACCCTTACCATAAAATACATTCACTTAAGTGCAATTTTTTAAAAGCAATGCTTTCCCACGGGGAAAACGCGATAGCTTTTCTTTCAACGCCGCTGTTCCACCTCTGACAATGCACTGCCGATGGCAACTGTTCCTGTTTGCGAAAATGTGAGGGCTTTGCCGGACCGAAGGTTTGTAGATCGTTGCATAGGTGTACATTGAGAGTGCGGCTATGGTTTTAGTTAAAAAAATTTCACTTTCTCTACTCGACTCTGCCATTCCACCTCTGACAATGCACTGCCGATGGCAACTGTTCCTGTTTGCGAAAATGTGAGGGCTTTGCCGGACCAAAGGTTTGTAGATTGCTGCATAGGTGTACAGTGAGAGTGCGGCTGTGGTTTTAGTTAAAAAAATTTCACTTTCACTACCTCTACTCGACTCTGCCATTCCACCTCTGACAACGCACTGCCGATGGCAACTGTTCCTGTTTGCGAAAATGTGAGGGCTTTGCCGGACCAAAGGTTTGTAGATCGCTGCATAGGTGTACAGTGAGAGTGAGGCGGCGGTTTTAGTTAAAAAAATTTCACTTTCTCTACTCGACTCTGCCATTCCACCTCTGACAACGCACTGCCGGTGGAGACTGTTCCTGTTTGCAAAAATGTGAGGGCTTTGCCGGACCGAAGGTTTGTAGATTGCTGCATAGGTGCATATTAATGAAAAAGGTAAAGAGTAGTGGTAAATATTAATTTCGCTGAAATCGGCGGCGTTGAAAGAAAAGCTATCGCGTTTTCCCCGTGGGAAAGCATTGCTTTTAAAAAATTGCACTTAAGTGAATGTATTTTATGGTAAGGGTAAATTACGGCATGGAATGCTTTGTCTTGGCTACTAATTTGGCTAAAGTTGCGACGGCACTCTAAGAAAAGATTGCTCATTTTAAATATATTTTTTTCGTAAATTATGTGTGTGATTTTGTTGTGTATCAATATAAATTCAAAAAGAGCGCAGAACGACAGCTTTAACAGCGAAGCGGACGCGCTAAATAAGGACAGCAAGAAGGAGAATATTTAAAATTTCATACTCTGAACCTTTTTCGGCGCACATTTTTGCTGCAAAAAATAATGCGTTCATATTATTTACGGCACTATATTTAGAAAATATTCGTTAACATGTATACTTTTACGGACAATGCCAAATTTTGCAAAAAATATTATTTTAATATAGGCCTTGCGCCGGCATCTACTCTACGCCAGTAAGTGTGCAGTGAGAGCGTGGCGGGGGCATTAAAAATCGGAGCGATTTTTTGCTACAGCAAAAATGGGCACCTACTCTGCTAAGTTTTAGTTGAACGGCCCCTGTGAGGCTTCAACTCAGCTTCGTTTGTTTTGCGCTGCGCCTTATCCTTTATTCGGAAGCATGTCCTTTTGGCAAAAGGTTAATGCTGTCATATTGTTTTAATGTAACAAAAATTATATAAAGTATATATTTTTTATGCAAAATTTACTTAAATTTATAAAAATATACAACCGCTATGACAATATAGCCCCTTGCATTTTGGCTTCACTCAAATCATATTTTTGGAACAAAATCGCAAAAATGATAATCTATTTATCAAAATGTTAATTTCGCTCTTTTACATTCATAAATTTATTTTTTGTAAATAACTTCTAAAAAATAAACATATTAATTTTTTTATTTATTATAATTAAATTATAAAAGTTTTCTATTTTTTAACAACATACATTTTTAAAAAAAGAAAATTAATTTTTATAAATTTGAAAGAAGGTATTAATAATGAAAAAACTAGCATCTTTTATCGCAGCTGGAACAATGCTTTCAGCTATTGCACTAACTAATTCACCATCTGCTAACGCACTTAATATACATATATTCCCAGGCAGCAGAGCCTATGATGGTATTGTTTCGGTTTCCGGTCCCAACGGTAGTCCAGAATTGTTTGGTATAAATAGAAACCAACTTCGTTATAGTTACAGTATCAATAAAGAAATGACCACATTTTGCTCCATCGACGTTGAACCAAAGCTCGGGAACGACATCACAATTCTTTTAACGTGCCGCGAAAGCTCGGGAGTATATTTAACTGCTGAAATTACACCAATATCATGGCGTGATAACATAAGCCACGGACCAACTAATACTAAACAAATCATAAATACAAAAGGCTACCTAAAAATGAAAAGTGAAGTAAGCTGGACCTATGATGGTGCGAATATTGAAGTTAAAAATAACGATGCTGACTGCACTGAGTTGCACTTAGAACTTTATTGGTGATAAAGCGCTTAGCAATGCTGGTATTCAAATAGACCGTAATTGTAAACTTAATTAATATATTTATTTTATACCACAAAAATAGATTCTTTAAAATTGGGAAGAAGGTATTAAAATGCAAAAAAAATTAACATCACTCATAGCAGCTGCGACTTTAATCGCAGCCTCTGCGTTGACAAATCTATCCGTTAGCGCTGATGTTTCTCTAACTTTCGAGCACGGAGAAGTTATTACAACTTACGGACCAAACGACAAATTTGGCGCGAATCACTCCCCCGCAATCATTCACTGTAATTTAGGGCAGCAAACGCCAGCTCAACTAAAACTAATCCTACGGGCCAACAGTAATCAAGATACTCACCTTTTATTTATTGAATCTAAATGTTTACAAAGCGATGATGAGCTGACTATTTGGTTGGATAGCACAAAACGCTTTGCTACTGTTAAATGTGACTATCTGGATTTACCATTAAGGGATGGTAGATACACACAGAGTAGCGTGGGGTATCACATGGATCTGAAAGATTCGTGCATCTCAGTGGGTGTACCACGTGAATCTAGGGGGGTTCAACTAATTATTACCCCAGCAAGACCCACAGATGGGCAAAAATTACTTTCTTGCAAATTTGCTTGGTGATACATGATATTCTTATCTTATAATTACTATTTCTAAAATATGCTATGAAAGGGCTGCTATATTTAATATGAAAAAGTTATTATCTTTCATGACAATATTTCTGCTCGCTGCTGAAACTACTAATTTTTTATCAGTAAATGCTGTCATTGAGGCGGACTTTCCTGCTGATACAACCAAAAGCAGCATTGTTATAGAAACAATAAGGCCAAGTGATCATAAGCGATTAAAGCAATTTCTTGTTACTCGCGATCCAATTGTGAAAGCAAACTTCAGACTTGTAATTGAAGACGCAACGTATAATGGGAATACTAAAGTTACTTTGTTTGCGAGTCCCGATCTAACCAATAACACTGCCCAAGGTTGGAATTATGTGCAGGGGGTTATATGGCTTTACGAAAATCCGACTGGAACAGTAACTGGAATAAAAGCAACGCCTTGGAAGGCCAGTTTCGGTTGGGATTTGAGTCATAAAGAAGGAATACAAGAGAGTAAATTTGAAATGCTGGCAACTAACTTAACGCAGGTGAACACGGATATAGGCGGCCATCACGCAGTCATATATTTACAATAAAAATTTAATAGGTTACCACCACATTCTTGTTTTGATACCCAATCTACGCTTTTAGCTGTTAATTACAAAGGCTCGCGCTCTCAATTGCATAGGCCATACGATTATGGTATAATAAAAGAAAAAGTTTCTTGCGTTTTTGCTATGTAAATAGACTGCGATTATTTTGATATTTACTCAAATTTAGGGCGTTTTTTAGCTAAACTTAAAAATGGTTTTAAACATATTATAAAGCATTGAGCGTAATAATTTGTGCATTTATTAGCTAACCCTAAACTCCACACATAGTTGCACCGCAGTAAGATTTACCATATTTTTAAATAAGGGATGATTGTGTCGCTTAAATTGGCTTCATGGAATGTAAATGGTCTGCGCGCCTGCATAGGCAAAGGTTTTTTGGAATTTCTAAAAACCATAAATCCTGATATATTTTGTATACAAGAAACGAAAATGCACCAAGAACAGCTCGATCTTGTTCTGCCTGGGTATGCACAATTCTGGAACAGCGCTGAGAAAAAAGGCTACTCAGGGACTGCCATATTTACAAAACACGAGCCCAAGAACGTGAAATACGATATCGGCATCCCTGACCACTCTCACGAAGGCAGGGTAATAACTTTAGAATACGCAACATTTTTTTTAGTGAATGTCTACACGCCAAATTCAAAAGAAAATCTCCAAAGAATCGACTACCGCATGCAGTGGGAAGATGACCTTAGACGCTATCTTTCATCTCTTGACAAGAAAAAAGCTGTGATTTTATGCGGCGATTTGAACGTTGCTCACAGAGAAATCGATCTTAAAAACCCGAGTGCAAACCACAATAGCGCAGGATTTACTGATATAGAGCGAGAGAAATTCACAGAATTGTTAAAAACTGGATTTATAGATACCTTTCGAGAGTTATACCCGGATAAAATAGGAGCGTACACCTGGTGGTCGTATCGATCAAATGCCAGGGCTCGCGGTGCGGGTTGGAGAATAGATTATTTTATAGTCTCGCAAAGCTTAAAAGAAAAAATCATCGATTCGATTATCATAGATTCACAATTTGGTAGCGACCACTGCCCTATCGTTCTACAAATCGATGTGAAATTATAGATAATAATTCTAATTTTATTTTAAATAAAAACATTGCTATGACTATACAACTTAAAAAAGTGTCTATATTAGGCAACAATACAAGCGATTATTTTGCATTATAAAGTTTGAAAAACTAGTAATGGCATTTATCATCCTTGTTTTGCTTTTTGTTTTTTGAAATAATTGCACTTTTATTCGCGATTTTACAGCCATTTTGATCATTGCAACGATATCTCACGTTCAGTTTATCGATGGCGCCAATCTCTTAAATTAATCCTTTGCAAACCCGCATATGCAGTACATAAGCTATTTTTCATGACCTCTCTCCGTCTTGCTCAGTTGAATAAACACCAAATTTTACAAGTAATCTCTTGAAAAATACTTTATTTTCTGAGATAATAAAATCAAAAATCATAATAGTCTTGCTAAAAGAACGAAATGAAAAATTTAAATTTATCGTAGTATAAAAATTATACAAAATTACTCAATTTCTTGCAAAGATCTCAAGTTGCTGTGTCGCCCCAAGGAACTTTTATAAACATTAAATTTATTATAAAGTTCCGTCGTAGCAGCTTGTTTTTTAAATGTTTGCATTAAAAAACTTAATTTTCCGAACCAAAAATCTTAAAGAGGTAATTATGGAAAATTCGTGTGCAATAATTTTAGCCGCAGGTGAAGGCACCCGTATGAAATCAAAAAAGCCTAAGGTTCTCATAAACGTCTTGTTTAAACCCATGATAAAATGGGTGATAGACGCCGTTTTTGAAAGCGACATTCGTGATATATGTGTAGTCACTGGGTTTAAACACAAAATTCTCGAAAATTACCTTTCTAACCTTCCTTTTCCTTGTGAAAAATTTTTTCAAAAAGAACGAAAAGGCACAGCTCACGCCGTTATGACAGCAATCGACTTCTTAAAACGAAGAAAAGACTGCGATGTCTTAATCCTTTCTGGAGATGCCCCACTTTTAGACTCTGACACAATAAAAAATGCCTATTTTGAGCATAAAAAACAAAAAAACTCGGCCACTATCATCTCAGCAAAAATAAATAATCCTTTCAGTTACGGCCGCATTGTTCGTGAAAATGGCCAAGTCATAAAAATTGTGGAGCAAAAAGATACCGACTCCAAAACCAGTCTGATAAACGAAGTCAACTCCGGCGCTTACTGGTTCAACGTTAAATCTCTGCTTTCAATATTGCCCTTTATTGAAAATAACAACCTACAAAAAGAATATTATCTACCAGACGCCATCGGTTTACTGCTAGCATCTGGAGAAAAGATTGACTCATACACTGCACGTAAATCAGATGTTATTTTAGGCGCAAATGACCAATCTCAACTGCTTATTTTAGAACAAATTGCACGGGAAAAATTTTTAAACAAATGGATAGATTTTGGCACCAAAATGCCGTGTAAAGACGGTATCACAATAGGTCCTGATGTGCAAATAGAAAAAGATTGCACCATATTCCCAGATAGCATCATTTACGGCCTCACTAAAATTGGATTAAACTGTAAAATAGGGCCAAATATCACTTTTAAAAACTGCTCAGTCGGTAAAAATAATATCTTAAAATGTGCTCATTTTGAAAATAAAATCATAAAAGATAGCTCTCCCTCTCAATCTTTCTCAACCGAAGAAACAAGTTTACGTGAAATAAGGTGTTAAAAATTAAAATTTAATATTACTTAAAAATTAAAATAAAAAACGACACAAATACATCAATCGCCCATTTTTAACTGCGCGAACCAACTTTGCGTGTGCATGTCTCTAACCATAACTTTTGACCTTGCATACCATCAACCATCTCTTGCGGGCTTTATCTGAAATTTTATTTATGCCGGATCATCAATTTTGAAAGTATACTACTATCTTTAAAATAATACTTAGGGAAATTAAAAAATTCAGGAGGGAAATTATGAATTTTCATGGTAAAGACATCAAAATTTTTGCAGCTAACTCTAACAACACAATCGCAACCATGATCGCAAAATCACTCGGCTTATCTATCGGAAAATCAGAAGTCGGCACTTTCAGCGATGGAGAAATTTATGTCTCTCTGCAAGAATCCGTTCGCGGATCAGATTGCTTTATCGTTCAATCGACCTGTGCACCCGTCAACGATCATGTTATGGAACTTCTCATTATGATCGACGCGATGAAACGTGCCTCAGCTGCAAGAATTACTGCCGTTATCCCCTATTTTGGATATGCAAGACAGGATCGCAAAACAAAAGCTCGCGATCCCATTTCGGCCAAACTGCTAGCCGACCTACTAACAACTGCCGGCACCGATAGAATTCTAACAATAGACCTACACGCCTCGCAAATTCAAGGCTTTTTTAACATTCCTGTCGATAATTTAATAGGAGCGCCTTTATTAGCTTCGTTTTTAAAAAACAAAATTGGTTCAAACTTTGATGAATACGTCGTCGTTGCGCCAGATCTTGGATCTGTTACCAGGGCAAGAAACTTTGCAGCAAGACTTGCCTGTCCATTAGCGATTATCGACAAACGCCGCCAGGAAGCCAACGTCTGTGAAGTTATGAATATTATTGGAAACGTGCGAAACAAAAAAGTAATATTAGTCGACGATATAATCGACACCGCCGGAACCCTTTGCAATGCAGCTGAGGCTGTGGTCAAGGATGGAGGGGCAGTTGAAGCTTATGCTTGCGCAACTCACGCTGTTATTTCAGGCCCGTCAGTAGAGAGAATTAGTAAAAGCCTAATAAATGAAGTAATAGTATTGGACACAATTCCAATTCCGGCACATAAAATGCTCGATAAATTCACTATTTTAACCACATCCGATCTCTTCGCAGAAGCAATTGAGAGGATATATGAAAATAAATCGGTTTCCACCATGTTTATTTGAGCGTGTTAATACTAAAATGCGACTTGAAATATATTATCATTAAAATTAATGCACAAGTTTTATTAAAAAGTATCCAAACCCACAAAGATATACGAAATTGCAATAAAGCCATTTAATTTCTATTATATTCAGCTCTTTCTTTTAGATATATAATATGATGATTATATTAGAGACTATATAAAATCAGGAGCCATTTCTGTTGAAGAATTATTATGCACTATTAAACTTCCCTGTGGGGCAGTAATAGTCGATCCAACTTCACTGTTATCGCTCATTTTACGCCAATAGCAACGATCTCCCCAATCGTCATCGCAGCACGAATAATATACTCTTTGTCTCGTTTTGCTATCATATAAAGATCTCCCCAGTTTCGCGTTAAATGTTGCCATTTGTTCTCCTACTCCACCTCTCACTTCACAAAGCTCATCAATCGAAATCTCTTCTATCTCTTTATTTGAATTTAGCATAATTAAATCCTTCTTTCTATATATAATTATATTATAATTATATGCTATTTTACATACAATTGCAATATATTTTTAGATTTTTTTGCTATATTTAAAAAATTTGCAGTCTCCGTTTGCTTTAAATTATGATTAAAAAAAGGCAGACTTACTTATAATTTATATCTATGAGGTAGCCAATATGTTTTCCTTTTTCAAAAAAAAATCTATAAACGATAAAGCAATCGAGTTTGCTGTTTTTGGCCTGGGAAACCCCGGAATAAAATATGAAAACACCCCACACAACGCCGGTTTTTTAGCCATAGATCACATAATCGAAAAAGAGAAAATAAAGTCAAATTTTCTTAAATTTAAATCTCTTTGTGCAGAAGCAACGCTCGAAGGAAAACACGTTCTTTTAGTTAAACCTCAAACTTTTATGAATTTAAGCGGCCAGGCTGTAACATCAGTCATGGAGACTTGCAAATTACCACCGGAGAATATCCTCCTCATATTCGACGATATCCACTTAAACCCCGGCAGAATGAGAATACGGCGCAATGGCAGCGCCGGAGGGCACAACGGCATAAAAAACATTATTTATCTATCCGGTAAGGATGCGTTCCCACGAATTAAAATTGGCATTGGGGCAAAACCCAATAGCTGCACTTTAGCCGATTGGGTCACTTCCGGTTTTTCGCCACAAACAAAAGAGCTTTTGGATCTCACAAACGAGAAAGTTTATCATGCCGTCAAACTCATTATAAGCAGACGCATAAACGAAGCTATGAATTTATATAACTAAGATCGGTAAAATATACATAAAAGCTATATTATAATAAAACATGTTCGATAAATAAAAAATTTAAAATAATATTGTCTAACAGGCAGGAGATGAGTTATGGAGTTTTTGAGAAATTTACTCCTCAAATTGAGTTCTTATAAAAACTTATGCGAGGCATTGGATAATAAACAACTGCCTGCATCATTAACAGGCCTTTCTGATATACACAAAACTCACTTTGTCCACACACTTTGCTCAAAGAGAAACAGCAAGGCAATTTTAATTGCTGCTTGCGAATCTCAGGTGCAAAAAATGGCAGATGATCTCGTTTTAATGGGCAGTCGCACTTTAGTTTACCCTTCTCGAGATTTCAATTTTAGAGATATCGATGGACAATCTAAAGAATACGAGCAAAAAAAAATAAGTGTGCTCTCACGCATAATTGCCGGCAACTTCGATGTGGTAATTACCAGCATAGATGCCGCATTGCAATTCACAATTCCAAAGGAAGTTCTAAAAAGAAAAATTAAAAACATAAAAATAAGCGAAGAAATTTCCATGCAAGAAATTATAGCCTTGCTCATATCCTCCAATTATCAAAGGTATGACCAAGTTGAAGGTAAGGGGCAATTTTCAGTGCGCGGGGGGATTTTGGATATTTTTTCTCCTAATTTAACTATGCCGATTAGGATAGAGTTTTTGGGAGATAAAATTGAAAGCATATTTCATTTTGACCCTCAAACTCAACGCAGAGCAGAACCGTTAATGAACGTTAGCATCATACCCTGCAGTGAAGTCATTTTAGAGAAAAAAGATTCGCTAATAAATGAGATAGAACAATTGATTTCCAATAAAAAAATGGAAAATAAAGCATTAAAAATTCTTGAATCAGAGCTAGAAAAATTAAAATCTGGTTGCATTTTGAGCTCAATAGATAAATTTATACCTTTAATATATGATAAAATCACACTTTTTTCCTATTTCAACAGAGAAACTCTATTATTTATCTCCGAGCCCCTTCATATAAAAGAATACATCCACGCCACCACGTGGAGATGGCATGAAGATCTTAAAAAATATTTGGAAGAAGGAATTTTAATCCCGGAACTTCATGAATATTTCGAAAACTGTGAGAAAATTTTTAGCTATTTCACAAAATATCCAACAATTTACCTAAATTCTTTCGCACGCAGCAATAACGAATTTCCAACGAAAGCACAAATACATGTGCAAGCTATGGAAATTGCGCCTTGCAATGGCACCATGCGGTCATTAATCGATAGTTTACACTCGCTTAACAATGTTAACTCAGAAAAATATCGTAATAAAGAGTTAGTTGAGGGAGATATAAAAGTCGATTTAGAGCTTATTAAAAAAAGCACATCAGTAATCCTTGCTGGCTCTGAACGTTCGGCGCTAAACTTATCAAAAGACTTAGATTATTTGGAGGTTCCAAATGTTTATTCTGAAAATTTAAATTTCCTCAAAATGGGAATTATCACAATTTCCCCAGGAAATCTTTCTGCTGGATTTTCCTACCCAGAGCTTAAATTTTCGCTTTTAACCTATAAGCAGCCCACTGCGGCAAAAAAGAAAAAAATAGCTAAATCAAAGAATTTTCAAGCGATTTATAGTTTAAACGACATATCCTTAGGCGAATATGTCGTCCACTTTGAACACGGTATAGGTATTTTTCAAGGGATACACAAAATAGATACACAAGGAGCCATTAAAGATTACATAAAAATAAGCTATGCCAAAGGTGATATTCTTCACATCCCTGTAACCCAATTGGATATGGTATCAAAATACATCGGACCCAAAGATGCCTCAACAGTCAAAATCAACCGGCTTGGTTCCACAGACTGGCAAAAAGCTAAAACTCGCGTTCGCACAGCCGTCAAAAAAATGGCAGAAGAACTCACAAAGATATATTCTGAGCGCATGAAAGCAAAAGGGCACGCATTTACTAAAGACTGCCAATGGCAACTTGATTTTGAATCATATTTCGAATATGAGGAAACAGACGATCAATTGCGGTGCATTGATGAAATAAAAAAAGATATGGAAAGCTCAGCACCTATGGATAGATTGCTCTGCGGAGATGTTGGCTTTGGAAAAACAGAAGTTGCACTCCGAGCCGCATTTAAATGTATCATTGATTCAAAACAATGCGCCATGCTAGTGCCAACAACTATCCTCGCTTGGCAACATTATCAGACAATTTGCCGTAGATTCCAAAATTTTCCTGTCACAGTTGAGCTTCTCTCCCGCTTTAGGACCCCAACTCAACAAGCAGACATTCTAAAAAAACTGCGCCGAGGTGAAATCGATATAGTCATTGGTACACACCGTCTTGTGCAAAAAGACGTCACCTTTCAAGATTTAGGCCTTGTAATCATAGATGAAGAGCAGCGTTTTGGGGTCGCTCATAAAGAAAAGTTTAAAAATTTATATAAAAATGTTGACATCTTAACCCTTTCGGCCACGCCCATCCCAAGGACTTTGAACATGGCGATGTCCGGCATAAGGGATATGTCAATAATAGAAGAAGCGCCGTCAGATCGATACCCTGTTCAGACCTACGTTCTAGAGCACGACCCTGTGATCATCTTAGAGGCAATAAGAAAAGAGCTGAGGCGCGGCGGTCAAGTATATTACCTTCACAACAAAGTTGAAACAATAGAAAGAGTTGCAGCTCAACTGCACGCACAGCTGCCCGAAACCAAAGTTGGAGTTGGGCATGGGAGAATGTCTGAAAAAGAGCTTTCAGATGTTTGGCGCAAAGTTATAGATCACGAGATAGATATATTGGTTTGCACAACAATTATCGAAACCGGCGTTGATGTCCCAAATGTAAACACGCTTATCATAGAAAATGCCGACCATATCGGTCTTTCTGGGTTGCACCAAATAAGAGGCCGAGTTGGAAGATCTTCACGCCGCGCTTACGCTTACTTCACTTTTAAGCGAGATAAAGTTTTAAGCGAAGTATCACAAAAAAGATTAAATTCGATAAGAGAATTCACGCAATTTGGTTCTGGTTTTAAAATCGCAATGCGAGATCTTGAACTTCGTGGTGCAGGGAATATTTTAAGCGGAGAACAACATGGTCACATGGCAGATGTGGGCTACGATATGTATATGCGCCTTTTAAACGAAGCGGTGAACGAAGAAAAAGGTGAAAATTGTGAAAAATTTCAATATGGAGAAGTTCATTGTCTTACCGACATCAAAGTGGACGCCTATATTCCGGAAAATTATATAAACAACTTAAACACACGTTTAGGGGTTTATCACCAAATTTCAAATATTCGCACTGAAGAAGACGTCGCTGATATACAAACCGAATTGGCAGATCGCTTCGGCAAGCCGCCAACTGCAGTCAAAACTCTTTTAGATATTGCTCTTATTCGCAGCAAAGCTGCAGCTTTAGGGATTTACGAGATAAAGCAAAAAGCTAATGCTCTCTTGCTTTACAAACAGGAAATAGACCGGCAGTTGTTCTTGTCAATTCTTGGAAATATTAGAAAAGGTGTTTTACTAAACGCAAGTACTAAGCCTTACATTTCCGTAAAACTTTTTGATAAATCTTCTTTAGATATTCTAAAAAAAATCTTCGAAATTGCCCCCAAATATAACTAGATTTAGCTTCTGAGTTTAGTTAAACAAATATAGCTATGGGATAACAAATTAAATGAAAAGTTGCTCAAAAAGTCATAACCCACACAAGGGATGAGTCTTGACTTTTAAAATGCTATCCTTCACAAAAAACCAATTTAAATTAACATTTTTATATGCTCTTTTCTCAATTTTAGCAAAACTTCACGATGTTTATAACCTACATTTCCTTAAAACTTTTTGATAAATCTTCTTTAGATATTTTTAAAAAAATCTTCGAAGTTGCCCCCAAACATTACTAGATTTAGCTTCTGAGTTTAGTTAAACAAATATAGCTACTGACAACAAATTAAATGAAAAGTTGCTCAAAAAATCATAACTCACATAAGGGGTGAGTCATGACTTTTAAAATGCTATTCTTCACAAAAAACCAATTTTAATTAACATTTTTATATGTTCTTTTCTCAACTTTTCCAAAACTTCACGATATTTATACCCTACATTTCCGTAAAACTTTTTGATAAATCTTCTTTAGATATTTTAAAAAAAATCTTCGAAGTTGCCCCCAAACATTACTAGATTTAGCTTCTGAGTTTAGTTAAACAAACATAGCTACTGACAACAAATTAAATGAAAAGTTGCTCAAAAAGTCATAACCCACACAAGGGATGAGTCTTGACTTTTAAAATGCTATCCTTCACAAAAAGCTAATTTTAATTAACATTTTTATATGCTTTTTTCTCAATTTTAGCAAAACTTCACGATGTTTACACCCTCGTGATAATTCTCAGTACACGCATTTCTAGCTAGCAATCATACCAAGGCAAGTACACACGAAGCCATATTTAAATCTTTATCCCAGCGGCCTTCGCGATTGCTTGAGCCGTTTCCGGATTCGCAGCGGCCCATACTACGAGATTTGCAACATTATTCACGATAATGTTTTCACCCACCTGCTTGATTTCATGTCCCGCTTGTCTAAACGCCGTCGCAAGTCTAGTGAAATCTTGCTTTGCCGCATTAAATAAATTTTGACAAAGATTTGTGAAATCTTTATCAATTTGTTCCAATCTGTTATCCAGATTTTCAAAATCTTCCTTAGCATCAGTAAAAAATTTATTTACTGATGCTATAACAGCTTCCTTAAACTCTTTAAAATGATTCCAACTCCCACCGTCGATCGACGCTAGCTCATTTTCAGACATGAGCGTCAAAGCGATATCAGAGTTAAACTTCATAGCTTTATTATATTTTATATAATATACTATCATTTTATTAAATATATTGCTAATTTGTATATAAATTTAGTATTTTTAAGATATTTCTATTAAAATTATATAACATTTTCATATGATATTGATATAAAAATAGAAATATTCATATATTTTATGTAAAAAATTAAAATTTAAGGCAAACTCGTTAAAATTATATCATTAAATTATAAATTATTGACATATTTAGATAATTATATTATAATTTAAATAATTAAATATTTATTAAATAAAGGACTGATATAAATAATGAAAAAATTATTATCAACTTTTCTCGGCGCAATAATTAGCCTAAGTTCAACCGCTTCGTTTTTCACATTCCATGCGTCAGCACACTCTGGCAACAGAACGCTAGCCGCCGAGCAAGCCGGAGATTCATCGTCATGGTATGAGCTTTTCACCAAATGCGGAGACGATTTTATGCCATATTCGCTGATAGTTCGAAAAACCGCAGTCGGCAAAAGCGATGCCTCTAATTATCAAGCAATTATAGACCTATGGTTTGCAATTTTGCCGAACAACTCTAGACTAAAACGCCTTGCTGTTAGAAGCAATGCGAATTTACGCCCAGGATTCCACGGGGAAAGCGCCTTTGAAAGTGACTATATAGATGGAATAAGTGGACCTACACCGGATAATAATACCGGTATTCTTTATTCTTTACTGAGCGAACCAGAGATAAAATTCTTTTTAGACGACAGCTGGTTGCCAGAAAGCCAGAACGGTGAACGTGTGTTCGGTTTTCATACACGAACACCAGGTACGGCGGCAGATACACGTGTAATACAATCTTACCGAGGTGAATTTTTAGAGATACCGGCACAATCGAGACACTATCATATTGTCCCTGCTATGTGGGTAAATTCTAGCATTTTTGACTAAATATTTAAAAAACATTAATTTAAAGTAATACCCTGCTGATAAATCACCTTGCAAAATGAAAGTGTTTCTTTTATTAAGAAAAAACACTTTTTATATTTGAGAGCACTTTAAAAAATATTATCAACAATCGCCCAAATATTTTCCACGCGCACCGTTGGCGTGAAATTGCACAAAAGCCGCATTTACAACTTCACAGTATCTTAAAAAAATAAAAGGAAGTGCTAAAATGCAATTTTATAGAACAATATTCAGTATAGTATTCTCAAAAAATGTTACTATAAACTAAAGTTTTGTATATAATATAAGTTGAAATATAGCTAAATTATATAAAATAAACTCACAAAGAGGGCAAATTTAAATATATATAACGAAAATGTCTTGATTGAAAAAAAGCTGCTTCAAATTGCTGCAAAATTAAAAAAAAAGATTCTCTCAAAGGCGAATATTGCACGATCTTCTGCCGAAAGCAACCTCTTCCCGCCGCCCCTCAATGGCTGAACATCAAACCAATTTTTCTAAAATAAATATTGATATAAACCAAAGTTATGCATATAACTTAAAGAGAAATGCATCTATACTCCACAAAATAAACTCACAAAGAGGGCATGTTTAAATGTACATTGTGAAAATATCTTGGTTGAAAAAAGCTGCTTCAAAATTGCTGCAAAATCAAAAAAAAGACTCTCGCAAAGGCGAATATTGCACGATCTTCCGCCGAAAGCCAACCTCTTCCCGCTGCCCCTCAATGGCTGAACAGCAAGCCAAATTTTCTCAAATAAATGTTGATATAAACCAAATCTTGTCTATTAATATACATAACAATATGTCTATATCGCACTAAATTAATCACAAAAAGAGGCATTCACACTTAAAACCTCAACCTCAGTTGCCACACCTCAAAACGACAGCACCTAAAATTTAAACAAAAATCTCCGGCAAAGTTCGTGCAAGATTTTTTCTAAAACCTTGCCCTCCAGAGAGCAAAATTTCCCTCATTTTCCCCTATTAGTGAAGGGGGAATTTATCACCTAAAAAATTCAACATAACCTCAAATGAGAGTATTTCAAAAAAGATTACAAACAAATTCCCAAATATTTTCCCGCGCACCGTTGGCGTGAAATTGCGCAAAAGCCGCATTTACAACTTCACAGTATCTTAAAAAAAATAAAAGAAGGTGCTAAAATGTAATTTTATAGAACAATCTTCAGTATAGTATTCTCAAAAAATGTTACTATAAACTAAAGTTTCGCATATAATATAAGTCAAAATACAGCTAAACTATATAAAATAAACTCACAAAGAGGGCACGTTTAAATGTACATTGTGAAAATGTCTTGATTGGAAAAAATCTGCTTCAAATTACTGCAAAATTAAAAAAAGACTCTCTCAAAGGCGAATATTGCACGATCTTCTGCCGAAAGCAACCTCTTCCTGCTGCCCCTCAATGGCTGAACAGCAAGCCAATTTTTCTCAAATAAATGTTGATATAGACCAAAGTTATGCATACAACTTAACAAGAAATGCATCTATACTTCATAAAATAAACTCACAAAGAAGGCTCGTTTAAATGTACATTGTGAAAATATCTTGGTTGAAAAAAGCTACTCCAAATTGCTGCAAAATCAAAAAAAAGACTCTCTCAAAGGCGAATATTGCACGATCTTCTGCCGAAAGCAACCTCTTCCTGCTGCCCCTCAATGGCTGAACATCAAACCAATTTTTCTCAAATAAGTGTTGATATAAACCAAAGCTTGTCCATTAATATACCAAATAATATGTTTATATTGCATGAAATTAACCACAAAAGAGAAGAATTCACACTTAAAACCTCAACCCCACCCGCCGCACCTCAAAACTAGATCATCTAAAATTTGTACAAAAATTTCAGATAAAGTTCGTGAAAGTTTTTGCAAAACCCTTGCCCTCTAGAGAGCAAAATTTCCCCCATTTTCCCCTATTAGTGAAGGGGGAATTTATCACCTAAAAAATTCAACATAACCTCAAATGAGAGTATTTCAAAAAAGATTACAAGCAAATTTCCCAATATTTCCACGCACACCGTTGGCGTGAAATTGCGCAAAAGCCACGTTTACAACTTTATAGTATCTTAAAAAAAAATAAAAGAAGGTGTTAAAATGCAATTTTATAGAACAATATTCAGTATAGTATTTTCAAATAAGTGTTGATATAAACCAAAGTTATGCATATAACTTAATGAGAAATGCATCTATACTCCACAAAATAAACTTACAAAAAAACAAGTTTAAATATATAACACGAAAATGTCTTGATTGGAAAAAAGCTGCTTCCAAATTGCTGCAAAATTTTAAAAAAACTCTCTCAAAGGCGAATATTACACGATATTCTGCCGAAAGCCAACTTCTTCCCGCTGCCCC
>JAISBE010000013.1 GCA_031266365.1 Oscillospiraceae bacterium
ATCCAACATTACGTCCAACTAACAAACAAAGTAACATTTCCAAAAATATATTTACTTGAATACTCGCGATAAACTCGTAAATAATTTTTTAGCCGGATAACCATTTTTTCACAAATAAATTCAGCTGAAACAGCAAAGTTTTGCGCTGAACCGGGAGGTGTACGCCATGCATTTATTTTCAGGGTAAAAAATATTTGGTATATTTATTATACCACCTTTGAGAAGCTTTGGTTTCTCAAATTGTCACTATTTTAAAAAAATTTATTTAACGAAAGGAACACATTATTATGTTAAAAATTCAAACAAAAGAACAATTATTAAGCAAAACCAACTTAACCAACCGCGAGATTGCAGAGCTTAGCTTGAATGAGTTAGGGCAAGTGAACGGCGGCGATGTACCTACGTGCCCGTATTGTGGCGGTGATATGGGGTTTGTTCCTCTAGTCGGCCCTCGTCCACCCTGCTGTGGAAAAGGTCAGTGCGTAATGGCAGCAGTACGTGAGGCTTATAGACTCGAACGTCGGGGAAATATAGAAGCAGCACGGGATTTAGCCGGAAAAATAGCGGCGTTGACAGGTATGGGTGCTGCAATTCCTAGTCCGTGGACCCCGGCATTAGGGGCAATTGCAGCCACTGTGTACACGGCGGGTGAGTTTGCAGACATGATGCCACATCCGGAGTATTGCAATGTGTGTTAAAAATTATCGGTAAATTTTCTGATAGATTAACACCTTGTAGGCAAATAATGCCTTGAATTGAGGAAACTTCCCCTCCTGGTAACTGAAACTTACAACAGCAGGGGAATTTCCTTATTGTTGAAACTTACAATTATCATAATAGGAGGAAATTTTTATGAAGTGGGAAAATAAGGACGAAATCTTAATAAATATTGTAGTTCTAGTTGGCAGCGGCAACATCTTCTTATTCTCAAAGATGGACTGGATTTTTACAACTTTACATGCATTACTTACTATTACTAGCATTTTGAACTTGATTAAATTGAATATTGTTCCTTTGTCTGATGAAGATAAAGGGGTTAAATGGATAAATAAAGCCATTTTTGTAGGAAGGTGCCTTGGTTTCGTTGGGTTGGCGCTTTATATTGTGTTAAGGCTTTGTGGTGTGCTCGCCAAGTAGATATGAAGATCGCTATGAACACTGTAATATACTTAATATTATCATAAATATATCGAATTGTCAAGCATAAAATTTAAAATTATACAAATGAGAAAAAAGCAAAAAAATGTTGTTAAAAACAGAAAAAATTGTTGCCGAAACGGAACTATATGTGATATAATAAAAAAGTGAGGGAATGGTTTTTCAAGAAATTGTCACACTTATGAATCCAACATTACGTCCAACTAACAAACAAAGTAACATTTCCAAAAATATATTTACTTGAATACTCGCGATAAACTCGTAAATAATTTTTTAGCCGGATAGCCATTTTTTCACAAATAAACTCAGCTAAAACAGCAAAGTTTTGCGCTGAACCGGGAGGTGTACGCCATGCATTTATTTTCAAGGTAAAAAGTATTTGGTATATTTTAACTATACCACCTTTGAGAAAGTTTAGTTTCTCAAATTGTCACTATTTTGAAAAAATTTTATTTAACGAAAGGAACATATTATTATGTTAAAAATTCAAACAGAAGAACAATTATTAAGTAAAACCAATTTAAACAACAGCAAATTAGCGGAGCTTAGCTTGAATGAGTTGGAGCAAGTTACTGGCGGCGAGCCTTTAGGATGCTGTGAAACTTGTGGAACTGTCTGCGACGTCAATGAATATTTTCAATGCCCACGATGTATGCCAGCCTGGGAAGCTAGAAGGCGCGAACAAGCTGCCGCGGATGCACGTGGCTATCGGAAAGACTGGGCAAAAGCAGGGCTAGCGATAGTGACTGGCCGTCCTTTAGCTTTATTTGGGGCGGTTGCCAGAATAATGGTGCGTGCGGGAACAATAAATGCAGGTTAGCTGAAAGTTTTACTTATTTCTTGAATACCTAACAAATGCACAGTATTCTGCATTTAAATAAGGCGCAGCGCAACTGTACGCGACATCAAGCGTTTATGCGAAGATATAGTAGGAGGATATAACAATGAAATGGCTGAATGAACGAAGAACTTGGTGGTTACTGGTGATAACTGGTGATATTCTGTGTTTTACAAATTGGGGCTTAACTATACCTTTATGGATAAAGATAATCTTTTATATTGTAACGCTTCCCGCTATAGGTATTATACATTATCATTATCGGTATTTGCACAAATAGAATATGTTTTTTACGTTCTGCAATTAGCAGGTCAAATGTGATGCATACGGTAATAATCCTCTTACAGGGGGGGTGCTCATAATTTTAAGCATCTCTCCATTAATTATTTAGATGCAATATATAAATTTGAAAACTAAATTTTTGCGCGCAACAAAGCGCAAAAATTATTGGAGGACCAATTTATGAAAACGCTAAAAGGGTGCTTAATTGTGATATTGATGCTTTTATGGGATGGAATGGCATTCAGTTATAAGTGGATTTTACCTGTGCCGATTTGTGTATTATTGATTATTATTCACATTTTGCTTATATTTAGGTGTGTTTATTTTATTATTAAGCGCCATCGCCATAAATAGAAAATTTTGCGCTGAACCGGGAGGTGTATGTCATGCATTTATTTTCTGGATAAAAAAACGATTCGCATATACTTAATTTACATAAACACTGAGAAAATATTAGTTTTCTCGAAATATTTTTTAAATTTTAAATAAAAGAAAGGGTAATAACCATGAATAAAAACATTAAAGTAAATACGAATCATTCAAACAACACAGAGGTTGTTGAGCTTAGCTTGGAAGAGCTGGAACAAGTCACCGGCCACGGAGGAGGGCACACTATTGGCAACGATGTAGGAGGGGGAGCGCTGACGTATGGGTTTAAGTGCTGGAAATGCGGTTGTCGCGTAACACAGGACCAAAATTGCATATGCGATGCCTGCCATGCTGCTTTGAAGCGCCAACATGAACGGGAGCGGGGGGCTGCATTAGGAAGGGCTTTTTCGCCGTTTACTAGCGTAGTGGATCGCGTACTTGCAGTGATGGATTTTGGCACCATAAATGCATCCTAAAATAGCTCTAAGGCGATTTTACTTTTACGAATTAATGGACACAGCTGAAGATTTGGTATATATGCTAAATGATTGCAGACATATCAACGTTTAATAGCAAGCATACCCTTTGGTGTCAATAAAAAACGCTTGTAAACCAAAGGGGCTGTTAGCATATGAGACAATATGTAGAAGGAGAAATTTTTATGAAGTGGCGGATTATACGGTGGATTTTAAGTTTACTGGCGTTGATATGCGAGGGTATCTGGCTCACAGGAGATTCGACAGCCCCACTGCACGTATGTGTAAAAATTTTTTCCGAATTGTTTTCAATTATGTATATATATGCAGCTTTCAAATCCATACGCTACAATCGGGCACCAGGTGCTCGGCTATCTGAGGCCGATTGGGACATATTGATCATTGGCGCTATTGTGGTGATATTGCTAATTGTCTATGTTACTTGGCATGGTTTTTCTTGAAATTAAAACGTTGAATTGCTCAAATCTTGTGAAAAATTCACGCTTATGTGGAAACAGCGCAGGCAGCTGTCCAGAGCCGTGCACCGTGGCATAAATAGCTACAATAACTAAGGATTGTTTCGCTTCTGCTTTGAGCAGGGGCGAAAAGTTTCTTATTTATGTATTTATATATATCGCTGATTCTATTAATCTTAATAATCGTAGGAGGAAGTTAAATGAAGTGGATGGATGAGAAAAAAACCTGGAGAGAACTTCGTAACATGCTTTCGCTGTGTTTGCTGTGTTGGGGATGGACAATTGAAAGTGGGATTATTTGTAAAACTATGCGGATGATTACGTTTATTTTTACCGTTTTGGTTGCGGTTAGATGCATTTACTTGCGTGTTGCCCCATCACTCTATCAGGGCAAATTGGATAAACAGATGAATAATGCTATTGTTATACTTGATAACCCAATTTTTATTGTTTTGCTGGTATTATTTGTAAGTGATAAATTTTTTGGCATTGTTTTGTGAATTAGTGTGCACGCGCGATACGCGATAGATAAAACAGCAGGCGCTAAAGCAAATTTCCTGATAGATTAACACCTTGTAGGCATAATAATGCCTTGAATTGAGGAAACTTCCCCTTCTGGTAACTGAAACTTACAACAGTAGGGGAAAATTCCTTATTGTTGAAACCTACAATTATCATAATAGGAGGAAATTTTTATGAAGCGGGAAAATAAGGACGAAATCTTAGGGGAAATTTTTGGTCTAATTGCCTTTGGTTGCTTATTTTTATTCTCAGAGATGGATTTGCTTTTTAGAGCTGCGTTCGCGTTGATTCTTATTACTAGCATTTTGAACTTGATTAAATTGAATATTGTTCCTTTGTCTGATGAAGATAAAGGGGTTAAATGGATAAATAAAGCCATTTTTGTAGGCAAGTGCCTTTGTTTCGTTGGGTTGGCGCTTTATATTGTGTTAAGATATTTCGGTTTGGTTGTTTAAATCTTTAAAATAAAACAAGAAATTATATTTTGGATCGTTTTTTGATATATAAACTGCGATATTTATTTTTATAAATATTAAGAGTATTAGCTTTGCTAATACTCTTATGCAAGATTAGGTTAAATTTTTGACGTTACTATTTCTTTTTTTTATTTTTTGGTTGAAATATAGACGGAGGATGCTGATTTATGGCGGCGTAATTGACGCTTATGTCCATTTGTGATACTTGATCTTTGATGAGTTCGTCAAAGTTTGCTTTTGATTGCTCATGAAGTACCGAATCGCGTTCTGTGGCGTCTTCAAGCATCTCAGAAGACTTCGTTTTAACATCCTGCTTTTGGATTAAATAGAGCGTACTATCAGCTTCGACTTCGACTACCGCAGCTTTTCCGATTTCCAATTCTTTTAATTTATTATTCGCGGCTTCTGGCAAAGTTAGTTGATCGCTCTTTTCCGTTAAAGACATCAGAGGATCCTCTTCTTCTTTCATCGCTTCATCGGTTTTAAATTGTGATGCGATATTTTTTATATCTTCGCCGTCATTTAGTTTATTTACATATTCATCGAATTTAGCTTTAGCTGCCGCTTTTTCTTCATCAGTTAAAGGTTGTGGTGCTTGCCCGCCATCTTGTGCTGGGTTAGTTAAAAGTTTGGAGAGAGTAGTATAATGTGTATAATTGTCTTCGTAATAGCTTTTTAGATTTTCATCATTAACGGGGTTCGATCCGTCTTTACCATAAATAGCTTCAAACAGCTTATCTTTTTTTGCAGGAATAATTGACTTAGCCTCTAAAAAGCTATCTTTTCCAACGCCAAGATCTTCAAAAGTTTTGCCGCGACTGCGCCATTGCTTTATGCCGGCGTTTTCGGCTTTTTTCTGCTCTTCATCGGTTAAAGATAGGCCGTTTTCATCAAATAATTTTTTAATCGCTAATAAAAATTTTCCTTCATCGATTGCTTTATTGCGTATCCATTCATTGGCAGGTTGGTCGTCCACTTTTTCTTTTAGAACGTCTTTAGCATTGGGGTTAGCTTCGCTCACTTTTTGACCGGCTGCATAATAGGCATCCATTTCGAGAAGAATAAAGCTTCCGGGGGAGAGTGAAGAATTGCTGGTTTTCAAAGACCAACTTTTATCTGCACAAGAAGCTAATGTAAAAGCTATGTATAAAGCAGATAAAATTAAGCAGAAAAATTTCATTTTTTTCATAGAATCTACAAGCCATCCTTTAAATTTTTTGTTTATTAATTTTCTTTAAATTATAAAGAAAAAGTTTATATTATATACCTTAAATCCGATAAAATTCACTATATCTATCAGTATACCAGTCTTGCGATAATAAATCAACGGTTTTATAAAATATTTGTTTTAGATCGAAGAAGGTGCTGCAAAATGTAATAAAAAGTTTTGACATTAACTAATTTTTTTCAAGGTGCTTTGATAATGTTAAAATGGAGTATTTACTCTAGTTTTAGGATGGAAAATTGCAAAAATAGCTACGGTACAAAATATAGTGATACCTTTGACCTGTTATAACATTCAAACATCCACATTATCTCACTTTTTAGAACCTTGCTCCGATTTTTCATGGCCAAGCGGTCAACACTCCGCTGTGCTATGCTAAAGATGGAACGAATCCTGTTAGTGATGAAGATTAAAACGATGTTACGAGGGAAATTATATATTATACAGTTGCTTAATCAAATCTTTAACTAAACCAGCCCAAGATGGCGAGCAAGCATTTTAACCTATAACTGCTGAAGGAAAAGCGGCCATTAAAGCTAAATTTGATGGATACGTAAATAAAGTGAATGACGGAGAAGATATAAAAAATATCGCATCACAATTTAAAACAACGGCATATGCGTTGGCAGCAAAGCTTGCCATCCGGGCGCTGAATATGCAGTCACGCACACTCAAATTAATGTTGCTATACACCAAAGTTTGGCATATAATTTATATAATAATATATCTAAAATATCTGAAAATAAATAAAAATACATAAAATGAAGTTTTATAGTATTTAAGAAAGGTACTTTTAAGTAAATATTAATATAAAACGAAATTGTATTTATAGCTAAAATAAGTAAGTATTTGAATTAAATAAAATTAATTTAGGTTGCTGATTTGATATATTGTCGCAGAAATTGCCGTCATGCCGATTATTTTAAAATTTCGCCAAGTAAGACGCCAAAGCTTATTGCCCCGATCTTTCGCCAAGAGATCAACATTCCGCTGTGATATGCTAAAGCGATCGCTGCTTGGACCAAACCAGCACGTATGTAGGCAGAGAGGCTTGCCATCCGGGCGCTGAATATGCAGTCACGCATTCTCAAATTAATGTTACTATGGCATAAAGTTTGGCGTATAATTTACTTAATAATATATTTAAAATATTCAAAAATAAATAAAAATAATTTGACACAAAATTGGGAGTGATTTTGCATAAAATTGCTTAGCTGCGTCGGTGCTGGCTTTTCACGATGCGTAAACCATTCTCAATAATTTCTAAATTAACGTTACTATAGCATAAAGTTTGGCGTATAACTAATCGAAACAAGTTTTAGAATTGAATAAAATTAATTTATGAAAAGGTGACTATGAATGGAAATCATGCAGCTAGCTGGCGAAGAAACAGTTGCTTATAGGTTGCTGTTTTGGCCTGTTGTCTCAGAAATTGCCATCGAGGGTTGCTGTCTTAAATCTTATTGTGAATTTAATTCACTTACACATTTCACATTACCGCGTAATGCATTTTATACACAAGCATTAAGCAAGGAAGCTCAATTTAGTGTTGACACGAACCAAAATTTGTTTTATAATTAAGCTATAATTATATTTAAATTATACAAATATAATTAAAGAAAGGAGAGAAGAAATGAAAAAAGCGCAGAAGTGACTTGCG
>JAISBE010000011.1 GCA_031266365.1 Oscillospiraceae bacterium
GTTATAAATCACTGTGTGATATTATGAAAGCGCTTTTATTTGTCTATAATGTTGGGTTGAATTTTAATTTTGAATCAATTATTGTGCAAAAAGTGTCGTAAGTACTATTTTAAGGCGGACTCAGGGCGCGATAATTGCTGCTTCGGCTGTAGTCCAGAAGCAGTGGCGGCGAATGCACGTGCGGCAAGAGATGGGGCTGCGTTCAATATTTTAGGTAACTTACTTCCGCACCCGTGGGGTATTGTTCAAGCTATTATAGATGCAGGTACAATAACGGCACATTAAAGTTGAGCAAAATTTAACGCAGCGAATTTTAATAGCTATCTTAAGATATAAATATAACTACAGGGTAATGCCCGAACGTTGCAGTAAAATAAATGGAAGTGTTCAAAAGTGTTACGATCAAATTCAAAGCCTTTTGCGTAACATGTTTAATTATAAATATTTTCTCATTGAGTTGTTAAAATTTAAATGAATTGGTATTATGGAGGGAGTATGGATGAAATTCAAACTTAAATGGCTGAATTTTAAGCAAACTCTATATTTGCTTTCATCTTTTTTATTCCTTCCTTTAATTAAGTTTTGGATTTTGTGGGGTTGGTTTTCTAACGGTCTGCTGGCAGAAAATATATGGATAGCTATTCTGAATGGGATAATAGTAATACTAAATATTGCTATTGCAGTTTTACTTGCCGTTAGAGCTGTTTATCTTTGTGTTAATCATTCGCTTTATTAAGAAAAAACTGGATATAAAGATGAATAATTCCATTGTTATTTTAATGATTGCTTATCTTGGAATTTTGCTACCATATATTATGGTTTTGCTTTTTATGAGCAAATGAGTAAATATTTATAATTAAGCGTGCTGTATTGTGAATTTGCTTTAGTTTCTCTCTAATTCTATGTTGAATTTTATTTTTGCACCATTAGCTCAGTTGGTAGAGCACCTGACTCTTAATCAGTGTGTCCGGGGTTCGAGCCCCTGATGGTGCACCAAATTAGAAAATATGAAGAAATGACGATGCGCTGCTTATTATTGTAAAAATGAACAATAGAGTGGCGTAGAGTTTAAGTATGAACTTAGTATATTAAAATCCTTTTTTGATATTGCTTAATCGCTTATGCTGATTGAAAAAACTTTATGAATTATGCTTAAAGCTAGATTTTAGGCACTTTGTGAGACGATAAGCTATATTTTTTAAGATGTAATTGATTTTCTATTTTGAATAGTGATGTTAATTTATTTGGCTCGTTGGTCAAGCGGTTAAGACACTGGCCTCTCACGCCGGTATCGCGGGTTCGACTCCCGCACGAGTCACCATATTTATGTAGGCGTATTTTTAGGCATGGATTTTTATGCTGTAATGTTTATTTTTATATTAACTAGCCGACATCATCTTAGTAAATGATGCCGGCTTTGTAATTTTATGAAGAGTGAAAATGTTTTATTTAATTATTCCCAAATTTCTGTATTGCTAAGATTTATATTTTTTGCAATTAAACACGGATTTTTGCCAAGCTTTTTTTGTTTTTTATAATCATTTAGGGTTTTTAAAGCGATATTGCTCAATAAAAACATAGCTATAATATTAACGATAGCCATAAATCCCATTAATATATCAGAAATATTCCAAACGAGTGCAAAATCTGCTTGTGATCCCCAAAAAACTGCCAAAACACAGCTGACTCGGAAGATATTTAAAGCAATGTTATTACCCTTAATGAAGAAAATGTTTGATTCGGCATAGCAATAGTTACCTATAATTGTGGTAAAAGCGAATGCGAAAGTAGAAAAGATTATAAAATACCCTCCTAAGCTGCCGATTTCAGTGCTAACTGCTTCTTGAACAAGTTTTGTCCCGTTTAGACCGCTTTTTAAATCTATGCCTGAAAGCAATACCATGAAAGCTGTTGTGCTGCAAATTAAAAGTGTGTCTATAAAAACGGAGATTACTTGTGCCATACCTTGTTTAACGGGGTGCGAGACATCTGCTGTTGCTGCAGCATGAGGTGAGCTACCCATGCCGGCTTCGTTTGAAAAAAGCCCACGTTTTATCCCGATTAATAGAGAACTGCCGGCAAATCCTCCAAAAATTGCTTTAAAATCAAACGCATTTTCTAGCACTAAGGAGAGTACTGCTGGAATTTTGCTATGATTTTTAAAAAAGACAAACATCCCTACGCTTATGTAAATTAAAGCCATAGCAGGAACAACATAAGAGCTAATAAACCCTATTCTATCGGTGCCTCCAAATATAGCCAATGCTGTTAAAATGGCGAGAATCACGCCAACTATGAGTGGGTATATACTGGATTTGTATTCTGGAAAGCAGTATTCCATAGAGGCTGAAATATTGAAGGCTTGCAGAGGATTAAACCCATAAGAAAAACAGATAATTGCTAAAATTGAAAATGTAATGCCAAGCCATCGTGCATTCAAAGCTTTTTGAATGTAATAAGACGGACCACCATAAAATTCTTTGCCCTTTCTAATTTTATATATTTGAGCTAAAACGCTCTCTATAAGTGCCGATGCTGCTCCTAATATCGCCATGACCCACATCCAAAATAAAGAGCCAGGACCACCAGTGACCAACGCGGTCGCGACTCCTGCGATATTACCAACCCCCACACGAGATGCTGTTGAAATCATCAAAGCTTTAAAAGAAGAAAACTTTTTTTTGTCAGTTTTATCTATTAATGAGCGTATGGCATCTGGGAACAATTTTATTTGTGAAAAGTGTGTTTTTATTGTGAAATAAATTCCAGAAAGTACTAAAAGTATTATTAAAATATAAGAATATAAAAAATCGTTTATTGCGCCTAATATTGAGTTCAAATAATCCAAAATTTTCACCTCTAAATAAATATATTGATAAGTCATTATATCACAAAATTCTGTTGAAAAAAAGAAAGCTAAGTGTATTTTCTTTTAATATTAGCGAAACAAGATATTGCTAAACTGAATTATGCAAATTTCCTTAAAAAAATTAATTTTCTTTCAATATTAGAGCTATTATGTGTATAAACGCCGAGATATGACAAAGGCAGTAGGTTAAGTGTACCTGACCGTACCCTTTAGCATCGAGAGGGAAAGGTTATAATTGCAGGGCTGCCTAAATGCCTGAGATTTTCATCTCACTATAGGTGAACTGACGTCGTGCGCCAGCGATAGGGCGAGGCCATCGGCTAATGGCAAATTGGGAAGAGCTTGATGAAAAAGTGCACAACAAGCTTCACGAAAAGTCCAAAGAATAGCATGATGGGTGAGTTTATGAGAAGTGATGCATTGAAGACATGTTGGCAGCAAAACTGAGCTGGAATCCTTGGCAAAATGCACAACAAACTTCACGAAAAGTCCAAAGAATTGCATAATAGGTGAGTTTGTGAAAGTGATGCATTGAAGACATGTTGGTAGCAAAATTGAGCTGGAATGCTTGGCAAAATGCGCAACAAATCCCACGAAAAGTCCAAAGAATTGCATGATAAGTGAGTTTGTGAGGAGTGTCAAACTGAAGACATGTTGGCGGCAAAACTGAGCTGGAATCCTTGGCAAAGTGCACAACAAATTCCACGAAAAATCCAAAGAATTGCGTGATAGTTGAGTTTGTGAAAAGTGCTGCATTGAAGACATGTTGGCAGTAAAATTGAGCTGAAATGCTTGGCAAAATGCACAACAAATTCCGCGAAAAGCTCAAAAATTCGCATGATGGGTGAATTTTTGAGAAATGTTGGCAGCAAAATTGAGCTGAAATGCTTGGCAAAATGCGCAACAAATTTGACGAAAAGTCCAAATAATCGCATGATAGGTGAGTTTGTGAGAAGTGCTGCATTGAAGACATGTTGGCAGCAAAATTGAGCTGAAATGCTTGGCAAAGTGCACAACAAATTTAACGAAAAGTCCCAATAATCGCATGATGGGTGAGTTTGTGAAAGTGTCGTATTGAAGACATGTTGGCAGTAAAACTGAGCTGAAATCCTTGACAAAGTGCACAACAAATTCCACGAAAAATCCAAAGAATTGCGTGATAGTTGAGTTTGTGAAAAGTGCTGCATTGAAGACATGTTGGCAGCAAAATTTAGCTGGAATGCTTGGCAAAATGCGCAACAAATTTAACGAAAAGTCCCAATAATCGCATGATGGGTGAGTTTGTGAAAGTGTCGTATTGAAGACATGTTGGCAGTAAAACTGAGCTGAAATGCTTGGCAAAATGCACAACAAATTCCACGAAAAGTCCAAAGAATTGCAAGGAGCTTATGGAAAATGCTGCTTTAACTTTTTAATAATTTTTCAGTTAAGTCAGCACAGATAAAATTATTTAAGTGCGCTCGATTTTCATGCAAAATGTTAGTAAGCTTTTCCCAGAATTGCCATGTGTTTTGCATTTTTGCCACAATAAACACATTTATCAGATAGATGCTCTTGCTCGAAGGGAATGCAGCGAAAAGAAGCACCAGTTTCTTCTTTTATAGCGTCTTCGCAGGCAAGGTCGCCACACCACATCGCCTTTATCAGCCCTTGATTTTTCGTTGAAAATTTTATTAACTCTTCTTTATTTTGGGCTGTGTATGTCATTTTTGTTAAGCGATTTTTTGCGGTTTTGTAGATATCTGAGCGCACAATTTCAAGATTTTCCTCTATCGCTTGTTCTAAATTTGTGAGGGATGTCGATGCTTTTTCTCTGCTATTGCGCCTTACCAAAACGCATTGATTATTTTCTATATCACGAGGGCCAATTTCTAAGCGTAAAGGTACGCCCTTCATCTCGTATTGAGAAAATTTCCAACCAGGACTTTGGTCAGAGTTATCTATTTGGATTCTAAATTTCCCTTTGAGCTTTTCTAAAATTTCTCTTGCTTTGCTGAGTACGCCGTCTTTGTGCGCTGCGATAGGGATAATTATCACCTGAATTGGTGCCACGGATGGCGGCAAAATTAATCCACTATCATCGCCGTGTACCATTATAATTCCGCCGATTACACGCGTTGATAACCCCCAAGATGTGCCATAAGGGTAGCTGATTTGGTTGTTTCTATCTTGGAATTTAATGTTAAAAACTTTTGAAAAATTATCGCCAAAATAGTGGCTTGTAGCAGATTGCAGCGCCTTTCCATCATACATCAACGCTTCTACTGTTAAAGTTTCTTTGGCGCCAGAAAATTTTTCTTTTTCAGTTTTTTTACCTTTAATTACTGGGATTGCAAGATAATTTTCGAAGAAATCGGCATATAAATTTAGCATTTGTTCGGTTTCTTGTTGCGCTTCATTTGGTGTTTCGTGGATTGTGTGTCCTTCTTGCCAATAAAATTCCACCGAGCGTAAAAATGGACGAGTGGTTTTTTCCCATCTCACAACGGAGCACCATTGATTATAAAGTTTTGGCAGATCTCTCCATGACTGGACTATATTGGCAAAGTGGTCGCAGAAAAGTGTTTCAGATGTGGGCCTAACGCAGAGGCGTTCTTGTAGTTTTTCGTCACCGCAGTGCGTTACCCAAGCAACTTCAGGGGCAAAGCCATCCACATGATCCTTTTCTTTTTGTAATAAATTTTCCGGTATAAATAATGGCAGAGCGATATTTTCATGGCCAAGTTCTTTAAATTTTTGATCGAGTATCCTTTGAATATTTTCCCATATAGCATAACCATAGGGTCTTATGATCATACACCCTTTTACACTTGAGTAATCCATTAATTCTGCTTTTTTTACGATATCTGTATACCATTTTGCAAAATCTTCATTCATAGATGTTATTTCTTCCACAAATTTTTCTTGTTTGCCCAATCTTTTCACCCTATCTTATAAATTATGCATTTTTAAAAGCATATGGCCGCGTTTACCTCACTCATTGAAGTTTAAATAAACGCGACCATAGGCTGCAAAATGTCTTATGGCATTTAACTTATGTTTTTTTCAATATAAGAGACCAATTCTCCAACTGTTTGAATGTTCCCAATCTCTTCGTCTGGTATCTCTATTTCAAATTCATCTTCAATAGACATTAAAAGATCCACAATATCTAAAGAATCAGCTCCAAGATCGGTAGATATTTTGGTCTCAATTTTGATTTCATCTTCCTTTACGTCAAATTGTTCGCTTAAAATTGACCTTATTTTTTCGAATACCATAAATTTATTCCTCCTGAAGATAAATTGACATTTACATTGCGGTTAAGTAGATAACATCAAAAAATTTTATGTTAGTAAAACCTTTAATCTACCTCTAAACTCATATTACTAGTAAATTAATTGGTTTGTCAACAGGTTAATTTAAAAGCTGCTTTAAATTATTTATATTTATAGGCTCTTTGGTTATTTATGGAAATTTCAGTTTATGATTTTAAAATTAAATATACCAAAGTTTAGTTATTTTCCGATGAAAATTCACGTCCGAAAAAGCGACCACAGGTGCAACTTTACTTATGGTCGCTTGCTTATTATATTTCTGCTAAAAACTCACAGATCAAAAAATTTTATCGAGAATTTGAATTATTGAGTTTTTGCACATAAAACAACTATCGCATGGGCTAAAAGTCCGCAGATGAGACCCAGCATTAACCCTAAAGTTAAGTTTAAAATTAAAGCACTTAGATCAAAAGTATCAAGCGTGAAGCCTTTGATAAAGCCGCCAGTAATTCCTAAAAGAATAAAGGCTCCATAAAATAAACCAATAGCCGTATCGTACTTATTTGGGCCGTGATAGTGATAGTATGATTTTTTGGGCTCCATTTTTAGCGCGCTCCTTGTAACATTATTTTCATGCGAAAACTGCTTGGAGCTACTGACCGGATTTGAACCGGTGACCTGCTGATTACGAATCAGCTGCTCTACCAACTGAGCCACAGTAGCAAGTGAAAATTTATTTTGAAAATTTTTCCATAAATCTATGGGCAAAAATGCAAATTTTAATTTATATAAGCTGCCTTACTAACAAATTATACCAAGATTTTCACTTGCAGTCAAATTTATTTAAGCGGTTTTTCGCCGTAGTTGAAAAAATTAAGCTAACTTAAAAAGTGTGTTTTTAGGTTATATCTAAGTTAAAGTTTTACTTTTTATAAATTGAGAAAAATTTTGAATTAAAGGTTTATGTAGTTAAAACAACTATTTTGAATCTATGATTTATATTTTTAACACTTTCAACCATTTTTTCCACAGGATTTATGTTTTACGTGAAAAAGCTTTAAAATATGGCGATTAATTTTTTAAAACAGCTTTATTTAATTTAAAAATTGCATAAAAATTTTTTTAGTTCCTTTAAAAAAACTATGAATAAAATCCGTGTGTTATGATTATTTTATCAAGATTAAATAGTTTTTTGAAAAAGGAAGAGTGAAATTATGACTAAAAGTAAAAATTTATTTTCTCGTTTAACATCGTTAATTTTATCAGGAACACTTATTTATTCATGTTCAATGCCAACATTTGCAATGGATCAACAAACAGAGCTGCCAGAGCAAGGTGTATTTGAGGAAAGAGGCTTAGCTGAAGTAATAGAGGCTGTGGCAACGTATACAGATATCGATTTACCAGTAGAGGGGCAGGATCTTGAGCAAATAAAATCTCAATCGAAATTAATGTTCACAAAACTTATATCTAAAATATTGAAGAATAGCACGCTGTCGACGGCATCTGCCGCAACTATTATACATCTTTTTTGCCCAGGAAAAGAAGCTTGGGGAGCGGGTATTGGTTTAGGTATTGCCGCGTTCGATGCCTTTGCAGATATAGCTAAATCTTATTATGAAATTATGCATAAAAAAAATGAAACGACTGTTTAATTGAGTTTTATTGTGGAATTCTTATGATTAAGTTTGTATCAAGCAAATTATATGCTAGCCTTTTGCTGTCTTGTTTATTATTGTAAATTACCTTAGTATTAAAATATTTTATAAGGAGTATAACAAATGAAAGCAAAAATTTTTATTAGTCGATTTGTTGCATTGTCGCTAGTTAGTAGTTTTTTATTTGCACATAGCGCTCGCGCAGTGAGCGACAGTCCTTCAGACACTGAGTACTCAGAAAGTTCGGCGTCGATTGCGTCTGAAAGCGACCAAGATGATGATGACTCAGAAAGAGCGTATGAAAATGCGTTGCCGCCTGAAATTGTTGGCCCAGCGAGAGAGTTGGCGGGGTGTTTCTTTCATAGATTGTGCCATTGCTTGCCGACATGCTCAAAACATCTTTTATCAAATGCTATATTTATATTTAGAATTTTTTTAAATACTTTAGGAAAAGCTATTACTTACGGCGGAGCCGCTGATATGCTAGCTGGTTTTTTTGAAGCTGAGAATAAAAATTGGTTTGTTGGTGGAGCGGTAGGATTAGCTATTTTAGAAAAATGCAGCGACATAGCAAATGACCTTTTAAAAGCAGACGAAGAGATTCATCGCAATGCGGGATAAGAGCAAGAATGCCTTAGATATCTTTAATGAGCCATTGTGTTTTGCAGAAGTTTAAAGTTTAAGCTATAAAAGATAACTAAAATTTATTTTTTATAGCAAATTTAAACTTAATTTTGATTATATGTTATCGTAAAATTTGAAATACTCTATGAGCTTTGGACGAATTTCACTAGCTAGGTATAAAGATCCAAAAATTAACAGTGCATCATCTTTATTGCAGATGGATAGAGCATTTTTTAAAGCAATTTTATTTTCGGTTTCAACGATAACTTCACAGCCCATGCCGCTTAGAAAATCAGCCAATACATAAGGTTCACAGGCCATAATATGATTAGGCTTAGTCACTATTATTTTTGTCAAAAATGGAGCTATTTTTTTAAGACATACTCTCCAGTTTTTTTTAGATAACATACCGAAGATAGCAAAAACTCTTTTTTCAGTTACGTAATCTTTTATTACCTTAACGAGTGCATCTATCCCGCTAGGGTTATGAGCACCATCTAGAATTATTAAAGGATGTTCAGAAAAAATTTCTATGCGTGCTGGAATTTTTATGTTCTCTATCGCTCGCCTTTTATCTGCTGGCTTTATTTTCCAACCTAATTTTTCTAATTCATCTAAAATAGCAAAAACAACAGATATATTTTTTACTTGATGAATTCCCAATAAAGGCAGATGATATTCGATTTCATTTGAAATTAGGTTTGTTCCTTTTATATCTTTTTTGACGATTCTTATATCTGATAGGTCCGGGATTAGCAATTTGCTGTTCTTGCTTTTACACATCTCGCTAACCACAGAATATACTTCACGTCTTTGATTTGGATATAGCACTGTAGTACTGCCGGGTTTAATTATTCCACATTTTTCGGTTGTTATTTTTTTTATTGTTTTACCGAGAATTTCTGTGTGATCAAATGATATAGACGCAATTACTGAAATCAAGGTGGATTTTACTATATTCGTAGCATCGAGCCTTCCACCTAAACCTGTTTCTAAAATAACAATATCGCATAGCTGATCCCGGAACCACTGAAATGCTATTGCAGTTATCACCTCAAACTCTGTTGCGCTTTCATTTTCGCTTTTGATAAACGGAATAGTTGAAGATAGCAATCTTGTGAAATCCGCTTTTGAGATCATTTTACCGTTTATTTGCATTCGTTCTCTAAAATTTACCACAAAAGGGGAAACAAAAAGGCCGACTTTGTAGTTGCATTCGACTAATATCGAAGAGAGCATCGTGCATATTGAGCCTTTGCCGTTTGTCCCAGCAACATGGATATATTTTAATCCGTTTTGAGGATTACCTAAATTTTCCAACATTCGATGCATGCGATCAAGGCCGGGTTTAATTCCGAATTTTAGTAAATTATTTATATATTCTATAGATTCCTTATAATTTATCGATGATCACCCTTTTTTAAGCGCAGTTACCAAAATTTTCATTTTAATATTTAAGAATTTCCAAATAAGCGTTTTTAATTTGTGTATAGCTATAAATGCAGTTCGCTGGGCTGGTAGATGGAAGATAAATGGCTTTTTTTCTTATTTGTGGTTCGCAATATTTTTTATAAAGTGAATAAGATTTTTTACCAGTGGTGAATATAACATTTATATTTGATTTATATAAAATTTGCGAAATATCGTTAACAATAGGTTCCTTGATGCTGCTGTCGTCGGCATTTTCAATATAGCACGATTGAAGTACATCCCATAATGCTATGTGTCTCCTCAAGAGAAGGCTTTTTTTCTCAGTGATCGTAAAAGGAATTTTTTCGAAAAATATTTCTGCTAAAATCTTCCAAAATTTATTTTGAGGATGTGAATAATAAAAACCATTTTCTCTAGATTTCGGCGAAGGTATTGTGCCTAAAATCAATATTTTAGAATTTTTATCATAAACAGGTGCAAAAGTGTGTTTTATATATTGCACAATTTCACGTCCCTAAATTTTATTAGATCAAATTCAGAAAAGGCTATTTCAGTCTGTGTAAGCTTAAGTCAGTAACAAAGTCTTCTAAACCATAAACTAATAAAACATCTTGAGAATGACCTTTTTCAAGTAAATCTGAAATGTGATGCTTATAATATCTAGGATCTACCATATCAATTTCACGATAATGATTTGCCAAAAAAGGCGCTAAACACTGCCCAAATGAATCCTTTATAAGCAAGAGCTTTCCTTCGTTTAAATTGGGATTGATTATTTTAACAAAGCTGTGGTTGCCGTCGAGAAAAACGGGATATTTATCGTCTTTGTTTAAATGTTCCTTAAAAAAGAGAGTATTAGCTGTTTTTGATTTATCGTCGCTGTCCGATATTGTTACTTCAAATTTTGGAGAGTCTGCCATTTCAAATATCTGTATTATATCGGGTTTTGCAAACCAAAGTGCACTTTTGGAATATGCAGTTCCGAAAAAATTTTCGTGATTTTCCACTGAAAATCTTTTTATTGGAATTGGAGTAATAGATTTTTTCATGCAATGTTCTAAATATACAAGATACGTCCCCTTACTTGTTAAATGATGATCAGTCTTATAGTAAATTTGGTCGACTCCTTTGTTGTTAAAAAACGCATCTCTCAAGTCTATTAGATTAATTTTTTGACTTTTCATTTTTTTAACTTCTTTTAATATAACGTCATCAGTAAATTGTTCATGCAACATAGGGAGCTTATCTTGCATAGTAAATCCTGTTGAAGGGATAATAATTAAATCTAGGTTTGATCCGGTTTTTTCTGCAAATTCAGCCAATTTATCCATATTTTGGCTAATGTTTTGCATATTTTCTTCAACAGGTTTTCTAATTAAATAGCCGTCTTTTCCTTTATATATGCCATTTGATCCATTTTTCCCTATCGCCAAGTTGCAATAAGCGTCCATTCCCACAAAAAAGTCGCGCCAAGCAAAGTTATCAGATAGATATTTTTCAAAGTCTTTTACTAAAGATCCGTTTAGAAAATTCTCTAAAGTAAATTTAGGCAAAGGCTGTAATACCCTTTTTTCATTAGCTGAATATTCTTTTGGAGGATAAATAAGAAATAGCGACATCATAAAGGAAATAAAAAAGCAGAAAATAAATGTCAGCGAATAAGTTTTTAATTTTTTTATGGTATTTTTATGCATACTCATCATCTCTGATCCTATTATATTTAAAATCTAAAGTAAAGAAAGGGGTTATAACTTTGACTTACAAGACTAGCTGTGCACAGTAACATCAAAATTGTTAAAATTGACGATTCTGCTATCCAGTATAATCTATGACTTTTGACTTTATAGTAAAGCTTAGACATAACAGGTGTGCAAGCGATAGCACTTATACCAATAAGTGGCAAATTAGCAAGGAATATGTTGAGCGCATTTACGCTTATCAACCCATTGTCAAAGAAAAACAAGCTTTTAAGATATAAAACGAGCTTATGTGTGTCTTCAAAGAAGAATATTACAAAACCTGTAACTGCAAAGAATAATGAATAAATGTGCCTTAAAACAGCAGGTAATTTTTCTAAAAATTTTATTAAAAACAGTTTTTCGGCAATAAGAATAATTCCGTAATAAACACCCCACATCACGTAATTCCAATTCGCTCCGTGCCAAAGTCCGGTTAAGAACCACACTATCATTAAATTGAAAAGCTGCCTTTTCGGGCCTTTTCGGTTTCCTCCCAAAGGAATATAAACATATTCTTTGAATAGTGTCCCTAAAGATATATGCCATCTTCGCCAAAATTCAGTTAAACTTTTTGAAATATAAGGATAGTTAAAGTTTTTTAAAAATTCAAAACCTAGCATATTTCCAAGGCCGCACGCCATGTCAGAATATCCGCTAAAATCGAAGTAAATTTGCATGGAGTAGGCAATAATGCCTATCCAGCAGCCTAAAATTCCATTTTTTTCGGTCGTCGATCGCAAAGTATCCCAAAGTATGCCCATCTGGTTGGCCAACAAAACTTTTTTTGAAAGACCTATTAGAAATAATTTAATACCTTTTGTGAATTCTGCTAAAGTTTCCTTTCGATGGTCTAATTGATAGGCTATATCCTGGTAACGGACGATCGGGCCGGCTATTAATTGCGGGAAAAGGACTACAAATGCTCCAAATGAGATAATATTTTTTTGGACCGGGGCATCGCCGCGATATACATCTATTGAATACGACATTGTTTGAAATGTGTAAAACGATATGCCTAAAGGTAAGGCGATTTGAGGCAACGAAATTGATGAAAATGCCGGTATACACTTGAATATACTTAAAAGAAAATTTGAATATTTAAAATAACATAATGTGACTAAGTTTATCACCACTGCGGAAATCATCAGAGCTTTTGCGACGGTTTTATTTTTTCTAAATTTGTCTATCAATATTCCGTGTATATAATCAGAGATTGTGGAAAACAACATGATGAAGATATAAGTAGGCTCTCCCCAACAATAAAAAATGAGGCTGACAATAAATAAAAATAAATTGCGACATTTGCGAGGGGTTATGTAATATATAAATAAAACTAAAGGCAAAAATAAAAATAAGAACAAAATGCTGGAAAATACCATTTTATCAACCTCTCATTAAACTTATCGATAATTATTATATATTAGACAAGCTTGCAATAATTAAAGCGTATTGAGCTTTTTATTTCTATTTCAATGTATAAATTAACAGTTTAATCAAAATTTACTTAGATAAATTTTATTTATTTTTTCCACATCTGCAGATACGATGAAACTGACAAATTTACCTTTGCTTTCTTTCTTCGCCTTTTCGATTAGTGCTAGTTCCTCCGGCAGGTAACCGGCAGCCTGATTGCGTTTTTCTAAATAGCGCTTTTCGATTGCTTCAAAAATTTTCTTCACAGCTTCTTCGTCAATCGCTTCCACAAAGATAATTTCGTCGGAGTTTATTCCAGTATTGCTTATTTTAGCAGCAAACTGACGAACCCAAAGTTTTTCTATATAACAAATTTCTTCTAATTCATCTGCGTTCAAGTCCATCATATTTTTCATTGCAACTTGCTGTTCAATTTCGACCATCAGCTCTTTTAAATTTGGAATTTTTGATGGCGCTTTACAAGCTTCAAGTGAACATATACAACAAATTATTAATAAAAAATATATTAATCTTTTCACTTATTCAACACTTCCAATCTAATATCAAGTTTCGCTAGAACGTTCCAGCCAATATTTTGCCCAATTTTCACAGCCGGCATCTGTCAAATGAATCCCCAATCCATTCGGATCACTGCAATATTCTGGCGAGAGTGCACCATTAGCATTTGTAAAGATAGGTGCAATATCGCAATAAACCCAGCTGTTTTCTTGACATAACTGAGCCAATCGTGCATTAAATTTTGTAATATTAGTATTATTTAAGTCTTTTAACTGTCTTGTTTCAACCATAGGTGTCACAGATTGAAGGTAAATTTTAATATCAGGAGATTTTTGTTTAACGTTGGCTAGCAATTTTTCTGCATTTTCGATTGTTTTATCTATGCCATATAATCCAATATCATTCATGCCCAACATAAATATAGCTTTTTTAGCACCCATCTGTGAAATAGCATCCTCAATTAGCATTTTTTGGCCATTGTAGGTCGGGTGAACTGATTTATCGCTAACTGGCCATAATGAATTTGCCCAACCAAGGCTTCCAGCAACTAAAAACTTTACTAGATCCAAATAGTTAGGATCTCCTTTTTGTTTATCCGTGGCAAACAATTTAAATTTAAGAGCGATGGAATCTCCAATAATAACAGCATTAGAGAGATTACCAGTTTTCGATTGATTTTTATCATCATTATCAGAGGAAGAGGGGGCATCCTTAGTTTGAGGCTCATTTTCTTTTATACTGTTCTCCTGTGGCGCTGCTTCTTTTTGATCGACTTTGACAGTTTGGCAGCCTGTGAGGAATACTAAGATGAATGCCAAGCAAATTAATTTATATTTAATCATTAAAACCTCCGTATTTTAAATGAATTATAATCGTTTATCAATATGCGCCAAATCGGTTTTTTAGATGGTTATGCATTTGACCGGTATTCGCGGCCATTGTATAATTTAAGATAATCACTTCGTCTATACCGTTTTGTTTTACATATTCCCATAAATCTGCTTTGGAATGTCTAAGATCTACAACATGAACTTCCTTATAATAAAGCGCTAAAAATGGTCCAAATGCATTTTTGTAAGATTCTCCCACTAGCATAATTTTTTTCCCATTTTTATTGTCATCTGTATGCTTTATTGTCATTAAACAGCTATCTCCATGTAGATAGACAGAATAAGCATTTCCGCCACTCGCTCTTTCGGCGTAAAGTGGAACTGTTATTGAATCTGTCGCTCCTGTCTGCCACAAAGAGCAATTTAAATTGCCAGGAATTTCATAATAATCCACATGATCTGGATTATTTTTTAGGGTATTATCCTTTGAGGCGGTATAGAGATACCCCACGAAATCTGGTATAGTCTTTTTTGTTAAACTTTGCAAATCAACTGGCTTTTCACCAGCGACCTTTGCAAATGCGTTAAAAGCATAACTTGCGCCTAATGATGTCCAGTGGTGATCTGTATGAAAGTAAATGTATTGGTTACTGTGCATTTGTAATGCCTTGTAAGCATCAACCGGTATTACTCCATTTTCAGAGTACTGAGAGTAGATTGCATCGATATTCTCTTTTTGAGAATTTGTAAGTTTTTTATGTTTTGGAGGAAGCCCAAATTCAGCATGCGTTGGAACAACCATGTTATATACTTTAACTCCTGTACCCAACTTTGCCTTTATTGCATTTAGGATTGCAGCGTATTTTTTAGCCATTGCTTCCGATCCGCCAAATAATTCAAACCCTTCATTGTTATATATGAACACGTTTTTAGATGTATAACCTGTTATGTTGGGGTCATCTTTAACTTCGGGGATTTGCTCCGGTTCTGGTTCTTGCTCGGGTTCTTTAGGACTTTCGGAAGCTTTATCTTTTATTTCTTTATCTAAACTATCGGTTGTGGTTGGAGTTTTTCCTTTGTTGGGCTCAACACGCTTGTTAATTAATTGATAGCCTAAAAATCCGATAAAAATGGTAATCACAAGGCAAAAAACGACAATAAAAACACGATTTTTAGTAGGATTACTTTTAAAATTATTTCTATTTTTATAACTGGATCTCTCCACTTTTAAATTTTGATTTCTCCTAAACTTCATTGTGTTATCTCCTTAAAACTTTCTTTAAAAATAAAATTTTTTCCTTAATATATTTAATAAAAACAAAGGGGTTGCACGTAGACACATTCTATTATAATATGAACTCCCTATAATAATCAATGTTTTTTTGATTACAATTTTGCAACAATTTTATTCTACTATGAAAAATTAAGCTTTATTAGTAAATAAAAAAGGCAGTCATCGAATTCACATGACTGCCTTTTGTTAAACATTAAAAAATGTTGGCATCTTTCTATTTTCCCGGGCCGTTTCCAGCCAAGTATTTTCGACACTATCGAGCTTAACTTTCGTGTTCGGGATGGGAACGAGTGTACCCTCGACGTCATCAATACCAACACTCTTATTATAGCATGCAAATACTTAAATTACAATAAATTTTTAAAAAAATATTAAATTCGGCAAAGCGCAAAAAAAAATTGTATTTATTGATTTTTATTTATAAAATAGTGACAAATACTTAAATTTGCTTGTCGCAGAGCTTTTATGCTATAATTAACGAAAATAGTTTTATTGGAGGGTTAGCGATTTCACACAAGCCTATGGAAAAAAGAGTCTATTTTTGGGATCAACTTCGAGGTTTTGCGGTATTTTGCATGATCTTTTATCACGCTTTTTATTCTATGGCCAGTATGTTTTTGATTGATTGGGCCAATAAATTATTAATGTTCTTTGAACCGGTTGAGCCATTATTCGCAGGGCTTTTTATCGTTATTTCTGGGATTTGCACTCGTTTTTCGCGATCAAATTTTCTGCGCGGAGCTAAACTCCTTTTTATTGCTTTAGGTATTTCTTTGGTTACAAATTTATTTTTACCTTCGCAGAGGATCCAATTTGGTATTTTACACTTGCTTTCATGTTGTATGATATTTTGTGATGTTTTGTGGCCGTTATTAGATAAATTGCCAATATATGTTAATATATTAGTGTGCTGTTTATTTTATTTGCTTACATCTCAAATTTCTTCAGGCTTTATTGGGCTGCCGTTTTTTAGACCAATAAGATTTTATCTTCCTCATACTTTATACCAAAAAGAATTTTTATTTTCAATAGGTATATGCACGGATAAATTTTATTCTTCGGATTATTTTCCACTTTTGCCATGGATGTTTATTTTCTTTTTGGGTGTGGTTATAGGGCGTTGGTTTGCGAGTATTGGCTATAGCAGTTGGATGTATAAAAATTATATCCCGTTTTTTTCATTTTTTGGCAGATACTCTTTACTGACGTATTTAATTCATCAGCCTGTTATTTATGTTGTTTTATGGGCAATATTTGCTTTAAAAGGAGGGCAATAAATTGAAATTGGGAATTGTAGGATTGCCAAATGTTGGAAAAAGTACGCTTTTTAATGCGATAACAAATGCCGGAGCACAGTCCGCGAATTATCCGTTTTGCACTATTGAGCCAAATGTTGGTATAGTTGCGGTACCCGATGAGCGCTTAAGTCAGCTTGCAAAAATATATCAGCCGGAAAAAATCACGCCGGCGGCTATTGAATTTTTGGACATTGCAGGACTTGTGCGAGGAGCATCTAAAGGCGAGGGATTGGGAAATAGATTTCTCGCTAATATCCGCGAAGTGGACGCTATAGTGCATGTTGTGCGCTGTTTTGAAAATGACGATATAATACATGTTGAAGGTGCTGTGAACCCTGAAAGCGATATTGAAACTATAGAGCTTGAGCTTATTTTTTCGGATATAGAACTTTTAGAGCGAAAGATAGATAAAACTAAAAAGATGGTAAAATCTGATAAGAAATATCAAAGTTATTTAGAGCTCTGCATTAAATTGAAAGACTTTTTAGAATCGGGTAAGCCCGCGCGGCTATTTAACTGCCTGAAAAGTGAAATTGATTTTTTAGACGAATTGACTTTGCTGACAAATAAGCCTGTGATTTTTGCTGCAAATATCAGTGAGGAAGATTTTAAAAAAGACTTGGAAGAAAATGCTTATTTTCAAAAGGTAAAGCGACTGGCGAGCGAGAGAAACGCGCTTACAATCCCAATTTGCGCGGAGTTTGAATCGCAAATTTCTAGCCTAGAAGAGAATGATAAAAAGCTTTTCCTTAACGAAATTGGTTTAAGCGAAACAGGGCTTGATCGCTTGGTTGAGGCTTGCTATCGGCTCTTAGGGCTTATTTCATATCTCACGGCAGGAAAACCTGAAGTGCGCGCATGGACGATAAAAAAAGGCACTAAAGCTCCTCAAGCAGCTGGGAAGATCCACTCTGACTTTGAGCGCGGGTTTATACGCGCCCAGGTTATTTCTTTTGAAGAGCTTATTGAGTGCAAATCTTTGGCAGCGGCAAAAGAAAAAGGCCTTGTGAGATCAGAGGGCAAGGAATATGTTGTACAGGATGGAGATGTCATTTTATTCAAATTTAATGTTTAATTTTTATAGAAATTTCAACCTCACCTGCCGTACCTCAAAACGACTTCATCTAAAAATTTGAACAAAAATCCTCGGCGAAGTTCGTGCAAGATTTTTTCCAAAAACTTGCCCTCCAGAGAGCAAAATTTCCCTCATTTTTCCCTATTAGTGAAGGGAGTAATTTGCGCCCAAAAAACTCAGCGCAAATTCAAACTCAAATAAGCATATTTTAAAAAAGATTAAAAACAATCGCCCAAATGTTTCCACACACCGTTGGCGTGAAATCTCACAAAAAAGCCGCGGATAAGGTCAATCACCAGCAAACTTTTTGAAACCACACAGGTTTTGCGAAGGCACCTGGGATACCAACACCGTCGGCAAAAGTTATCGCACTAAGCGCCACAAGTTTCAGCTCTGCCCTGCACCTAAAATTTAAACAAAAATCCCGAGAAAAGTTCGTGAAAGTTTTTCCAAAAACTTGCCCTCTAGAGAGCAAAATTTCCCTCATTTTCCCCTATTAGTGAAGGAGGAAATTCACACCTAAAAACTCAGCATAACCTCAAATGAGAGTATTCCAAAAAAGATTACAAACCAATCGCCCAAATATTTCCATGCGCACCGTTGGCGTGAAATCTCACAAAAAAGCCGCATTTACAACTTCACAGTATCTTAAAAAAATAAAAGGAAGTGCTAAAATGCAATTTTATAGAACAATATTCAGTATAGTATTCTCAAAAAATGTTACTATAAACCAAAATTTTGCATATAATATAAGCTAAAATATGGCTAAACTATATAAAATAAACTCACAAAGAGGGCTCGTTTAAATGTACATTATGAAAATATCTTGGTTGAAAAAAGCTGCTTCAAATTGCTACAAAATCAAAAAAAGACTCTCTCCAAAGGCGAATATTGCACGATCTTCTACCGAAAGCAACCTCTTCCCGCCGCCCCTCAATGGCTGAACATCAAACCAAATTTTCTAAAATAAGTGTTGATATAAACCAAAGCTTGTCTATTAATATACCAAATAATATGTTTATATTGCACTAAATTAACCAAAGAAGAAAGGAATTCACACTTAAAACTTCAACCCCAATCGCCGTACCCCAAAACAACAGTACCTAAATTTTAAACAAAAATCCCGAGAAAAGTTCGTGCAAAGTTTTTTCCAAAAACTTGCCCTCTAAAGAGCAAAATTTCCCTCATTTTCCCCTATTAGTAAAGGGAGGATTTTACACCTAAAAAACTCGGCACAACCTCAACCCCAAACGAAAATATCTTAAAAAAGATTACAAACAAATTTCCAAATATTTCCATGCACACCGTTGGCGTGAAATTGCGCAAAAGCCACATTTACAACTTCACAGTATCTTAAAAAAAATAAAAGAAGGTGCTAAGATGCAATTTTATAGAACAATATTCAGTATAATGCTCTCAAAAAATGTTACTATAAACTAAAGTTTTGTATATAATATAAGCTAAAACATAACTAAACTATAAAATAAGCTCACAAAGAAGGCTCGTTTAAATGTACATTGTGAAAATGTCTTGATTGGAAAAAAGCTGCTTCAAATTGTTGCAAAATTAAAAAAAGACTCTCTCTAAAGGCGAATATTACACGACCTTCTGCCGAAAGCCAACCTCTTCCCGCCGCCCTTCAATGGCTGAACAACAAGCCAAATCCTCTCAAATAAATGTTGATATAAACCAAAGTTTGTCTATTAATATACCGAATAATACGTTCATATCGCACGAAATTAACCACAAAAGAGAGAAATTCACACTTAAAACCTCAACACAACCTCAGCCGCCCCACCCCAAAGCGACATCATCTAAAAATTACACAAAAATCCCCAGTAAAGTTCGAGCAAGATTTTTTCCAAAAACTTGCCCTCTAGAGAGCAAAATTTCCCCCATTTTCCCCTATTAGTGAAGGGGAAAATTATCATCTAAAAGACTCAACCCCACCTGCCACACCTCAAAACGACATCACCTAAATTTTACATAAAAATTCCCGGCGAAGTTCGTGCAAGATTTTTTCCAAAAACTTGCCCTCCAGAGAGCAAAATTTCCCTCATTTTCCCCTATTAGTGAAGGGGAAATTTATCACCCAAAAAACTCAGCACAACCTCAACCTCAAATAAGCATATTCCAACAAAGATTACAAACTATCGCCCCAATATTTCCCCGTGCACCGTTGGCGTGAAATCTCACAAAAAAAGCTGCGGACAAGGTCAATCACCAGCAAACTTTTTGAAACCACACAGGTTTTGCGAAGGCACCTGGGATACCAACACCGTCGGCAAAAGTTACCGCATTAAACGCCACAAGTTTCAGCTCTGCCCTGCACTTAAATTTTGAACAAAAATCTCTTGCGAAGTTCGTGAAAGTTTTTGCAAAACCCTTGCCCTCTAGAGAGCAAAATTTCCCTCATTTTCCCCTATTAGTGAAGGGAGGAATTTACACCTAAAAAACTTAGCAAAATTTAATCCCAGACACCACATCACAATTCTCAAAAATATTTCGAATTAATCATTTTTGAAATATTAGCTAATTTTTATTAAAATTAGGAAAAACTTCTGCCAATTTGCTTAAAGCTTTGCCCCTGTGGGATATTTTGTCCTTTTCTTCACGCGGCAGTTCCGCAAAAGTTTTTCCGCTTTCGGTTATAAATATAGGGTCATAGCCGAAGCCACTTTTCCCTTTTGGCGATAATGCTATTTTGCCGTAGCACTTTTCTGTTACGAAAATTTCTTGCCCATTTGGGTAAACAAGGCAAATAGCGCAGACAAAATGTGCCTGACGATTTGTTGAGTTTAATTCGTTTAACCGAGAAAGCAGTTTTTCTATTTTTTTCTGATCGCTCGCTCCTGGTCCAGCGTATCTTGCAGAGTATATTCCTGGTTCGCCATTTAAAGCATCGACGATAAGGCCTGAGTCATCCGCTATTGCAGGAAAACCGCTCTTTTTCATGACAGCATGAGCTTTTATCCTTGCATTTTCTTCAAAGGTCTTTCCGGTTTCTTCTATATCATCAAGCGAAACTCCAATATCACGGGCTGTCAAAACTTTTACTCCCAAATTAGATAATATAGTTTGCATTTCACGCGATTTTTCGTTATTGTTAGTGGCTAATATCAGTTTCAATTTTTTATTACCTTTCTGCTGTGATAATTTTTCTCAATGAGCATAGAGGAAATTGCTATAAGATATCCAAAATGCGAAAGCGAGTTTTGCGTAAAGGTGAGCCACAATCACGGCAGCCAGAGGTATAAATGCAAAGATTTTGTGCGAGGCAATTTACGCAAACTGACGATAAAAACGCCATTTTACACGATAAGATATTTAGTCGCTTGTTTATAATCTTTTTTTGTAACACTCTCGAATTTTTTGTTTTCATTCCTCAAAGATAGCATCGACAAACTGCTTTGCAGAAAAAGGCTGCAAATCATCAATTTGTTCTCCTAATCCGATAAACTTTACCGGTATTCCGAGCTCTTCTTTTATCGCCAGGACAACAGCACCTTTGGCAGTTCCATCCAATTTGGTCAAAATAATACCTGTAACTTCGGCGAAAGATAAAAATCCCTTTGCTTGGTTTATTGCGTTTTGACCAGTTGTTGCATCCAGAACCAACAAAACCTCTTTTGAAGCGTTGGGCAGCTCCCTTTTTATCACACGTTCAATTTTTCCTAGCTCGTTCATCAAATTTGTTTTATTGTGTAACCTACCCGCCGTATCGCATATCACTATGTCTTTATCACGAGATTTTGCTGCGCATATTGTATCGAATACAACTGCTGCCGGATCGGAACCTTGTTGATGTTTGACTATATCCACACCTGATCGTTCAGCCCAAATTTCGAGTTGATCTATAGCTGCAGCTCGAAAGGTATCAGCGGCACCTAAGATGACATTTTTGCCGTCATTTTTTAATTTTGCGGCCAATTTGCCAATTGTGGTTGTTTTTCCAACCCCATTAACACCAATCACAAGTATGACTGAAGGCGGTGGCTCGATGTTTAAATTGCAGTCTCCTTCTAAAATTTCAATTAAGATATCTTTTAGCGCTTGTTTGACAGAATTGGGGTCTTTTATGCTTTCTTTTTTTACTATTTTTCGAAGATCATCGCAAATTCGCTGAGATGCCAAAGCACCAACGTCACTTGTAATTAAGAGTTCTTCCAATTCCTCAAATAATTCTTCATCTATTTTTGAAAATATTTTTATTGCTGAATTGATTTTATTGATAAAATTACTTTTCGTCTTTTTGAGGCCCTCTTTAATTTTATTGAAAAAACCCATTTTTTACCTCACAATAATAAATTCAGCGGCGAAATTAATATATTTAGAAAAAGTGGAAAATGAAATAATCTTTTTATAATTTATTTTAATTCATATCCCATCTGCTCTAATGCTGCCTTTGCAGCTTGTTGCTCCGCCTCTTTTTTGCTTTTGCCTTCGCCTTTGCCAATCGTTTGATTATTTAAGCACACTTTCATCCAGAATTTTTTGCTGTGATCTGGCCCTTCCTCCCCAATTAATATATAATCCAAACTACTTTCAGGGTTCCTTTGCACAATCTCCTGCAGCATGGATTTATAGTCGTTTAAATTTTTTATAGCTGAATTTGCTACCTCTGGCAATATAAACCGCAATATAAACTCCTGGGCTTTATCAAGACCGCCGTCCAGGTAAATTGCAGCGATCATCGCTTCAAATGCATCGGCTAGTATGGAATGGCGTTCATTGCCTTTATTTTTTTTCTCCCCATAACTTAGCATCAAAAATTCGCCGATATGTACAGATTTTGCAAATTCATACAAAGTTTTTTCGCACACAAGATGAGCTCGCAACTTTGTTAAATCTCCTTCTGGCAATGCAGGGCAGTTTCTGAAAATGTGATCTGACACAACAATGCTGAGAACCGCGTCGCCCAAAAATTCCAGGCGTTCATTGCTTTGATATCTGCCTTTAGTTTCATTTGCATAAGAAGAGTGTGTCAGTGCGGTTTTAACGTATTTTCGGTTGTTGAATTCGTAATTTAAGTAGTTTTGTAATCTTTGGCAATCAACTTCGTTCACAATTTACCTCCTCTTTGTGTGTTTTTAAAGTATAGAGTAAAGATGAAGCAGATAAAGTTCAAACAAATAGCTATAGCACATTACTTTTTCCAAAAATGAAATAATCAATCCCTAGGTTTCAACTCAGGTTTTTTACGCCCTTGTAAATCAGCATCAACAAGAGGTTCTTCATGGGATTTTGAAATTACTGCCGAAGAAATTTCATCAATAACGTGGGTTTCTACATATGAAATTGTTAGCCTTATGGCGTTTTTAAAAGTTTTTGCCACAGCGCTTCCGTGTGCTTTAAAAACCGGTTTTGATATACCAATAATAGGGGCACCACCGTGCTCGTTGTAATCTAATTCTTTTCTTAGCGCTTTTATGTCTGAGAACATCATCAAAGCTGCTACTTTATTTTTTGTATTTTTAAAAAAGGTATTTTTTATCTTGTTCATCAAAAATGAAGCTACACCTTCGTATAGTTTTAAAATTATATTGCCAGTGAAACCGTCTGTGACAACGACATCAGCGTCCCCTTCAGGAATATTCCTTGCTTCTATGTTGCCGATGAAATTGATAGAGGATTTTTTTAAGCGCTCGAAGGCTTCAATCTGGAATGGACCACCTTTATGTTCCTCCACACCGACGTTTACAAGTGCAACTTTTGGATTTTGAACTTTCATCACCTTTTCCATATAAATTGAGCCCATAAAACCAAACTGCTGCAACATTTCCGGCCGACACTCAACATTAGCCCCGCCATCTATCAACATAAAACAGCCTTTGTTTGTTGGAATAACGGGGGCAAAAGCACATCTTTTTATTCCCTTAATTCGTTTTACTATGAGCGTTGCTCCAACGTTTAACGCACCGCTATTTCCGGCTGAGATAAAAGCGTCGCCCTTACCTTCACGCAAAAGGCGTAAACCTTCTGCCATTGAGCTTTGGCTTTTGGATTTCATGATATCTTGCGGATCGTCGTCCATTGTTATTATGTCTTGTGTGTCAACAATTTCCATGCGATAAAGAATGATATTATTTTCGTTGGCTACTGTTTCAATTTTTTGTCTTGAACCAACCAAAATAATATGCACACCATATTCCGCAACAGCTTCAGCGCAGCCTTTTAATATTTCTAAAGGAGCATTGTCTCCACCAAATGCATCAACTATGACTTTCATAGTACACCTCAATTATCCTATAATTTGACCAAATTATCCGTAAAATCATTTATCACTCTCTTTTCTAATTTTACTATAAATAAGTTTTAATCAACGTGAGAAGGCTTCACTTCCTTAAAATCGCAATTTTCTGTTATACAGTAAACTTTGCGCATTTTGCCCTTTTTCTGAAAAAGAGATTTGCCGCAACGGGGACATTGTTCTTTTATAGGTTCATCCCACGAAACAAAATCGCATTCAGGGTAACGGCTGCAACCATAAAAAATTCTGCCTTTTTTGGATTTTTTTAAAACACATGTTCCTTCACATTTAGGACAATTTACATCGATTTCTATTAGGAATTTTTTCACATTTTTGCAATCAGGATAGCCAGGGCATGCAATGAATTTTCCATACTTGCCGTGTTTCACAACCATAGTGCGGCCACAAAGCTCGCAGATGATATCCGTTTGGTCTTCTTTTAACGGGATTTTGATATCTTTCATCTCTTCTTTTGCTTGTTTTAAAGTTTTTTCAAAATCGCTGTAAAAATCATCCAGTATTTTTACCCATTCACACTTTCCCTTTTCGACAGTATCTAGTTCTGATTCCATTAAAGCTGTGAATTTGATGTTGACAATCTTAGGAAACCTCTCCTCCATCAAGCGCGTGATCACTTCGCCGAGCTCAGTGGGATGAAGCTGCTTTTTCTCACGAACAACGTATTCACGGCCAAGGATAGTTGTTATTGTGGCTGCGTAAGTTGACGGCCGCCCTATGCCGTTTTCTTCCAAAGCTTTGATTAATGTTGCTTCGCTGTATCTTGGTGGCGGTTCTGTGAAATGCTGATTTGGTATGAGCTCTTTAAGTTTTAGTGACATGCCTTCCTCAAGTGGCGGGAGCTCTTTAGCTTTTTCTTCTTTATTATCTTTCGATTCTTCGTAAAGTATAGTAAATCCATCGAAAAATACAACGTACCCAGAAGTCTTGAATATATAGTCATTTGCAAGTATATCAGCCTGTGTGGTTTTGTGAATGCAATTTGCCATTTGGCAGGCAGTAAACCTTTCCCAAATTAATTTATAAAGCTTGTATTGGTCAGTTGACAGCGAATTTTTGGTTTTATCTGGCACAAGCCCTGGCATTGTTGGGCGGATCGCTTCATGGCCGTCTTGTGCACTTGCTTTTGATTTGAAAATTCGTGTTTTTTCAGGAAGGTATTTTTCACCCCATCGGTTGACAATATATTCTTTCGCCTCGTTGATCGCATCATTCGAAAGCCTCAGAGAATCTGTTCTCATATATGTGATGAGACCGACCGCTCCAAGATTCTCGACTTCAACGCCTTCATAAAGTTCTTGAGCAATTTTCATGGTTTTTCTGGGCACAAATCCCAATTTCCTAGATGCTTCCTGCTGCAAAGTGGATGTGATGAACGGTGGGGCAGGAGAGCGTTTGCGGGTGCCTTTTTTTATCTTATCCACAACATAAGGAGCTTCTTTAAGGTTTTTTAAAATTTCTTCCGCTTCCTGGCTATTGCTAACTTTGATTTTCTTTCCTTTATTTCCCCAAAATGATGCATCAAAAACTTTTCGGCTAGATTTTGGTGAAAATTTTGCATCTATAGTCCAATATTCTTGAGGTACAAAAGCACGAATTTCGTTTTCTCGATCTACTATAATCCTCACGGCAACGGATTGCACCCTGCCGGCAGAGAGGCCTTTTCTCACTTTTCCTGATAAAAACGGGCTTAATTTATATCCAACTAAACGATCGAGTATCCTTCTGGCTTGCTGGGCATTAACCAAATCAAGGTCGATGTTTCTGGGATTCGACATGCCAGTTTGTATGCCAGTTTTGGTGATTTCATTGAAAGTCACTCTGGTTTTAGCCTGTTCTGATAGGTTTAAAATATGCGCCAAATGCCATGAAATGGCCTCTCCCTCACGATCTGGGTCGGTGGCGAGGAAAATTGCTTTAGATTTATTAGCTTGCTTTTTCAGCGCATCCACTATTTTTTCTTTATCTTTCATAATTTCATACTTAGGTTTGAAAGAATTTTTAATATCCACGCTCAACCGCTTTTGAGGTAAATCTCGTATGTGCCCCATTGAAGCGACTACTTCGTAATCTTTACCTAAATATTTTTTGATTGTTTTAGCCTTAGCGGGAGACTCCACTATCACTAATTTTGACATTTTTTATCTCCTTTAATAGATGTTGGGAGCTTTTAAATGAGTTTTTGCATGGCTTAATTTTTAGAATTTGGTGCCTATTTTGGCGTATCTTTTTCCAGGAAAGCTGCAAATAAGTCCATGTATTTCAAGTTCTGTTATAGCTTTTAGCGCACTTCCGATAGATAAAGCTGTTTCATCACAGATATCATCTAAATGTTTTTGAGTTTCTTTTAAGCTATTTAAAATTAATGATGCTTCATTTGAAATATTTTCAGGAATTTTGGGATAATCTTCCGAAAAATCAAGAAGTTTTGAGATCATACTTTTTTCTATTCGATATGATTTTTCAGGCTTATTGGTTAAATTATCGTATTCTTCCCAAATATCTTCTGCGCATAAAACGGGTTTTGCACCCGCCTGAATTAATAAATTTGTGCCTCTGGACACCTGGCTTTGCACGTTACCGGGAACCGCAAAGACGTCTTTATCTTGCTCTAGTGCCAGGTTTGCGGTGATTAAAGATCCGCTTTTTTCTCCAGCTTCAACAATAACAACTCCAACGGACAGCCCAGAAATGATGCGATTGCGCAGGGGGAAATATCTAGGCCAAGCTGGGCAATCTGGAGGATATTCGGATATTAAAGCGCCGTTTTGTGAAATTTCGTATCTAAGCGAAGAATTTTCCATTAAATAGCGGCTGTTTATTCCACACCCGAGAATCAATAAGGTTTCGCCACCTCCTTGAAGTGCCCCTTTGTGCGCTACGCAATCGACACCCAAAGCTCCACCGCTAATAACAATAGCGCCTTTTTTAGCGAGATCATGGCTTAACTTGAAGCTAACTTCTTTTCCATATGGCGTTGCGCTGCGCGTTCCGACTATCGCTATGCAGATTTTATCATCAATTTTTGGAAGCTCACCTTTAATATATAAAACGCAAGGTGGGTTGAATATTTCTCGAAGTCTAGCAGGATAAAGAGGATTGCTAATTGCGATTACTTTTTGGCCCAATTTTTTAGAGCGCTCCAGTGTTTTTTGTGCTTCATCCAAGTTATGATTTTGCAGAGAAGAGATTTCTTTTAAAGTAAAAAAACCGCAAAATTTCCATTCGCTAGTGCCGCTTTCGTAAAACTTTTTTATATCGTCGTACGCTCTTAGCACAGCTTTTACTTTATAATTTCCGTAGCCTAATGCTTGGCACAGCCAAATCCAATATGCTTCTTCGTCGTACATTTAAAAGAGCATCACTTTCTTCATCTATCGCTATTAAATAGGGAATCGAAGAAGAGCATAGCTCGCTTCCCACCTTTCGTTAATAAATTTTTTAGCTAGCAAATATTAACTATAAATGGATGAGCGCTTCATTTCCCAGATTATTATCCCTGCTGCAACGGCGGCATTTAACGATTCTCCGTCAGCTGTCATCGGGATAGTGATGCGCTCATCGCAGAAATTTAACAAAGATTGCGTTAAGCCTTTTCCTTCATTACCAATAGCAATTGCTATTTTTTCTCTGCGCTTAATCTTTGTGATATGCAAAGCGGAACTATCGGGGACAGCAGCGTATATATGCACACTTAATGATTTGATTTTTTTCATATCTGTGGCTAAATCGTCAAAAATATAAAATGGTAAACGAAAAACGGCGCCCATACTGCCTCTTAGGACTTTTGGAGAATAAACATCACAGCAATCTTTAGATAAATAAACTTCGTTTATACCGAGAGCATCAGCGGTTCTTAAAATTGTGCCTAAGTTTGTTGGGTTTTGCAAATTTTCGAGTATTAAAATATTATCCACTTTCTTTATTTTATTCAGGTAATCGAATTTGTCAAGCATTTTGCAAATACATGCCACACCTTGTGGTGATTTTATGTCAGATATTTTTTTTAATACTTGATTGTCTAACTCAAAACTTTCATCGGCGCTTTTTATGAGATTTTGAATTAAATCTTTGTGTTTTTCTAGCGCTTCGGTTGTGAAAAAGCACTGTTTTATTTTTATTTTATTATTCAATGCCTCACAACAGAGCCGACAACCCTCTATTATAAACTCACGGTGAATATTTCGAACTTTGCTGAAATCTAGCAATTCTTTTGCATGTTTAATATTCGGATTTAATCTGCTGGATATTTTTTTTATGTCCAATCACTTCACTCCTGATTTTAAATAAATCCGAATTTCGTACTCTCTATTATATCAAAAAATAACAGGGTTTTGTATTTTGGGGGAAATATATTTATTATATTAAATATGGCGCCCGAGAAATAATAGTCTTGGGAAACTAAATATCTCGGGCATATAAAAGTTAATGAGTTAGATTAAATTATTAAAAAATATTTCAATAATGTTATTTCATATTTGGTGTTTCCTGACTTTGCCGAACCTATAGTTTATTTAGCTTGTGTTGCCTTATTCACCAAATTTTTGAAGGCGTTGCTGTCTGCTATTGCTATTTCTGACAGCATTTTGCGATTCAAAAGTATGCCTGATCTTTTTAAGCCGTTCATAAAGGAGGAGTAATTTGTGCCATTTATACGGCAAGCAGCCGAAATACGGGTAATCCAGAGGCGCCTGAAATCTCGTTTTCTATGTTTACGGCCGATAAAGGCATAGTTACCGGATTTCATGACAGCTTGTTTAGCCATTTTAAAATGTTTACTTTTCGCTCCCCAATAACCTCTGGCGAGTTTTAAAGTCTTTTTTCTTCTTTTGTGCGTCATCATCGCACCTGTTATACGTGCCATTACGTTACCTCCGTTAAATATTTTAATAAGAATTGGTTGCAAAGATTTGTGTATTTCTTTTTTGTGAAAGAAAGTTTTAAACATTATCTTCGCTGCTAAAATATATATAAATATAACTAAAAATACCAAATTTACTCCAAAATTTTACCGCAATAAAGATATAAAATTGGATGCCTAGGATTATTTATATGGAATCAATCTTTTAATTTGAGCGGTATTTGTTTTATCGGCGACAACAGTTTGTCGGAGAGTTCTTTTTCTTTTTCTTGACTTTTTAGTTAAAATGTGTGACTTATTTGCATGAGACCTTATTACCTTGCCGTTTTTAGAGAGTTTAAATCGTTTTTTTGCCCCACTGTGGGTTTTAATTTTGGGCATTTTCATTCCTCCATACGTGTTTATTTAAATTCGATAAAAAATATTTTTAATTATTTTTAATTTTACTGACAAGAAACATAAGCATGTTACGACCATCAAGTTTGGCAGGCTTTTCAATATTTGAACATTCAGAGCAAATTTCGGCAAATTTTTTCATGAGGTCATGCCCAATTTCGGGATGACTAACCTCACGGCCTTTAAATCTTATCGAAACTTTAACTTTTTCGCCGTTATTTAAGAATTTTAAAGCGCTATTAACTTTGGTATTGAAATCATTGGTATCGATGTTGCATGAAAGACGAATTTCTTTTATTTCTGTGATATGTTGATTTTTTTTCGCTTCTTTTCCTTTTTTTGAAAGCTCAAAGCGGTATTTACCGTAATCCATGACTTTACATACCGGCGGTAAAGCTCCAGGAGCAATCTTGACTAAATCAAGGTTTATGTTCGATGCCAAAGATAAGGCTTCATTCGAAGACATTACACCTAACTGTGAACCGTCTGCTCCAATAACACGCACCTGCTTATCCCGAATTGCTTTATTTATTTGTAGTTCCTTGTTGATAATAATCGGCCACCTCCAGATTTTTTATAGAAATATTGGGCTAAAAATGGTTTTTATCATATCCTTTTTTGCCAAAAGCAAGCTTGCATATATCGCTGGTTTAACAGGGAGCCTTATTTTTAAATTATTGCTATAAAGCTATCTTTTAATAACTAAAAGCTGTTGTGATACAATAAAAAAACTCTAAAAAAGCAAAAAACATGAGCAAATTTATCCTTTCTCATGTATCAACAACAGAAACAGTTTTTAGCAAACTGATAATCTTATTGACCTATGTTTAGGATAAATGCCTAACAGGTGAGAGTGATAAAATTTTTTCACTCTACTTTACTTTCTTACTTTTATACTATCACGTTAAGTTTTAGTTTGTCAATAGCTGGCACGAATAACCTCAGGGCTATATATGGTAAAAATATAGAAAAAATGCACGAAACGCTTTCTTGCAGATATTGATTGTGACTATTTCGATAATTTTTGTCGAAACGTTTTTGATCAGTCCAGCTTTTTTATGCTCATGTATTAAATGGTATTTTATCTTTCTTTTCCTAGAAAGATAATTCCTATTGTGCCTGGCCCTACGTGCCCTCCAATGACAGGTCCAATCATTTGGATAAATATATTTTCTGTATTAAAAGTTTGAGTTATTTGCTCTTTTAAAAATTTAGCATCTTCATCTGCATCTGTATGAATTATGCCAATGATGACAATTTGACTAGCTTTAGAATCGAATCTTTTGCTCATTTCATCCAGTAAAGCATCCAAAGCGGCTTTGCGCCCTCGTATTTTTCGTATCATTACCAGTTTGCCTTCATTGTCGATGTGAAGGATCGGGCGTATCCCTAACATTGAACCCAAAATTGCAGCTGTGGCGGATATTCTACCACCACGTTTGAGATGAAAAAGATCGTCTAAAGTAAACCAATGACAAACATTTAGTTTGATCTCTTCTATAAATTTGGCAGTTTGCTCGATGGTGAAATTTTCTTTCTTTTTTTGTAAAGCATAGTAAACTAAAAGGCCTTCCCCAAAAGATGCGGATAAAGTGTCAACAGCGATTATTTTACTATCTGGATACTCTTCCTTAAGCTCTTTTATGGCAATCGTAGCGGAATTATAGGTTCCGCTTAAAGCAGAAGAAAACGCGATGTAAAGTATGTCTAACCCTTTTGCGAGATACTCTTGAAAGCGCTCTTTAAAGTCCTCAACATTAGCCTGTGAGGTAGAGACCGTTTTCCCCTCGCGCAGAAGGTCATAAAATTTTTTTGGTGCCATATCTTGATCGCTGTGGTCATTGCAATAAGTTGTTCCATCAATCTGGAATTTTAGTGGCACCATCTTTATGCCCCATTCCTCTAGCTGTTCGCGCGATAGGTCTGCCGCGGAATCTGTAAAAATGATATAATCTCGCATAAGTTAACCCCTTTATTATAATTTAGGTTATCTACTCACGGTAACCTAAAATAAACCTTAATGGTGGAGATAAGGGGGCTCGAACCCCTGACCTCTTGAATGCCATTCAAGCGCTCTCCCAGACTGAGCTATACCCCCATTTAATTTTAGTAATATTATTATAGCTCATTTATATATTGTTGTCAATTTAAACTTTGAATAAATGATTTTTTAAAATGTTAATCTTATTAAAAATAGGTAAAAATTTCACAAAATAAGCTGCTCTTTTTTATTTTTTATATTACGATTATTGATCAAACGTTCCAATAATGAAAATATTTGTTCACCGGATGAAGATTTATCAAAAGAAGCGCAGGAGGTTTTCATTGCTTTTAACTTTTTGCGATCGAAAAGTAAATTTCTAATAGAATTTTCACAATTAGGGCCTTTTTCTAGGCGAATTGCCATATTGTTTTTTAAAAGAAAATCTGCATTTTCCTCTTCTTGTCCTGGATAAGCGCTAAAAATCGCCATGGGCAAATCGCAAGCTAAGGCTTCAGAAATCGTAAGCCCACCGGGTTTGGTGATTATTAAATCGGATATTTGCATGTATTTATGAACTTCTTCTGTGAAAAATATAAGTTTAGTTTGTTTTTTATGCACTCTCTTCTTATAATATTTAATTTTATCAGAAAATTTAGTGGATTTTGATATTTCATCTCCTTCAAAAATTTCTTTTTCGAAAGCTTCGTAAAGCTTTTTGTTTTTTCCTGTGATTATAATTAACTGAAAATCCAAATCAATCTTGGTAATATTGCAGTATATTTCCAAAATGTCCTTTACGCCAAAGCTTCCCGCCATTATCAAAATAGTGAGTATTTCCTCGGATAGACCAATTTCTCCTAAAACGGATTTCCCGTCCTGTTTTATGTAAAAAGACTTATTGACAGGGATACCGAATGGATAAATTTTCTCCTCTTGCACGCCCATATATTTCATAGTGGGCAACATATCTTCATGCGCAACGATATAAGCATCAACGTGTTCTGAGATCCAGGCTCTGTGCGGGGCGTAATCTGTCATAACACAAATTAATGGCGTTTTTACAATTTTTGCATTTTTTAATTTTGAAATCATATTTGTTGCGAAATGGTGGGTTGAAACAATAGCGTCCGGTTTGAAATTTTCTAAGAGAGGAAGCAATTTTTTACTAAATAGGTTGGTAATAGTTGTGGTAGCGGATAAAAATTCACCGTCTTTATTCGCTGATTTATACATAATGCCGAACATTTTAGGAGCCTTTGTTACAATATGAACGTAACCTCCTGAGACCGTTTTATTTAAAAGCGGGCTAATATATTCCAAAGTGTCCACAATTTTTACAACCGCTTCTTGATTATATTTTAAAATATAAGATTTAATAGCGTCTGCTGCACTCATATGGCCTCCACCAGTGGAGGCAGATAAAATTAAAATTCGCATATACCCTCCGTATTGCTATTAAATAATGCCTCAATATTGCGCCAAATTAAATATGCCAGCGCAGATTAAGGTCCTACTTATTAAATTTAATTATCCTGGCGGCCATGACATTGCACGCCCTCCCAAAATGTGGAAATGTAAATGATTAACAGTCTGTCCACCGAGTTTGCCACAATTGTTTACGATTCTATATCCGCCATTGCAACCGAGCTCCCGCGCAATAATAGCTATTTTTAAAAAAACGTGACCTATCAGACCTTGATCACAATCAGATAGCTTTTCCACCGAAACTATATGTTTTTTGGGAATCACAAGTACATGAACAGGCGCCTTAGAATCAAGATCATGAAAAGCTAAAATTTTTTCGTCTTCATAAACTTTTTTAGAAGAAATTTCTCCGGAAATAATTTTACAAAAAACGCAGTCCAATAAGATTCCTCCTTTAATTGTTACGGTTAAAAAATTTTACACGCCCATAGCTAAATCGATTTCAATAGTATATCATCAACAGCATTCAAAGCCAACTCGAGCTTGCTAAGATTTTTCACACCAGCCATTGCTATCGAAGGTTTTCCTCCACCTTTTCCATCAGCAAGCTTGGCAATATCGTTGACGAATTTACCAGCATGCAGTCCCTTTTTTTGCAAATTTGGCCCTATTTGAACCAAAATATTAGCTTTTTCATTATCAATGCCAGAGAGCACGATAAGTGCATCCGGTACCCGATTTTTAATTTCGTTGCCAATATTTTGCAAATTCTCTACTTCCATCTCAACAAAAGAACCGACAATCACACAAACGCCGTTTACTTCTCGTGCCTTCGATATGAGTTTTTCCACTTCAATGGATGCAAGTTTTGAGCTGAGCTTTTCGATTTCAAAATTTTTCTTCTTTTGGTCTAAAACGAGCTGCTTGCAAACCTTTTCGAGATCTTTTTCATTTCCAATTTTAAAGCTTGAGCAGCACTCTTTTATCGTCTGCAAGGAATCGTTGAGGAGCTTGAGAGCACCCTCGCAAGTCACTGCCTCTATCCTTCTAACCCCTGATGCCACAGAATTTTCACTCAAAATTTTGAATAAACCCAGTGTTGACGCATTTTTAATATGAGTGCCGCCACAAAGTTCAATCGAAAAATCTCCAGCACGTACCACCCTAACAATATCGCCGTATTTCTCACTAAACAGCGCCATAGCACCTATTTTTTTCGCTTCGTCAATTGGCAGTTCAAAATTCTCCACGTCAATACATGAAAAAATTTGGTCGTTAACAAGTTTTTCCACTTCACGAATTTCCTGGCATTTGAGCGCAGAAAAATGCGTGAAATCGAAGCGTATCAAATTATCATCGACCATTTGTCCTGCCTGAGTGACGTGCGCACCGAGCACCTTTCGCAAAGCGGCGTGGAGCAAATGTGCTGCTGTGTGGTTTCGACTTACCCTGTTTCTAAGCTTTTCACACACTTTTGCTTTAACATAATCACCCACTTTAATGCTGCCGGCCTTAAAAATGCAGCTGTGCAGAAAAACGCCTTCCGAGTTTTTTTGAGTATCTGTAACATCCAATATAGCTGTGCTGGACGCAATTTCACCGGAATCGCCGCTTTGTCCTCCGCCTTGGGCATAAAAGGGAGTTTTATCTAAAATTAAAAGAATTTTTTCATCTTCATCGTTTGTTGCATGATTTATAAAATTACCATCCTTTAAAATTGCCAAAACTTTGGCTTCTAGAGAAAGAGTTTTATAGCCTTCAAAATGCGTCGCATCAATCTTTGACAAATCCAACTGATTTTCTTGCCAAGCCTCTGCGTTTTTTCTGGCCTTTCGCGCCCTCTCTTTTTGCTCTAATAATAGCTTTTTGAAGCCGCTTTCGTCGACTTTAAAGCCACGTTCTGCCAAAATCTCTTTGGTTAAATCTATAGGAAATCCGTAGGTATCGTGCAGCAAGAAGGCATCTTCTCCACTGAGATTTTTAGCGATCATTGGTTGATCTGATGTTGCGAAATTTTCGTTTTGCTCAGAGGAAGTCGAAAAATCATCGCGCTTTTGCTCTATCAGCCTGCTCAGAATTTGGAGGCCTTGATCTATCGTTTTCGCGAAATTTGCCTCTTCCACAGCAATAAGCTTTTGGATAAACTCCAGTTTCTCTATTAATTCCGGATAAGCTTCTTTATTTTCTTCAACCACAGTTTTGCAGATTGTGGCAAGAAATGGTTTATATTCACCAATGTGGCTAATAGAGCTGTCGCTTTGAAGAGAATTTAAAAACGAATTATTAGCCCTGTTTTCGCAGGATTTAGAATTGAGTAAAAGCTTAACGTGCATAGCAGCTCTTCGAAGTAAGCGGCGCAAAATATAACCTCTGCCTTCGTTTGAAGGAAGAACCCCGTCGGCGATCATAAACACAGTGCTGCGAATATGATCGGTGATGACCCTTAGAGATATGTCTAATTTTTCGTTTTCTCCATATACTACGCCACATAAACAGCAGATATGATCCATGATCTTTTGCATGGTGTCCACCAAAAATAAATTATCCACCCCTTGTATGATGCAAGCTAGGCGCTCTAATCCCATGCCAGTATCGATATTTGGATGGATAAGTGGCGTATAATTGCCCTGACCGTCGCTTTCAAATTGAGTAAACACCAAATTCCAAAATTCCACAAATCTATCGCAGTCACAACCAACAGTGCAGCTGCTTAAGCCACAGCCATACTGTTTCCCTCGGTCATAATAAATCTCCGAACAAGGCCCACAAGGCCCCGTTCCATGCTCCCAAAAATTATCTTTTTTCCCAAGCTTAATAACCCGGATCTTGTCTAGCCCGATTTCTTGAGTCCATATTTCTTGCGCTTCTGTATCATCTTCATAAATTGAAATCCAGAGTTTTTCCTGCGGTAGTTTTATTACTTCAGTGCAAAACTCCCAAGCCCAGGCTATGGCTTCTTTTTTGAAATAATCGCCAAATGAAAAATTTCCAAGCATTTCAAAATAGGTGCCATGCCTTGCCGTTATGCCCACACGATCAATATCCGGAGTCCGGATACATTTTTGGCAGGTGGTTACCCGTTTATTTGGCGGAGAAATTTGCCCGGTAAAATATTTTTTCATTGGAGCCATGCCTGAATTTATCAATAACAAACTTTTATCGTCGTTTGGAATCAAAGAAAAGCTTCCAAGCCTTAAATGAGCCTTTGATTCAAAAAAAGCAAGATATTTTTCTCTTAATTGGCTTAAGCTCATCCATCCCATATTAAAGAGCACCATCCTTAAATATCACGTTTTGAACAAAAAACAGCATAAAATAGGGAATTTATGTCTATATTTTCCTATTTTAAAGTCGATTTTTAGCGACTGTATTTAAATGTATCATACTTTACATTTGCTTAAATGTCAAATAATTGACATTTAAAAAAAATCATGATAATATATTTTAAGAGAGTGGAGCTCTGTATTAGAAATTTTATCTTTACTTAACACAGAAAGGGGACGCACAATTTGTTAGACTTCACTTATCAAGTGAAGTTAAGCTATGCATATTGTGCAGAAAGTTTAATGAAGTCTAAGTTGCTAAAATCCGTTTTTGCGATTCCGCTAGTTTTATTTGCGCTTTTTAACCAAATTCTTTCCTTTAGTGCACAGGCTGCAGGGCCAATTTATCAGGGATTTTCTGTTTTGCCATCTTCTCAAGCAGTGGGTAGTGCTATAAAATTGCAAGCGTGGGGAGAGGGAGATGAATTAAACTATAAGTTTTATGTTTATAAGCAGAGCGACGGCGAAATTAAAATAATGAAGCCATTTAGCCCAGAGAATATTGCCTGTTGGATTCCTGGAGAAGCGGGTGATTATCTTGTGTATGTCGTGATGCGAGATAAATCTGGGGCGATAGTGGAGAAATGTATTGATTGTAAAATCCACCCTATTGAAGCACCATCAATTCCCAAAATGAATGTCATGGTTAGTAAAGATTCATGCAAAGTTGCTGAATCGGTCTTAGTTGTCGCAAATTTCTTTGGTAAAAATCCTGATTCAGAAATCAGATTGTATGTATATAACCCAAGTACTGGTGAACAAGAAGAATTAGGCAATTTTGCTACTGGTTATGCCAGTTGGGGCCCCAAAAAAGCCGGTGATTATCTAGTTTTTGCATCGGGAAGAGATAGTGATGGAAAAGTATTGGAAGGCTTTGTGCCCATTAAGGTGATTGAGCCACCTCAGATAACATACCTTGGCTTTGGTGCGTCATGTTCCTCTCCGCAAAGAGCGGGTACTGCTATCACTTTTAATGCAGCGGCCACATGCGCAGATGGATCACCGCCTTTATATAGATTTTATGTGCTGGACCCAGCATCGGGCAATACTGAAGAGATTAAGCCTTATAATGAAGAAAGCACAGGAACCTGGTCTCCCTCTAGCGGCGGAAATTATATAGTCTACGTGACCATAAAAGATGCCGCAGGGCATGTTATCGAAAAAGCCATTGATTTTACTGTTACTAGTTTGGAGCGAATCAGAGGTATAGACGTTGCATCGTGTCAAGGGGTTATGGATTTCGATACGGCGAAGGCGCAGGGCATACAGTTTGCTATGATACGTTCAAGCTTTGGAGATGATGAGCCTGGACAGCATGATCGTAGGTTTTTAGAAAATGTAAGAAAGGCGAAGGATGCAGGTCTACATATAGGTATTTACCATTATTTTTATGGAACCAATGTCGAAAAAGCTGTTGGTGAAGCTCACCATTGTTTAAACATGATACGTGAGGCGGAACGGCTATACGGTAGACCGCTGTTTACATATCCTATCGCATTAGATGTGGAAGATGCAGCATTAGCCAGGTTACCTAGAGAAGAGCTGACGAATTATATCATCGCGTGGGCTAGAGTGATCAGAGAGGCTGGGTATTTGCCAGCGGTATATATCAACCCACTGTGGATAAGAAATAACATAAATTTGCAGCCGATTAAGGATGCGGGTATATTATTGTGGCTCGCACAGTGGGGAGTCGATGCACCGGATTACGATTGTGCTATCTGGCAGTGTTCCGGCGGTGGCTTAGGTAATGGGGCGCAATATGGAGCTTCATCAAACGATATAGATTTAGATATCGCTTTTACAGATTTGCCTAGAATGGTAAGAGAAGGGCATTATAACGGCTTTTAATTGATAATTTGCTGATTTAGATAAATTATTAAGCTCAAAAGTAAATGATGAACAGTGAGGAAAATACAGCCACTGTTCATCATTATTTTGTTTGACTTGCTTTATGCGATTTAAAGCTGTAGATTTTTTTCTCCTATGAGGACCGTTGTTATTGGGTGATTTGGCGCCGCTCTTACCTCAGCTGCGAGTTGAACAATCGTATCGGAGGCGCCATACGGATTGATATCGTGCTTAGACATGCTCACTGCGTTTTTCGTGCTCCAACCGGTGTGTTTTTCATTTCTAAGTTCATTCCTAGGACCTTTAGAGAATACGCGAGCGACAAACCGAATTTCGCACTCCTGCAAGGTAATCACCATAAAGTTAAGTTCATCCGGGCGTGATTTATCCGTGAAAGCATAGCTCTTCAGCACAACTATCGAATCGTTGAATATTGGGTGCACCGGTGGATGAGGCGGTCGAATCACGTCAGTATCGTCGTATGGTGCTTCCCCTTCATCCTTTGTAATTGGGACGGTTCTTATCACAGGGGCAAGGAAATGGTTGTATTCTGATCCCTCTACTGTAGTGAACGCTGTGAGTATGACTTCCATACTGTCCGGGACGATGCAGTCCGAAACATCCCATGTGGCGACTAAACTATCTCCGATAGTAATTTCGGGATCGATGTCGTTTAGTGAATTACCAGTTCTATTTTTTAAATTTATTAGCGGCTTCAGCGCCTGCATCAAGGTTTTCTGATTTTCCTCATTTTCGCATTGTACCGGAAGTTGTAGCAAATCGCTCGGGCCAACCGCTATGGTAAGTTCAGTCTTATCAGCGCTGAGAGAGGTTGTGATCGGCAGATAGGTGTCTATATCTAAGAGGAGTATGCGACGTAAGTAACGGTTTTCGTTATGCAAACTTAGTATTATGTCGCCTTTATCGGTATGTTGGTATTCCGCGTATAGGGGGTACCGGTTACGTGGGTAGTCCCGGGTGTTAGCGTACTGCCTTGTAGGTCTTCACCTGTGAGTGTGTTGGAATTGTCCTATCCAGGTATGCAGGCTGCGATTCTTAGGTGTTCCTCGTCTATCGAGTGGTTCCAGAGCACCTTTAAGTAAGCTACGTTCCCGAAGGAGCTGACCGCCGTTGCAGTGGTTGAAGATATTGGCATGGCAAGCAGCAGGGTGGATAGTAGCAGTTTTTTTAAGAATTTCAATTTAATGCACTTCCATTCGTTTTCATAATTTGTTGTGAGTTTCTCAAGCTAGTTGCGTTTGTGGAAAGAGAGATATTTGCAGCCTCCTTTATTAGTTTTTGTAATATGAGTATAGTTCTATATTAATTAAAACACAGATTTTAGTTTATGTCAATATTAATTTAAGATTATTTTACTAAATATTGTGTTCACCTGGGTATGTTAGGTTGCAGTCACGTCAATAGTGTGCTTCAGTTAGTTCTTTGTCCAGTATTTCCCCAACTCTCCGAACCGTCACGGTTATAGTATCAGGTAGTCGGAGATATGTGAATTGATCGGTTGATCGTAGTTCGACACTGAGCGCGTCGTAGAATGGGTAATGCGCATAGTCCCATGACTCGGTCACTATTGTATTTATTTTGTCCATGGTGAGTGTGTGCCCGCGCCCTAGTTGTTCACCGTTGTCAGTGCGCCAGCATGTTGGTAGTATTTTCTCCAATGACGTCAAGTCAGGCTGGTCACCATCCTAGTTCGGCGTTTGCCCTAACTCTCCAAACCGGCACGGTTATAGGTGCAGGGGTGTCTAGATAGGTGAATTGCCCGCGTTTTCCGCGTGGGTGAAATTCGACGTAAATTTCATCTTTGATGGGGCAGTTCGCTACGTTCCATGATGTTGTCACTATGCGATTTATTTTGTCCACGGTGATTTCTCGATCGCACCCAAGCGGTGTCCTGTCACCGTAACGGCGGCACCATGGTTCTAGTGTTTCCAGTAATGTCATCTCAGGCTTGTCACCATCCTTTAGTACTCTGATATCCAGCAGATCGCTCGGACCGACTTGGACAACTAGGAGTTGTTTATAAGTGTCTAGATATGCCGCTACCGGTGGCGCTTGTCCCTTCTTGGTTAGGATAACTCGACGTATGTAATCGGATCCATGATGTAGAGTTATTATGAATCCTGAGGTGTGTTTGGTCGTTAGATCCAGCGATGAATCGCCTCGGCGGTGCCGTAGAGCTGGTGCAGGAATTGTGGTCCCCCATAGGTCAGTTATTACTGGTTGTGGGCGCCAAACTTCCCAGGAGCCGTAATCGTAGGTTAGCGTAGCAGTAGCACCTTGTTCTGACACATAGGTATACACATCTACATTTCTTAGTGACTCGAGTAGTTCGCCATCCGCCGCCGCCGAAGAGAAAGGCATGGCAAGCAGCAGGGTGGTTATTAGCAGTTTTTTTAAGAATTTCAATTTAATGCACTTCCGTTCGTTTTCATAATTTGTTGTGAGTTTTTCAAGCTAGTTGCGTTTGAGGAAAGAGAGATATTCGCAGCCTCCTTTATTAGTTTTTATAATATGAGTATAATTCTATATTAATTAAAACATAAATTTTAGTTTATGTCAATATTAATTTAAGACTATTTTACTAAATATTGATTTATAAATTTTCATTCTATGCACTTCCTTTCGTGTGTAGTTTTTGGTGGGTTTGTGAAATTGCTGGCTTTGGGTGATTCGGTATGAATTGGGAAATTTAACCGTGGCTTCATTAAGTGTAATTGGCATCTTTTATGCAATGTAGATGGAATGCTTGCTATATTAGATGCCCAAGTTTAGTTTATATCAACATTAATTTACGAGTGATTGGCCAAATACTGGTGCGCAAAAGCACCGCTGTTGGATGTAGTCGGTGTTCCAAAAAAGTTATTTAGCTATACCTGGTGAGAG
>JAISBE010000021.1 GCA_031266365.1 Oscillospiraceae bacterium
AGATTACCAATGCACAATCGAGTGTTTACTCGAAAAAAACAGGTTCATCAAAAACCCAAATCAACTTAAAACAGGATGGAAGGTAGCATTATCATGAATTTTGAAGCTCAAACAACAAACGGCGTAACCATAAACCCCGGCAATCCCTTGGCTTTTTGCATAAGTAAATCCAGTGATATCCCCGCAGATAGCCTAACTTGCCTATTTGCAATATCAGAGCCGCATAAATTTAAAAAAATTTGCGTATACGAAAACTTCACAGACTGCCAGCACCCGCAAACTCCAAGCTTTGCCCCCGAAACAGCAGAGGAAAGACAGTACAAAAATCCTGACCACAAACTAAATTTATTCGCCACTCCGCCTCATGAAGCTTACCCAATCTCAGATTTTCAAAATAACGAACTCAATTTTAAGCCTTCTTTTTCATCAAAAAAACAAAAACATCTTATTTTTAGCGGCTTTGTGGATGAGCAATCATACCTTGAAAGTGCAGCAGGCAGCTTTCTTAAAATCACCGCCAGAAGTCTTGCAGCACTGCTTCTCGACAATGAAGCCCATCCTCAAATATACAGCCACCCATGTTTAGACACACTGTTCAGAAAGCACCTCGCTCCATATGGCGTAACAAGCTTTTTAGGAAGTAACCGCATATTTCACCGAGAATTTCACGTCCACAAAGGGATGAGCGAGTGGGCAGTTTTAGAAAAATTTTGTGAAAACTATTTAAACGTTTCCCCTAGACTTCACTCCAACGGCATTTTTGATGCAACTGTAAGCAAAAACCACAAAAATTTTTCTCCCTCTCAAAATTCTAATTTAACCGAAAATTCCCAATCATTGCACTTTTCCAATAAGTATAGCGGTATTCGCTATACTTCCATTCAGAAATATTACAAAAGGCATCACATACTATCGGATATTTTTATTCGCACAGGCCGCAGCAGTGACTACTCTATACACCTAAAAGATGAGCATTCGCGAGAAGAAAACATAACAAAAAAGCGCTATATAGATTCATTTGATACGGAAAATTCCGCAATTTTAGGGGAAGTAATGCTATCCTCTTCAAGAAATAAATCTCAGGAAATAATAATCACCAGCCCTGGGTATATCAAAGCAGAAATATTTGAACAAGCAAGCTTGAATTCGCCAAAATTTGGAAAAATAAACAATTTAATCGTCCATGGCATAAAATATAAACGCGATATGCGCTCAGAGTTTAGTCAATTTAGGCTCAAACCTTCAATAAATCAAAACTAATTTATTAATTCTACCATCTTGCGAAAATTAACAGCAGCCAACTTTTCTATTTAATGGCAATTCAATTTCAACAGCCTCAAACCTATCCAATTTCAAACGTTCACCCTTTAAAAGCACCCTAGCAACGATATATTTTAGATCATTAATTCCCCCTGAATATCGCGCTGAGGTTTCTAAATAATCATCAACTGTGAAATATATGGCTTTATCTTTCAAATCTTTTCTAATCACCACTTCTTCAAGATCAGTTTTATTCCCAATCAGAATAATTTTACAATTCGACCCAGCACTATCTCTAACATATTCGATCCACAAATCCACATTTTCAAATGATTTTCTGTTCGTCTTATCGAACACCACAAGCGCAACATTTGAGCCAGTTAAATAAGTTTTTGTAAGGGCTCTATAGCGTTCTTGGCCTGCTGTATCCCAAACCTGGATGAATACCTCCTCTCCTTTAATATCACAAAACTTCATAAGAGATATTCCTGCAAAAATTGTTGGCTCTAAGTCATCTCGGAAAGCGCGATTACCTAACGCTTCGCAAAGCGCCGTTTTACCAACATCTGCATCTCCAAGCAACACAACCTTATAAATTTTTTTACCTTCTCCAAATACTCTTGTGCTTTGCGCTAAACCACAAAATGATAAACAGCTAATTAAAAATCCCAAAAAAACTTTTCTCAAAAACATACTGGCCACCCTTTCTAAATCAAACAAAATATTTTTATTATAAATATCACCAACAACGTTTCTTAATTTTTTCGTTCTCATTGACTAAATATATTCTTGGCAAGGGATCAGCTTGATAAAACCCATTTTCACATTCTAAACTCTGTTTCAATGCACTTAAAAATAATTCATTTATCATTTCATTTGATAAAGCCGACGTTTCAAAATACGGGATATCATGTTCATCTGCCCAAGACTTAACACTTCCGCCTCCTCTCCGCTCTCTATCTAAATCAACTTTATTGCGCACCAAAATGAACTTGCAGTTCAAAACCCTTTTACTCACTAAATTCAGCCACTTTTCGATACTTTTAAATGGCGAAAAATTCATAGCATCAAACACTATGATCGCCACATGCGCTCCTTTATAATAAACCTGATTTGAATATTGGTAGCATTCACTCCCAGACATATCAAAAACTTGCATTTTTATGGTATCATTTTCAAAATTTAACTCTTTTGATACACGATTAACCCCAAGAGTAGGTTTATTTTCTAAAAATCCATGATTTAAAAACCTTTCTAAAACAGCTGTTTTGCCAACACCCACATCCCCAACCAGCAAAACTTTAGGTGAAAAATTTTCTTCCGAAAAATTTGCGCTTATGTTTAAATTACTTCTAAGCCCCATGATTTCCGAAATAAGCATAGTAAAAGATAATGCCCTTTTAAAATACATATCTATCACCTCTTTTATTTTAGATAATTATAACCTTATTTAAAAATATTATCAATACTTTTGCACTAATTATTTGTCAAAATTTACGTATTTTTAAAAAATATTTTATGTATTTTGCTCAACGAAGCCTGAATTTTAATTTTTAAAAAGGAGGAATTATCCATGCAGCTAAGCCAAAACCCCACAAAACAAGAAGGAGCTACTTTCGGCGAAATAACAGATAGCATAGAAAACAAAGTCACAGTGCAATCCTCTTCTGAGCACAGAAATATCCCTATAATTGCACCGTTTGGCCTAACTTATTCGCCACCAATCGGCGAAAATACCGTTTTACTGCACAGCGGTGAAAAATTCATCAGTACCGGCGTATTTATGAAAAATAAAAAACTAAAACCCGGAGAATTAATGCTCTATTCACAATCAGGCGCAAACATATTACTAAATAACCACGGCGAAATCATACTGACATCAAGCGGCGGCGCTAAAATCATCCTAGATAAATCCGGCAAAATTTTTCTCAATAACTGTGTATTATAGCACAACAAATTTTCTCTAATAAGCCCTTATTTAGTCAATCAAAGGAGGTCAACAGCTTGGACACACTCATCAAAGATGGCGATTTTTCTTTAAATAGCAGCGGTCAACCTTTAACAATTTTCGGTACACAAGAGATTTTGCAAAGAGTCAGGCTTCAACTTTGCATAAAAAAAGGCAGTTTTTTATATAACCCTGACCTCGGCAGCGACCTATTCACACTGCCAACTTATAATGGAGATATAGAAACCAAAGCCCTCTTTCTCACAAAAAAAGCCCTAGAAGATATCAGCGGCACTGCAGTAGAGGGGGTGAAAGTTCAAAAAAATCAAGAAGAACAACTTCAATTAAAAATATCAATTCTCATTAATCAAAAAAAGCATTCACTTGAAGTTAATATTAAATAAAATCAGTGGCTTTAAATATAGAAAGGCGGTGGCTAAATTTGGCAGACACTTATAAATCTATACTCGAAAGAATGAAAGAAAAATTTAGCGAATTATCCGGTTTCCAAGTCAACGAAACCTCAGATATCGGCATCAGAATGCGCGTGCTCGCTGGAGAAATTTTCTCTGCTTTAACAAATTTAGAGTGGCTAAAAAGGCAGATATTCCCCCAAACGGCCGAAAATTTTCAACTAGATCTACACGCTCAACAAAGAGGGCTCACAAGGAAAAAATCAACGAAATCAACCGGTACTCTAAAATTCACAAGAACTTCCCCATTAGACTACGATATAATAATCCCCCAAAACACAACTTGCATCGCCCACAATTGCGAAGGAATCTTCAATCAGCCCCTCTACTTTAAAACAACCCAAGAAGCCACACTAAAAGCCGGCCAGCTTGAGGTTTCTGTTTCAGCGGAATCACAGGACAGCGGTGCCAAAATGAACACCGCGCCCAAAACCATCACGGTGATGTCCGATCCCCCCGCTGGGATAAGTGCCGTTATAAATTTGAAAGAATTCACAGGCGGCACCGACGCAGAAGACGATTCACAACTTCGGGCACGCCTTCTTCAAAGTTATAAAAATATCCCCAACGGCACAAATTGCGCTTTCTATAAAAACATCGCGCTAAAGCACGAAGGCATTCACTCCGTGAGCGTTTTGCCAAGGGAACGCGGTCGCGGCACTGTGGACATTTACATCGCAGCGCAGGGCTCTGTTCCCAACCCAGAAATAGTCCAAGCGATACAAAAAGAAATAACCGATTTACGCGAAATTAACGTCGACGTCCAGGTGCACACAGCAACTCTTTTAAGCCTAACCCTCACTGTGGAAATTGAAATAAAGCCCGACTACACATTCAGCGAAGTAAAAGAAGCATGCGAAAGCGCGATTAAAGGGTATTTTTATTCATTGAAAATCGGCGAAGACGTTAGACTTTGCGCCGTCGGCAACGTGATTTTTAGCGTCAACGGCGTGCACAACTACTCTTTCTCCGGCGGGTTGTCTCACGACAAATCCATCGACAAAAAGCAGCTCGCTGTTTTGAAATCTGTTTCCATAATTCTAAAATGAGGTGATTTATCTTGCCCTGCCTGAATTCCTTGACGCAAAATCTCATCCCTCTCGGCTTCTACAACCTAAATAAAAACTCCCTAATTTTCGCCGAACTCTCCGCATATGCGGCCGCACTTGATGAGCTCTTTGCAAAAATAGATGAAGTTGAAAAAGAGTGCTTTCTCGGCACTGCCACTGGGTTTGGTCTAGACAATATGGAACGAATTTTGGGCTCTCCGCAAAAAGATCTGCCAGTGCAAGCGCGGCGCGAAATGCTCATCAAGCGTATATCGATCACAGAGAACAATTTTACAAAGCTCGGGATAATAAATTCCATAATCGCTTCCGGAATGCGTACAGAAATCGAAGAAACCCCAACCGAGGAAAAATTGCACATTAAGTGCACAGAAATATTAAAGCCTTTGCAATCAAATTTACAATATATAAGATCGGCAATGGAATTTCTCCCGGCACATATCGAAGCGACATTCGATTTTCCCAAAACCTAAAACTCAATTTATCCCACACAGAAAATCATAAAATCAATGCATCTACAATAATAAAATATAAACCTTTTTGCAAAATTAGCGTTTAAAAGTAGGTCTGCTATATCATCACACTGCCATGTTCCTTCAACAAATCTTGACCGCAACAGATTTTTTTAAATTAAGCACCTCAAGCCAATCAGACTTTGATCAAGCGCCCTATGCACTTTTGTTGCGGCATGCCTAAAGTCTTTATTATCAATTGAATAAGCTGTTGGTCTGTTTCACAAATATTTTTAATTTTATCGTCAAATACTTCATAAACAGCCCATTTGCTTCCATTTTTGCTGATATAACGGATCGAATAAATGCAATATTCAGCTTTTTCAAGCATTTCGCTAAACTGACAAGTCTTATCCGCTTTCACTAAAAATACAGGCTCTTTATTTCGGTCATCTAAATCCACATCCCAATTGCTTTTGCGATCGCCCTGAATTAAATTTTCTTCCTTACATAAACCAATTTCCAAAACTTTATATTCATCATCCGCCAAAACATTAGTATAAAACACAAAATTTAATGATAATAGCAAAACAGACAAAACTCTTTTCATAAAATCTACACATCCCTTAAAATCATTTAAATTTCAACTAAAAATCCATAATTTAAGTTTAACATGTTTTATAATATTTTCAACATTTTTTAGAAATTATATTCAATTTATTTAGCATTTTTATACTATTTTTTAAAAAAATTATATCAAAAATAAAAACTTTCGCGCAACAAAAACTCTCCCGAATCAATTAAAAATACAGGGCGCATCACGCCAAATATCGCAAAATCACCTTAAAAATTTTACAAAAATCAAGAAAACTGTGATAAAATAAAAAAGTGTTTGAATGAAAATATTCTCAACAGCGCAGAAATTAGCACCTATCTGCCAAACAAATATTAAGACAAGAAGGTAAAACTATGACAAAAATATACCCGCTTTTTAGCGGCAGTCGTGGAAACAGCACATATCTTGAATGCCAAAATACAGCTATTTTAATTGACGCAGGATGCAGCACTAAACAAATAGAAGCCATGCTAAAAAAAAATGAACTGGACTTAACAAAAATAAAATCTATTTTAATAACCCATGAACACAGCGACCACATAATGGGATTGCGCACACTTGCAACCCGGTACGGCATAAAAGTTTATTCTTCAAAAGGAACAATAAAGGCACTAATCGAGCACGGAATATTAAACGACAAAATTTCATATGAGGCGGTCTCAGACAAAGGTTTTGAAATTGGCGATATATTCGTGAAGCCCTTTTTTACTTCTCACGACAGCAACGAGAGCTTTGGTTATGTGGTCACAACCCCTGATCAACGCAAAACAGCATTTGCAACCGATATGGGATTTGTTTCCAACGAAGTTAGAAACGCTATAAATGGCTGTGACGTTTTATTCATAGAGTCTAATCATGACGTCGGGATGCTAGAGAATGGCAAATATCCTTATTTTTTAAAAAGGCGAATTTTATCCAATAAAGGACACCTTTCAAATGAAGCTTGCGCCCAAGAATTGCCAGGATTTGTAAAAAAAGGCACAACTAGGATCGTTTTAAGCCACTTAAGTGAGCAAAATAACATCCCCAAACTCGCCTATGAAACATCCATAGCAAGCCTTTTGTCAAATGGAATGAAATCTCGCTTAGATTTTGATATAAAAATTGCCTCAAAAGAAAATCATCTTGGTGAGCACATTATAATTTAAATTCACAAAATTGCCCAAAAGCGCAAGCCCTCAAAACAATTATTCTTTACTTACCCTAAAACATTTTAAATAAAATTTCTATTCCCCAGCCCAGCGATTGACAAAGCTATCTAAATCAAAAAATAAAAAAGCTGCCCCAAATGGTAACCCAAAAAGTTACCGGATTGAGTTTGGCATTGTCAAATCTCGCGAGAATGGCATTTTTTTGAAAAAATTCCTTCTAATTTAATAAATTTTCATATTGGCTATAGGACGGGTTTTATTTGTACACCAGCATATAGTTAAGCAGGATTCATCGATGTGCAATCTCCACGAAAGATGCCAAATTGAGGCGGCGGCTCATAAAACAAAGATATGTATCTCGAAAAAATCGTTAAGATACATATTTTAGGTCTCACCCTTGGTGCTTGTTTTTTATTTCGGCTGCTAATATATTTTTTAAGCGTGAATTGGTCACAACCGAAGTGTGTGTAGTGCGTTGGCGATAATTATTGTCTTTATGCATCAGTCGCCCCAGTCGTAATACCTGTCGAATAACCCTTCGTGGGTTACAATGTTATCCGCGATGTGACTTCCCATGTTTTGTGCATCATTTAGCTTACACTGACAAATAGAGCGCCACAACTCCCCATCAGCGTTGGTCATGAAAGGCGGAAGAACCCGTTCCGCATGCTGTGCAACTAAACGTACCGCAGCGTGACTTATTTCATCGCCTGTACCACCGCTGACTTTTGATAAAGTAGCCGCATCTCGTTGTTGTGGTTGGTCTTCAACATTTTGCGGTTTATCATCGTATTTTCCCATAAATATATTTGATATGATTTAAATAGTTATATATAATATTTTATTTCATATCAATATAAATTTTAAAAAATAAGGCAAAGGCATTCAATTTTCACCGATAAAAAAGGAATAGAGAAAGCCGCGTGGAATATTTTATTATATAGCGATATATTTATATAAATTATACGCGTGTCTATGTTGCCTATTAACATAAACTAAAAAGTAAACCGGGTTACTGCATCGAGTTTGGCAGCAATTGGCAAAATTGAAATGAGGCCCTGCCCCAATAAAGGATAAAGCACAGTAAAACGAAAAAATTCGGCGAACTAATTCAACATTTCACGCAAAAATCGGTAAAAAATAAATTATTGTTGATAATTTATTATTCAATATATTTTTACTTTTGGCTCTAAAACTTTTGTTTGTTCTACCTTGCCCTCCAATATTTTTTATCGAGGCTCCGATATTGCACCGCTTCCGCCACGTGATCTTCTTTAATTACTTCTCTTTCATCTAGGTCCGCTATGGTGCGCGCCACCCTCAAAACTCTATCATAAGCCCTTGCAGAAAGATCCAGTTTTTCAAATGCCTGTTTCAAAAGCTTTTTCGCGGCATCTGTTAACGATAAAGCATAGTAAAACGAAAAAATTCGGCAAACTAATTCAACATTTCACGCAAAAATCGGTAAAAAAATAAATTATCGTTGATAATTTATTATTCAACATATTTTTACTTTTGGCTCTAAAACTTTTGTTTGTTTTACCTTGCCCTCCAATATTTTTTATCGAGGCTCCGATACTGCACCGCTTCCGCCACGTGATCTTCTTCAATTACTTCTCTTTCATCTAGGTCCGCTATGGTGCGCGCCACCCTCAAAACTCTATCATACGCCCTCGCGGAAAGATCCAGTTTTTCAAATGCCTGTTTCAAAAGCTTTTTCGCGGCATCTGTTAACGGACACATCTTTTGCATGAAATCAGAGGTAATTCTGGCATTGCAAGAAATAGGCGAATCTTTGTATCTTAAATTTTGTACCCCTCGAGCTTTATTAACCCTTTCCTTTATATCTTGTGAACTCTCAGAAGCGCCTCTAGCCGATAATTCATCGAACTCCACTGCTGGGACTTCAACGTGAATATCCAAGCGATCTAAAAGCGGCCCTGAAACGCGTGAAAGATAATTTGCAACGGCCTTCTGTGAGCACGTGCAAGGCCTGGTCGGATGGCTATAATACCCGCAGGTGCAGGGATTCATCGCAGCAACCAACATGATCGAGCATGGATATGAAAAAGTCCCGTGCACGCGCGAAATCGTCACTATGCCATCTTCAATAGGCTGCCTCAGCACTTCCATCGATGATCGCGAAAATTCCGGAAGCTCATCCAAAAACAAAACACCATTGTGCGCCAGCGAAATCTCCCCCGGATGCGGAATATTCCCACCGCCAGCCAATCCCGCTGCAGATATGGTGTGATGCGGTGCCCGGAACGGCCTTTTATGCACCAAAGAAACACATCTTTCCAGAGTTCCGGCGATAGAGTGTATCTTAGTGGTTTCAATGGATTCTTCAAACGTCATATTCGGTAAAATTGAGGCAAGTCTTTTAGCCAGCATACTTTTCCCAGATCCAGGTGGGCCTATCAACATAATATTGTGACCACCAGCTGCGGCAATTTCAAGAGCGCGTTTGGCTTCATACTGCCCGCAAACTTGCGAAAAATCTAATAAGCACGATCTCTCTTGATCGCGCAAAAGCACCGGTTTTGCAGGGGGAATTTTTTTCTTATCGTTTAAATGGTCCAAAAGTTCGCCAACTGTTTTTAACGGATAAACATTCAACCCCTCCACCACCGCCCCTTCGGCTGCATTTTCCATAGGGAGATAAAAATCTTTTATGCCGAGTTCATTTGCCTTAATCGCCATCGGTAAAACACCATTAACAGGCCGTATCTCTCCAAAAAGAGAAAGTTCCCCCACAAAGGCAGAACTTTTTAAAGGAACATCGAGCTGCGAACTGGCACTTAACAGCGCAATCAATATTGGAAGATCGTAAAGCGATCCGCCTTTTTTAACATCGGCTGGGGCGAGATTGATCGTGATTCTGCTGACAGGAAATGAAAAACCACAGTTCCGAAGTGCAGACCGAACCCTATCCCTCGCTTCCTTCACAGAGGCATCTGGCAGCCCCACTAATTCAAAACACGGAAGACCAGAACAGAGATCCGCTTCAACATTCACCAAAAAAGCATCCATACCGAGCAACCCAAAACTAAATAAGTTTGCAACCATCTTCTCTCATCCTTTATTTCGGTGTAGATAAGGTTTACTTTTTAAAATTGCAAACCAACACGCATGTATATATTAAATAACATATGCAAATTTAGAATGATTTTCAAGATAATTTTCTGCTAAATATTACAAAAAATTTCAAAACAGATATAGTTTTTTCTCACAAACTAAGTTTTATTAAAGCAAATACTTATTCCAATAAAACTCAATTCTTAGAATTTGAAATCAAAATATTAAAATTTAATTGGTTGCGGAGGCTGGATTCGAACCAACGACCTCCGGGTTATGAGCCCGACGAGCTACCAGACTGCTCTACTCCGCGATCTTTTCTAACGCTATTATTATACTACAAAACCATTTTAAATGTCAAGTTGAAAATGAAAAATTATATATATGAGTCTTTTATTGCCAATTTTAACACTTTTTCAAAAAATTTATTCAAATTTTTAGCAATAATTTAATGTGCTAAGAGGTATCTAGATCAGCAAGGTAATACTTGACAAATATACTGTTGCTCCCTCCACCCCGTTTGTATGGCGCACGCTCCCTAAACTTTCAAAGACTCCTTATCTAATTTAACCCTTAAAAATCAAAACAAAGCGTCCATGCTGTATTAGAGACGATTTTTAACGTCATACAGGCTATATTTGCGCTACATTAAATAATAACTGTAAAGTGTAATCTCCATCAATTGCAACCTAATATCAATAAATTTATCCGCTGCCGCGTGAGATTTTTTTAAAAATCCTGATGCAAAAAGTTCATTATTATAGCTTTAAAAGTTTGCAATACTCTGTTTAAAACATTAATATTAAGATTTTTTGCGAATCGTATTATCATAGGTACGCGGCATTGGCAGTCAAATGCATCGCTTGTTAACAATGAACCTAAAAAGTGGGCCGGGTAAAACTTGATTTACTACTATTATTTCGGCCTACTTACTTTTCAGGCTGGCGAGCGCGTTGGGTGACTTCAATTGCCGACAATCACCCTTCAATGGATTTATCTGCGCCACTATTTTCGCTTGAGGCACCCGTGGATGACTGGCTATATCGACCACTACATTATAATTGGGATTAAGCAACAAAAATTTAGTGCTCAACCGAGCGTTATTGCAACCGTTTGATATCGTTTGATCTGGATTTATGATGCATTAAATAATAATTTCTTCGTATCCTATTTCACTATCTTATTACCGGACACAATTATTTGACATCCAACTTGATATATTCTATACTTTGAAAGTGTGAAATAACAAATAATACGGGCCAATGGAGAGTTGTCCGAGTGGCTTAAGGAGCTGGTCTCGAAAACCAGTGTGCGTGAAAATGCATCTAGGGTTCAAATCCCTAACTCTCCGCCATTTTTCCAGTGTCATCGCAATGCCTATCTGCTAAAGACTCATTGTGAGCGCATTAGGAAATAACCCCCCTTAGCCGTGTTGAACCTGCAAAATCCCCTACTGGGTAAATTTCTCAAATAAACGGCTGTATGGCATTGGTCGATAGCGCAAAAACGCTCTTCGCAACTATACTTAGAATTTTTGAACGCAACAAATATACCTGGACAATCCTCCTATCCTCAAATTTTTGATATTTGCAAAATTTCAACGCAAACGCTTCTGTTAATTCCGGCAACCAGCGACGATAATCCTCACGCATGGCATGGCAATTTTGACTCAAATGTTTTGTGAACAAGCGCACTTCTTTACGCAGCTGACTCCAGTAAGCTCAGTCGATAGCGCAAAAACGCTCTTCGCAACTATACTTAGAATTTTTGAACGCAAAAAATATACCTGGGCAAACCTCCTATCCTCAAATTTTTGATATTTGCAAAATTTCAACGCAAACGCTTCTGCTAATTCCGGCAACCAGCGACGATAATCCTCACGCATGGCATGGCAATTTTGACTCAAATGTTTTGTGAACAAGCGCACTTCTTTACGCAGCTGATTCCGGTAAGCTCGGTCGATAGCGCAAAAACGCTCTTTGCAGCTTTTTTAGAGATACAGATTGTCTTATCTGGGATAGCGAGAATTATTATTTTTAAAAAATTATTTGGTAAGATAAAAATATTGCTCTTCTGTTTAGGTCAAAGCTTTTAAAAACTAAATTGACAATTATTTGTATTCATTATATAATAATATTAAATTTTAGGGGCATAGCTCAGTTGGTAGAGCAGTGGTCTCCAAAACCACGTGCCGAGGGTTCAAGTCCTTCTGCCCCTGCCAAATTTCTGAATAAACAACTGTTTCGAGGCAAAAATTTATATTTTCCTGCTTCTATAGCTCAGTAGGCAGAGCACTTCCTTGGTAAGGAAGAGGTCAGCAGTTCGAATCTGCTTAGAAGCTCCAAACAATTAGCAAATAATTTAATAATATATATTAAAATTTCATTAAATATTCACTTTTATATATAAAAAATTATTTTATTTAAGCATGAGGGCTTTTAATTTGAAAATTGAAGAAAAATTAGTTAAATTATTAATAAAAAAGAATTTAACAATTGCCTGTGCTGAATCTTGCACAGCTGGTTTGCTCTCGGCATCTATCGTCAACGCTCCATCCGCCTCAAAAATTTTAAATTATAGCGCTGTCACCTATTCTAATGAGGCAAAAAAGCAACATTTAAATATATCAGAAAACGATATTGCAAATTATGGTGTGGTAAGCGAAGAAATTGCTTCTCAAATGGCAAAAAATATCGCTCAAAAGGCCGGTTCTGATATTGGCATTTCTGTAACCGGTAATGCCGGCCCGGAGCAAGGCGATTGCTCTAAACCTGTTGGCACGGTGTGTTTTGGTTTTTATATCTTAGGCAAAGTTTATTCTGTAACTGAGCTCTTTTTAAACATGCCTAGAAACGATGTGAGACTTTCCAGTGTATATTTTTGTATAAATAAATTAATTGAACTTTTAGATAATGTGAGGTAAATATATCAACACGAGGGGGATAATAAAGTGAATATTAAAATTTCTGGGAGAAAAGTCCATTTAAAAGAGAGCTTTAAAGAGCGAGTTGAAAAAAAGCTTTCTAAGTTTGATAGAATATTCGGAAAAGACGCTGAAGCTTCTGTTACAGTTACGGTTGAAAAACATCGGCAAACAGTCGAGGCGACAATCACACACAGCGGGATGGTTTACCGCGCCGAACAGACAGATGACGATATTATTTACGCTTTGGATGAGGTAATCTCGGTTTTGGGCAGGCAAATAAGGAAGCATAAATGCCGCTTAGAAAAACGCCTGAGAACAGGTCTCACCTTAAATAATAATGGAAACGAAACTGTTGACGTGAAAGAAAACTATAAAATCGTGCGCAATAAACGTTTCCCAATCAAACCTTTAGACGTCGAAGAGGCAATCCTGCAAATGAATATGGTCGGACATCAGTTTTATATGTTCAGAAATCAAGATACCGATGAAATAAACGTTGTTTATCACAGAAAAAGTGGCGGTTACGGCCTTTTAGAGCCTGATATCGAATAGCACGAACATTTAAATAGCTAATATTGCCAAATTTTTATATAACTTCATGTGATATTTTCCCTATTTTTTATTTTATAAACCAGTTTTTTAATCTCTATTATAAGAGATCTACTCATTTTAAAATTTTTTTCATTATCTGTATTCTTCCATAATATTTGCCCGGCAAATTGAGTGTTGATTGTGCTAAAAATTAACTGCAATTGGCGCTTAATTATTTTGGCCCCTTCGCTGCAATTTGTCCCACAGGTTAACAGCATAATCCCCATTTTATTCATGGGATTACGTATTTCCCCGCGAACAACCCTTTCGGCAAAATAAGGCTGCATGCGATCGAATATCAGCTTTAAAGGAGCCGGGAAGCTTAGATTGTAAATCGGAGATGCAACTATTATTAAACTAGAATGTTTTATTAAATTATCTATATAACAAAAATCTTTGTACCGACAGGTAAATTCGCTATCGCAAATCCCGCACCCAATGCAAGGTTTTATATTTTGTTCATATGCTTTTAAGATTTCATATTCATAATCCCTACTTATTTCCGAAAGAAATTTATTTGTAAGCTCGGCTGTATAGCCACTTTCATGTGGTGAACCAAAAAATACCAGCGCTTTTTTAGATTTTATAACTACATCTCTCAACAAATCACGACCTATTATCAATTTTTGGTTTAAAAACATTAGAATATGCACTTATTATATCACATGATATCTTTAAAAATTTAATAAGATGCTTTTTTTTAAACAATATGATATAATACATGATATAATATATTTAATTAAACCCTTAGATTATGCTTTCTTAACAGTTTTTAAAAATTAACCAAAATAAATATGATTTTCATAGCCACAAATAAATTAAAAAATCAACTTCTACCCAAATTATATAGTTACTATACGAGGTGAATTAATGAGCTTTTTAAATAAGTTATTCGGAAATTACAGCAAAAGAGAATTAAAAAGAATTCAACCGCTCTGCGACTCAGTGTTAGCACTGGAAGACCAGTATCGAGCGATGAGCGAAACAGAGCTTAAATCGCAGACGAACGCTTTAAAACAAAAATTAGAAAATGGTGCAACAGAAGACGATATCTTACCTGAAGCGTTTGCGGTATGCCGCGAAGCTGCCGATAGAGTGCTGGGGCTTCGGCACTTTCCTGTTCAGATAATAGGCGGTATAGTGCTGCACCAGGGAAGAATTGCTGAGATGAAAACCGGTGAAGGTAAAACACTGGTCGAAACGTTGCCGGGGTATCTAAACGCACTTTCAGGACAAGGGGTACACATCGTTACGGCTAACGACTACCTCGCAAAACGCGACTCTGAACTTATGGGTAAAGTTTACCGATTTTTGGGATTAACGGTTGGGTTAATCGTTCCACATATGGAGAATGCTGCAAGGGCAGAGGCGTATTTAGCTGATATCACTTACGCCACCAACAACGAGCTAGGATTTGACTATCTTCGCGATAATATGGTGGCATATAAAAATCAAAAAGTTCAAAGAGGGCATCACTATGCTATTGTGGACGAAGTGGACTCCATATTGATAGACGAAGCGCGGACCCCGCTAATCATCTCGGGGCCGGGGGATAAATCAACAGATCTTTACACAATTGCGGATAATTTCGTAAAAACGCTTAAAATTATGAAAATTGCAGAAATAGACACAAAAGAAGATAACGAAGAATTATTCGGCAATGCTGATTATGTGGTCGATGAAAAAGCAAAAACAGCTACCTTAACTCAAAATGGTGTTAAAAGAGCGGAAGATTATTTTAAACTCGAAAATCTTACCGATCCTGCAAACGTGACCATACAGCACCACATTAATCAAGCGCTCAAAGCTCACGGTGTGATGAAGAAGGATATTGAATATGTCATTAGAGATGACGGTGTTGTGATCGTCGACGAATTCACCGGAAGGTTGATGTTCGGCCGGCGCTATAACGACGGGTTACATCAGGCTATAGAAGCTAAAGAAGGCGTTAAAATAGAACGTGAATCGAAAACACTCGCGACGATCACATTTCAGAATTACTTCCGTCTTTATAAAAAACTTTCCGGCATGACCGGTACTGCAATGACTGAAGAGCCGGAATTTAGAGAAATCTATAAACTCGATATAATAGAAATACCCACGAATAAGCCCTTGCTTAGGAAAGACTTCCCAGATGCTATTTTTAAAACAGAGAATGGCAAATTTATCTCAGTTATCCGCGATATAGAAGAATGCCACAAAAAAGGGCAACCCGTACTCGTTGGTACCGTATCTATTGAAAAATCGGAAGTGTTGAGCAAACTGTTGAGCAAAAGCGGCATAAAGCACGCTGTATTAAACGCAAAATATCACGAAAAAGAAGCTGAAATAATCGCTCAGGCTGGAAAGCAAAACGCCGTTACAATCGCCACTAACATGGCCGGGCGCGGTACTGATATTTCCCTCGGCGGCAACGCGGAATATTTGGCTAAATCGGAAATGCGCCGTATGCAAATTTCGGAAGAATTAATAAGCGAAGCCAGTGGTTTTGCCGAAACGGATAACGAGGAAATCATCAATGCACGGAAATTATACACAGATCTCATAGCAAAGCATAAAAAAATCACACAGGCTGAAGCTGAAAAAGTGCGAGAAGCCGGCGGTCTTTATATTATGGGCACTGAACGACACGAATCGCGAAGGATTGATAACCAGCTGCGAGGTCGTTCCGGCAGGCAAGGAGACCCGGGGAGCAGTAAATTCTACCTGTCAACTGAAGATAGCCTCATGCGTTTGTTTGGCGGAGAGCGCATGAAGAAATATATGAATATACTGCACGTTGAAGAGGATGAAGCTTTAGAAGATAAAATGCTTTCAAGAAGTATCGAAACTGCACAGAGAGCTGTTGAAGGAAGAAACTTCCAAGCGAGAAAAAGTGTTCTTCAATATGATGATGTCCTAAATAAACAAAGAGAATTGATATACGCCCAGAGAGATAAGGTCTTAAACGGAGAAAACCTTAGAGATCAAATGATGGTTATGTTTGAACAGACCGTTGAGCAAATCGTGAAAAGATATTTGCCCGGAGAAGACTATCAGGATCATTGGGATTTAAAAGGCCTCCGCAATTACTTTATGGGCTGGCTTATAAAAGAAGATGATTTACAATTCTCTCAGAAAGAACTCGAAAGCCTTTCGCCAGATTATTTAATAAAAGAGACTATTGGCATAGCGAAAAAGCTCTATGAAGAGCGTGAGCAAGCTTTAAGCCCTATGCTGATGCGCGAAATTGAAAGGGCAATATTATTGCGCTGTGTGGACACAAAATGGATGAATCATATCGACGCAATGGAAGAACTTAAGCAAGGCATTAGACTGCGCGCTTATGGACAAAAAGACCCTGTGGTGGAATACCGCATGGAAGGGTTTGATATGTTCGACGAGATGATAGCATCCATACGCGAAGATACAACAAGATTGCTTTTGACCGTTAAAGTTGTTCAGGAAGCCCCTCCACCCCCTAGGACGGATATACCTAACCCTCAAAACTTAACAACCAGCGGAGGCTCAGAGACAAATACGAGTAAAACGATAAAAAGTGGCCAAAAACCCGGAAGAAATGATTTGTGTACATGCGGCAGCGGAAAAAAATACAAAAGATGCTGCGGACAGGATAATTAATTTATAAAAGCACACTTCATCAAATAAATCCTGAAAAGTATTGCAACAAGGATTTGCATATGATAAAAAGATGGAGTAAAGAATAAAAATTGAGATGTTTAAAATGCGAAAGCAACTTTTGCATAAAGGCGCACAATCACGGCAGACAGAGATATTAATGCAAAGACTTTTGGAAGGCAATTTATGCAAACTGAAGATAAAAACGCCACGCAATGAGCCTTTCCGCTATATCTTTGCACAATTAAGATATTTGGGCGCTTGTTTGTGATCCTTTTTGAAACACCCTCAAATCCGGAACTTTGTATTAAATTTCACCGCTTAAAAATCTTATTGTTAGAAATTCAGGAGAGGTAAACGATGAATATACTCGTTATAAATGCTGGCAGTTCTTCTTTAAAATATAAATTAATAAATATTCAAAATGAATCCGTGCTCGCTAAAGGGAACTGCGAAAGGATAGGCTTAAAAGACAGCATATTTAATTATAAAACTCAAAATGGAAACGAAATGAAAGTCGTTTGCGATTTAAAAGACCACATGGCCGCTTTTATTAAGGTCAAAGATGCGCTCACAAATGAAAACACAGGTGTGATAAAAAATCTCGATGAAATTTCCGCAATTGGTCACAGAGCTGTGCATGGAGGATCCTTCTTCAAAGAAGCAACTCTATTGACCGAGGACGTGATAAATAAAATGGAGAGTTTAATTCCATTGGCCCCTCTGCACAACGGCGCTATAATACAGGGAATTAAAGCTTGTTTTGCTGTTTTTGATAAATCTGTTCCTGAAGTGGCCGTTTTTGATACGGCTTTTCACTCCACCATGCCACCAAAAGCATTTATGTTTCCGATAGCATATGAATATTATGAAAAATACGGGATTCGACGCTATGGCTTTCACGGCACCTCTCACCGCTGTGTTAGCGCTAGGTGCGCCAAATTGCTTGAAAAGGACATCGAAACGCTAAAAATGATCACTTGCCACCTCGGAAACGGCTCATCGATCGCTGCAATTAAAAACGGAAAGGTAATAGATACCAGTATGGGGTTAACTCCACTGGATGGATTTATGATGGGAAGTAGATCTGGCGCTTTGGATCCTTCTGTTGTCACATTTTTGCAAGAACACGAAAAATTATCGCCGAGAGAGACTGATGAAATATTAAATAAAAAATCGGGATTACTGGGAATTTCTGGCATATCAACCGACGACAGAGACATCACCATCGCAGCGGCAAAAGGAGATAAAAGGGCAATTTTAGCCCATGAGATGCTGGTTTACCAGATCACTAAATATATAGGGGGTTATATCGCAGCTATGAACGGCTGCGATGCCATTGTTTTTACCGCCGGATTGGGCGAAAATCAGCCCTCACATCGTAAAAATATTTGTAGTTCCTTTACCTACTTAGGTGCCCAAATCGATGAATCAATCAATGACAAAATGGTTAAAGGCAAGGAAGGAAAAGTTTCCACAAATAACTCAAAAATAGATATATTTGTAATTCCAACCGACGAAGAACTAATTATTGCAAAAGATACTCAAAAGGTTGTAATTCGCTTACTAAATACCAAAAATTAACTTTAATAATAATTAGAGAATTATTTATGTGCCTTAATTTGGCAGAGAAAAATCAGTTTTAAATAAATAAAATTATGTGAAAAATTGCTAAATATATTTTTGCAATATCATACTAAAATTACCGGTTATTTAATTGCCAATTGGCTTTTTTACTATTTTAAATAATAAAAATTTTACTTATTTGTTTTCTTATAACATTAATTTACCACTTCTAATTTTTAAAAGCTATCTCTCACACCTAATTTGAATTTATTGCAATATTGATATTATTGTACAGTTGCGATATAATAATATTGAGTATAATAAAAGAGAGGGGAAAGTGGCTATGAGAAAATTAGAAAAAAGCAAAATTTTCGAAGAACACAGAATTAACTACCCTGATCTAAAAAACGTTGTTGGTGGATCAAAATTTTCTTCAAACAACGGACGAGTACTACACCACCAACCGCCGAAACGTTGCAGCCCCAAGGACATCCTCAGCGCACATTTTGCTTCATGGAAATGGCCGGTGATATGAAATATTTTCCATCGTACTTCGGGTCCATAACGATTTCCCTAAAATAGACTGTATAGTACCACAAGTCTTTATGGAGTGGTAGACCTCTTTTGTCCGCATATCTGATATTAGATAGCATAAAAAGTGTTTACTCGCATAATTACAGTTTATAGTAAAGTTAAAGGTTTGATTCTTTCTAAAAAGTAATATAATATCAGATATACTGCGGAAGTAGTTCAACGGTAGAGCGTCAGCTTCCCAAGCTGAAAGTTGCGGGTTCGAGTCCCGTCTTCCGCTCCATAAAGGTGTTGTTTATAGCATCCGCGCAAATTAGCAAATCATTTTCAGGCGCATCAATAGTGATATGCCGTCTGTCCGTTGCGGCAATTTCACTTTTTAGTTAACCCACAAAATTTTGGTATCTTTCAAGGCCAATTTCATCATTTTGTGGGTAAAAATTAGATGTTAAAAATCTAAAAATATCGCTCGAGCCAATCGATATGAAACGTTAGATTTTAAGTTCACGCTATCATCATGATCGTTTATCTTTCATCAAACCAAGAGCTTCCTGCAAAGCTATTGCCAGCTGATCAGGGCAGGAAGTTTTTTTATTGCCACAAGGAATACCGCGAAATTGCTCAATAACATCTTTTGCATGCATTCCTTTAACAACCTTCTGAATACCCAATGTATTACCAGCGCAACCTCCATAAAATTTAACGTTTTTTATTATTTCGCCATCCAAATCAATTTCTATCCGCCAAGCACAGGTCCCTTTGGTTGTGTATATGTAATGCAATAAACCAGCTCCTTTTCATATATAAAGTAAAATTAAAAACGCGATCTTTTTACTTTTTTAAGATTTTTCAGAGCTTCCAATTGATCTGGCGGTGTAACGCACGTTGCGAGAGGATGAGGAACCTCCACATACATCCCGTGAAAATCCGTTCCTCCTGTCATAACGAGTCCATATTTTTGTGCAATATCTATAAATATTTTCTCATCTCCCTGTTTATTCTTGGGATGCCAAACCTCTACGCCATCCAATCCTCGTGATGCCAATTCTTCTAAAAGTTCATAGTTATCAAAAAATCCCGGATGAGCTAAAACAGCTAATCCCCCTGCCCCATGTATTTGCTCGATCAGGTAATGAACATCAGGATACGCTGCTTGTATATAAGCCAAGCCCGTTTTTTTATTGAATAATTTATTATAAACACTCCCAAAAAACGAATTAGTATACCCAGAGTCAATTAATGCGTGCATAATGTGCGCTTCAAAAATATTGGTACTACCTTGCGCTCTTCTCATCACCATCTCTGGAAATATAGAATATACACGCATAACTTTTTGAAGCATCGTCACCAATGCTTTTTTTCTAATCTCACCAATTTTTTTACAAAGACCCTCTAATCTATCTGTATTATCACATAAATATCCTATAATATGTACATTTTTATTTCTTTTATAATCAAAACCTGATAATTCTATTCCAGAAAGCACCTCTACTCCGTGCTTTTCGCCAAACACTTTTGCCCTAACATAGCCTGCAAAAGTATCGTGATCTGTAACCGAAATTGTTTGCACACCTCTTTTTTTAGCTATGAAAACTAGTTCATCAATTCCCGTGGAACCATCCGACATTTTAGTATGGCAGTGTAAATCCGCTATCATCAAATCATCATCCTAACTTGTCACAAATGTGCAGGTTTACTATTCTCTTTTACATTATATAGTATATTAAAAATAAATTCTAGAAGCAAACTTGTCTTTTTTTGAAAAATTATATTTTTACATAAATTTTTCTTTCTCTTCGCCAAAAGCTGTGATATAATAATTGAGTGCTTATAAATTTAAATTTCGATTACGGGGTGTTATTATGGATTTTTCATTGGACATGGGCCATTGGAATTCTGTTTTTGCTGTACCGACTTTAATCGTCGATCAGTATATTAAACTTGCAAATTTAGCCCAAATAAAGGTTTTATTATGGACCTTACGGCACACAGAAAATAATTTTTCCGACGAAGATATAGCTAAAAGCTTATCAATGCATAATGATGACGTTAAAGAAGCCATGAGATATTGGATTAAAACGAAAATCATCTCTACAAAACCTAAAGAAAATTCTCATTTACCCAAAACTAACACACCTAGCTTTTCTTTTCCACAAATTTTAAACAAATCCACTTTAAATTTTGAACCGAATAAAGAAAAACTAAAATATCCCACCCCTCCTATAAAATTATTAAAAAGGTCAGTTCGACCTATTTCTCGCCCCCTAAAACCAGATAGTAAATCCATCGCCAAGCGAATAGATGAAGATTCTGATATTTCTTTTCTTGTGCAAGAGGCTCAAATTATTTTAGGCAGACCCATCTCTAACGGCGATACCGCTACGCTTCTCACAATTCATGATAGTGATGGCCTCCCCGTGGTGGTTATAACTATGCTGCTGCAATATGCGAAAGATATAGGCAAGGCTAACATGAAATATATTGAAAAAGTAGCAATCAATTGGGGCGAAGAAGAGATCAATACTCTAGAAAAAGCAGAAAATAAAATCCGAGCTCTCGGGGCGCGGAAAAAATCTTGGGCTACTTTAAAAAAAATCATCGGTGGAGAAAATCGTTCCCCTTCTACCGACGAAGAAGAAGCCGCAAATCGCTGGATAAATGAATGGAAAATAAATGAGGAACTAATAAAAGAAGCATACGATCGCTGCGTCAACACTAAAGGAAAATATATTGTAAAATATATGGACAGCATCATAAAGCGTTGGAAAACCGTTGGAATTAATTCATTAGAACAAGCTAAAGCGGAATATCACACTAACAATCGCAAAAACAGCTCTAAAGGTTATAAATCTTCTTATAATATCGTTGAATACGAAAATTCTAGTATTTTTTATTAACTTTAAAAAAGGAGCAATTTATGGCGTATCATAGAGAAATTTATGAAGCGGTTCAAAAAAAGCTTGCAAATTTGCGTTTACAAAAGGAAATTCAAGCAAAAAAAAGAAAGCAAATTTTTTATTTGAAAGTGCCACAGGCAGAAAAAATCGAACTTTTATTATCAAAAACCGCTATAAAAATCGCCAAAGCTATCTTAAACGGCGGTGATATAAAAAATCAGCTTCAAAATCTTAAAAATGAAAATTTAAAACTGCAAGAAGAGCTGATTAAATTGCAAGCGCAAGCTAAATTTCCGCCACATTATTTTAAAATAGAATATCAATGTTGCAACTGCAGTGATACCGGCTACATAGATGGCAAGATGTGCAGCTGTATGAAAAAATTACTGAGGCAAGAAGCCTATGATCGTCTTAATCGCCTATCTCCGATTTCTCTATGTTCATTCGACACATTCTCGCTCAAATATTATCCAGATAACATTTCAGAACAGAAAACTAAATCCCCAAAGAAAGTAATGGAAAAAATTTTTGAATATTGCAAAAATTACGCTGATCAATTCAGCGTGCATTCGTCTAGCCTTTTATTTCAAGGTTCAACCGGTTTGGGTAAAACCCATCTCTCTCTTGCTATAGCCGAAAAAGTTATAAACAAAGGTTTTGGAGTGATATACGGTTCCACTCCTAATATAGTTGCCAAAATTGAAAAAGAGCGATTTTCTGCCTCCAAAGAGCTCATAAGCTCAGATAGCGAAAACTGCCTTACCGATTGCGACCTCCTTATTTTAGACGATTTAGGAACGGAATTTGCCACTTCGTTTTCCTGCGCAACCATATATAACATTATTAATTCCCGCATAACTTTAGGAAGGTCAACCATTATAAGCACAAATCTTTCCACAATAGAACTGGAACAAACCTACTCAAATCGTTTGGTTTCGAGAATCATGGGGAGCACAGTTCGGGCAGAATTTATTGGAAATGACATCAGACAGCAAAAAAGAATAGAGAAGAATATCAGAATAAAAAATTCGTATTAAAATACATAATAAATAAAAAATGCAATATCTCATTAAAATTATTATAGGAGTGAACATGGAAAGCTCAATTGAAATAACATACATATTAGATCTCTCAAAAACCATCGCGGCTGATTTATTTAAAGAAACTCAATATCCATGGCAGGTGTTGCCCAAAATTCAATCTTTTATTCTTTCCTTAGGAAAAAATTTATCAAGTGATAAATATATATTTAAAAACGATATTTGGTTGGCTAAAAACGCCAAAGTCGCAAATTCCGCACAGATTTACGGACCAACAATCATTGATGAAAATGCAGAAATAAGGCCCGGCGCGTTTATACGCGGAAACGTGATAGTTGGTGCAGGATCCGTTGTTGGAAATTCCACTGAATTAAAAAACGCAATCCTTTTTGATAAAGTGCAAGTTCCGCATTATAACTATGTTGGAGATTCAATCCTCGGATACAAAGCACATCTCGGAGCAGGCGCAATTACCTCAAACGTAAAATCCGACGGAGAGAAAATTGTGATACACGCAAAAAATGATATCAAAACAGGTCTGAAAAAACTGGGCGCTATTTTAGGAGATTGCGTGGAAATAGGTTGTAACGCTGTTTTAAATCCTGGGACTATAATTGGACGAAACAGCACAATTTACCCGCTTTCTTCCGTAAGAGGTGTTATTCCGGAAAACCATATTTATAAAAGCTCTTCTTGTATAATACCCAAAAATAAAATACACGATTCATTGACAATATCTAAATTTATGGTATGATAAATTGAAAAAATGTTTTTTATATATCCATGTTATACCAGAAAGGAATGAATGTTAAAATCAGATAACAGATCTCAAAAAATCACACAAACAGCATCCATAGCAGCGATATATGCCATATTAACATATATTTCTGCATCGATGGGATTGGCCTATTTGGGAATGCAGTTTCGCATATCAGAAGCGTTAACCATTTTGCCCATCTTTACTCCTTCTGCCATTCCCGGTTTGGCGATAGGCTGCTTAATAGCCAATATTGGAAGCCCGTATGGAATAATAGATTTAATACTAGGGCCTTTTTCCTCATTTCTCGCAGCAAAACTCACACGAAAATTACGTCATTTTCGTGTGAGAGGTATTCCAATTTTAGCACCCTTACCATCAATTATAATAAATGTGTTAGTTGTGGGATCTTTAGTCACATGCATGCTGCCAGAAGGCTTTACACTTATATCACTTTTAGCTTCAATGATCAATATTGGATTAAGCGAATTGGCAATTTGTTATGGAATAGGTTTACCTTTAGCTGTGCTTTTAGAAAAGACTAATATAATTAAAACACTATCTGTATCATAAAATATTTTTTCACTGTTAACATCTCTGAATAACAGTTTTAATTTTTAAAAGATACTCACATGCCTCTTTTGGAAAATGGAGCCAACTCTAGCCGGATGAAATATCCTTTGTTGTGGTCACAAACCGGGCATGTATCCGGGGCTTTCGTTCCATCGTATATATGACCGCAGTTTAAGCATATCCATTTAGTCTCTATATCGGAAATAAATAATTTCCCCTGCTCGATTAAATCAGCATAATATCCAAAACGGTCGCCATGAACTTTTTCTGCTTTAGCAATCATATCAAACTTTGCAGAAATTTCAGAAAATCCTTCCAGCTCGGCCTGTTTCGCGAAGTCCGCATACGCGTGTTCATATTCATTGTATTCGTTATTGCGCGCTTTTCTCAATAGCTTCACAGTATCAGGGTAAATATCAATCGGATAATCTCCGTCAGCAGAAATGCTCTCCCCTGCAAATTCTTTTAGTAAATTATAATAAATTTCGGCATGTTCTTTTTCTTGATTAGCAGTGAACAAAAACACAGATTCTATAACATGCAAACAATGCTTTTTAGCATGAGATGCGGCAAAAGTATACCTATTACGAGCTTGGCTTTCTCCTGCAAATGCACGGATCAAATTTTGTTTTGTTGCGCTGTTTTTAAAATCAACTTTCATTTTCATTGCTCCCTTTTAATTTTGTGTTTACATTAAATCAAACACTTTAATGATTTTTTTGAATCATAGTAATTATATCATTTAACGCATTAAAAAGTCAATATTACTACAAGAAAGGCACAGGAAATAGTATTTATATTTGAATAAAGGACACAATTAGGTATCATTTTCGCACTCACAGCCCGCTTTTTCAACATTTTGACGAAACTTTCTGCGGTATTAAACCTCCAAAAGCTCACATAGATTCGTTTTTTCAAAGATGCAATTAAGGAGAATAACGCCATCAGGGATTTTTATTCGGGAACGCATTGGTTTTACTCAGCCATTCTCCCTTTCTTTTATCATACTTTCTTTATCCTAAATTCTCAATGCCAGTAAAATTTCCGCTACACACGATTGCACAAATATCGGTAATCCATGCGTATGATCCCTCAAAAAGCGCGATAACTCTTCGCACTGCCCCATCATTTGGTGCTCCTTACCGCTGTTAGTAAATACTGTCGCCCAGAAGAAAGGTGAAAATATGGACAAACAAAAAATAATACATTTGGCTATATCTGCATTAAGAAATGAATACCCAAAAGCCAATTGTTCGCTGATTTACAAAAATCCATTAAATCTTTTAATCGCCACTCGCCTTTCAGCACAGTGCACAGACGCAAGAGTAAATCTCGTTACACCTAAATTATTTAAAAAATTCCCAACCCTTGAATCTCTTTGCAATGCAAGTGTGCAAGATATTGAAGATTGCATACACTCATGTGGTCTTTATAAAACCAAGGCGAGAGACATAATAGCCATGTGCCAACTATTAAAACAAAACTATAACGGAATTATTCCAGATAATATCGAAGAGTTGATAAAACTTCCGGGAGTTGGCCGCAAAACCGCCAATCTCATTGTTGGGGATATTTTTCACAAACCCGCTGTAGTTGTGGACACTCATTGTATCCGTATCACCAAAAGGCTTGGCTTACACAAAGAAAAAAATGCAGAAAAAATTGAAAAAATATTAAAAAATCTCCTTCCACCTGATGAATCAAACGATTTTTGCCACAGACTGGTATTACATGGAAGGGCTGTGTGTTGTGCAAAACTCCCCAAATGCAAAAATTGTGTTATGAGAAATTTTTGTAAAAGCTTGATATTTTTATAATCATATGATATAACTATAAATATAATATATATAAATTCCAATATAAGTTTAAGGAGTTTGATCAGAAATGGAAGAACAAAGATTATATTTTATAGATCAAATTAAATCTTACGACGAAACATTCAAGTTAGACGAAGAAGTATTTATAAATTGCTATTCCAAAAAACAATTAGAAGCCGTCTCTTCCAAAGAAGATCGAAAATTTCTAGGCGAGTTTGCAAAAGATAGTAAAAAAGATAAAATTGCGCAGTTCGAGGCAAAAGATGACGTTTACCCTATGTATGAATACAAAGCACACAACCGTTTTGCATTTGCTGAAAAAGGCTTCGTAAAATGCGCAGACACCGATAATACATACATAATTTTTCTCAAAGATGTCTTATGGATTAGAGTTTTAATAATTGCACTTTTGCTCGCATTGCTTGGCGGGGGAATTTTTGCGGCCACAAAGTATTTAACCAGCAGCGCTCCACCTTTAGATAAAGTCCTAACTTCAGCTGCACCTCCAGATGCAACACCTACTATCGATCCAAATGCAGTCGAGACTGATTCTACTGATAAAACGGCCAACGATAAAAACGGAAAAACCCACGCTCAAGTCTCGACTATACATAAAATTGAATTACCCGCTAATTCACGCATTGCGTATACTAAACTTCAAAATAATGAAGGAAACCCATCTGCTACATTTACACTTACAATAAATGGAAAAGAAATAGCAAAAACAGGATTAGTTCCGGGCGGACGTGCAATTAATCAATTAACGTTAAATGAATCATTGCCTCAAGGTACATATAACGGGGTAATAGTGCAGCAATTTTTTGATTCCAATGGGAATCTATTGAACAGCGCCAAGATACAAGTACAGGTCATAGTGACGTAGGCTTTTATTTTAAAAAGTCGTATTACTTTGACTTTGTATTAATAAGCGGCAAAAGAGTGATAAAAATTACAAATTAAATTTAGATTTATAAAAATATTGCATTTTACATCTGAATAATCGTGGCAATTTATACGCATATCGTTTCTGCATACTATTATTGACATATTAAACTTAAAATTTTCTCACTGGCTATCGTTAATTGCAAAAAACGATAGCCTAATCTATATAAATCAGTAAAACCATTTTAAATTTTTTTCAAAGCCTTTCGCGCCGTTAAGTGAGTGCTGTGGCCGAAGTATTTGGTCTATTAATTGCAAATAATAGCGAAGTATGGTATAATATTATTATAGAAATTTTTATTTACAAACTTCACGGCCAAGGAGGGCAACAACTTGAACTTAAAGTTCACTAAAATGCAAGGATGTGGTAATGATTATATATATTTCGATTGCTTTTCTCAAAATATAGAAAATCCACAAAATCTTAGTGTTAAATTATCCAATCGGCACTATGGCATCGGCGGAGATGGCATTATTCTTATCTGCCCGTCTTCAATCGCAGATGCAAAAATGAAAATGTTTAATGCAGATGGCAGTGAAGGAAAAATGTGCGGAAATGGAATTCGCTGCGTAGGTAAATATTTAGCCGATAATAATATTGTCAATGGCGACGAAATTACTATAGAAACTTTAAGCGGAATTAAATCTCTAAAAATCAATCGCAAAGATGACGAAGTCCAGTCGTTAAGGGTCGATATGGGAAAACCCATTTTTTCTTCAGCAGCAATACCCGTAAACCTAAATTCAGAGCGTATTTTAAATTTACCGCTCCAAGTCGCCGGCAAGATTTATAAAATCACCTGTATATCCATGGGCAATCCTCATTGCGTCGTGTTCGTTGATTCCATAGATATCCTAAACCTTGATGAAATAGGCCCAAATTTCGAAAATCATGAAATATTTCCCAATAAAATCAACACAGAGTTCGTAAAAATAAACAACACTTTGCCACAAACTTTAACTATGCGCGTATGGGAAAGAGGCAGCGGCGAAACATTAGCTTGCGGGACTGGAGCATGCGCGGCTGTGGTCGCGGCAGTCGAAAGTGGCTATTTCAAAAAGGGCACCGATATAACTGCAAAACTGCGCGGAGGAGATCTCATAGTTAATTACACAGATGAAACAGTTTATATGACCGGCGATGCTAAAAAAGTATTCGAAGGAGTTATGCAAATTTGAAGAAATACATATTTGTGACTGGTGGTGTTGTTTCTGGACTCGGCAAAGGAATAACAGCAGCATCGTTAGGCCGGCTACTAAAATCTAGAGGCCTTAAAATTGCGGCTCAAAAGCTAGACCCATATATCAATGTGGATCCTGGGACAATGAGCCCCTATCAGCACGGCGAAGTTTTTGTGACGGAAGACGGTGCAGAGACTGATTTGGATCTCGGCCATTACGAGCGTTTTATTGACGAAAATTTAAATAAATTTTCAAATTTAACAACAGGTAAAGTATACTGGAACGTTTTAACCAAAGAACGCGGTGGTGAATATCTTGGCGAAACTATTCAGGTTATCCCCCATATCACAAATGAAATTAAAAATTTTATATATTTAGTTGGAGAAAATCCAAACGCCGACGTTGTCATAACGGAGATCGGCGGCACAACCGGCGATATTGAAAGTCAGCCATTCCTGGAAGCAATCAGGCAGGTATCCTTAGAAGTTGGCCGTAAAAACTGTCTTTTTATACACGTAACTCTAGTCCCGTATATAAAAAGTTCTGGAGAGCACAAATCTAAACCAACTCAACATTCCGTTAAAGAACTCCGTTCATTGGGTATAAATCCCGACATCATAGTTGCACGCTTTGACGAACCAATAAGCGATGATATACGGCAAAAAATATCACTATTTTGCAATGTTAAACCCGATTGTGTAATACAAAATATCACCGTTTCCAAGCTTTACCAAGCTCCACTTATGCTTGAAAAAAGCGCCTTTTCCGATATTGTCTGCAGAGAGCTTGATTTAAATTGCCCAAAAGGGGATATGACCGAATGGACAGATATGCTCAATAGAATCGAAAATGCGAAAAAAACAGTGAAAATCGCACTTGTTGGAAAATACGTCCGCCTGCACGACGCTTATCTTTCAGTCGCCGAAGCATTAAGTCATGGAGGATATGAAAACAGTGCAAAAGTGGAAATAAAGTGGATAGATTCCGAGCTAGTAACAGAATTTTCCGCTGACGATCTACTCTCTGATTGCAACGGCATTTTGGTCCCCGGGGGATTCGGAAAGCGCGGCATAGAGGGCATGATAACAGCCGTAAAATATGCGAGAGAGCACGATATTCCTTTTTTAGGGTTATGCCTCGGCATGCAGATTGCTGTAATCGAGTTTGCACGAAACGCTTTGAACCTTAAAGAGGCAAATTCCAGCGAATTCAAACCGGACGGAAAGTTTTCGGTGATAGACCTAATGCCCAATCAGCACGACGACCTTCCAAAAGGCGGAACAATGCGCCTCGGCGCTTATCCGTGCAAAATTAAAAAAGGTTCAATTTTGGAGCGCGCCCACAAATTAAAGGAGATAAATGAAAGGCATCGCCACCGTTATGAATTCAACAACAGCTTTAGAGAGCAATTCGAAAAAAGCGGAATGATATTTTCTGGTACATCGCCGAACGAATTACTAATAGAGGCCATCGAATTGCCCAAAAATAAATTTTTCGTCGGCGTGCAATACCATCCCGAATTCAGAAGCCGCCCAAACCATGCCCATCCCCTGTTTCACGAATTCATCAAAGCCACCGCTACCCTCAACTAAAGCTGTGGATAAAATCTCCCATGCACCCAATAATCACTATTTCTCTTTTGTTATAGCACATATAATTCTGTTTTTCTGCCATTTATAATAATTTTAAATTTTATGCTTGACAAGTTGATATATTTATGGTAATATAAATGTGTTGTAGCGTTCATAAGTGATGGTTTATTTAGTGATTTTAATCACCGCGCCAAAAAAATTAAATGTAATTAATAGCGCCAAAATTACATAAAAGCATTTTAATATGATAACAATATAATGCATCCTTTTTTTTACTCTTTCATTAAGTGACGGCGTAATATATAAATAAATATACCAAATAACTAGTAAAACAAGCATAACAGAAGTCAACGTCCATATAGCCGCTTTAATCCAATTATTGGATATAAGCCATGAGCTTACCAAACCGAAGAAAACTACAAAAAAAATGTCAAACCAGACCTCACCTTTACTTTGCCATCTCACAAAAATTGCCTCCTATGATTTAAGATTTAGAGTTCGCTATATAATAAGCACACACCCAAGCAAGAAGTTTCCCGTTCCTGCTTTAAGCAGGAACGGAATCTCATCTTTGGTGTCGCTAGCGATCTTTAGCAGCTACAGTTTTCATGCCACAGTGTTCATAGTGATGGTTTATTTAGTGATTTTTAAAAAACCATGCAAAAAAATCAAATGCAATTAATAGTGCCAAAATGATATACGACACCTTTAGTATAATAAAAGTGTAATACATCCTTTTTTCTACTTTTTCACTAAGCGATGGCGTAACACGTAAATAAATATACCAAATAACTAGTAAAACAAGCATAACGGAAGTAAGCGTCCATATGGCCGCTTGAATCCAGTTATTGGATATACTTAATCTCAGTGGGCTTAACAAACCAACGAAAACTACAACAAAAATGTCAATCCAGACCTCATCCTTACTTTCCCATTTCCATCTCACAAAAATTGCCTCCTACGATTTAAGATTTATAGTGCTAGCGATACAGCACACCCCTAAATAAAGGATTTTCTGCTCCTACTTAAAGCAGGAGCAGATTTCTGTCGCTAGCAAGCCTTAGCAGCTGTTATCATGCCACGGTGCACTCGCGAGAAATTGCTATTGCATCTCTCACTGCCTTACATAGCATAAGGAGCGGCCCACCTGGAAGTACGTATGCTCCTATTATAGATGCTACAAACGCAGCGCTTACAGTGCCCTTCAGGAACGCATCTATCATCTCAGGATGAGAACGCAGATAATCCATAATCCTGTTCACTGCGCAACCAAGGCAAAATCCGCTACTCAACCATGGTCTGTCGGGCAGGTTTCTTGTAACGCATACCAATATTGTCAAATCATTGCCACAATTGTCACAATGCCCTATTGGGCCAGTTAATCCTCCCGGCGCGCCGCCGTTCACTTGCTCCAGCTCCTTTAAGCTAAGCTCAACAACCTCGCTGTTGTTTAAATTGGTTTTGCTTAATAATTGTTCTTCTGTTTGAATTTTTAACATAATAATATGTTCCTTTCGTTAAATAAAATTTTTTTAAAATAGTGACAATTTGAGAAACTAAACTTTCTCAAAAGTGGTATAATTAAAAATATACCAAATATTTTTTATCCAGAAAATAAATGCATGGCGTACACCTCCCGGTTCAGCGCAAAACTTTGCTGTTTCAGCTGAGTTTATTTGTGAAAAAATGGCTATCCGGCGAAAAAATTATTTACGAGTTTATCGCGAGTATTCAAGTAAATATATTTTTGGAATTATTACTTTATCTGTTAGTTGGACGTAATGTTGGATTCAAAAGTGTGACAATTTCTTGAAAAACCATTCCCTCACTTTTTTATTATATCACATATAGTTCCGTTTCGGCAACAACTTTTTCTGTTTTTAACAACATTTTTTTGCTTTTTTCTCATTTGTATAATTTTAAATTTTATGCTTGACAAGTTGATATATTTATGGTAATATGAATGTGTTGTAGCGTTCATAGCGATCTTCTACTGTTTTAGATAAAGTGTAAAATATTCAACATAGCTAATAATGCCATAATGCCAGCAAAGAATTTCAATATAATAACAGTATAATGCATCCTTTTTTCTACTTTTTCACTAAGCGATGTGGTAATACATAAATAAATATACCAAATAGCCAATAAAACAATCAAAATAAAGGCCAATGACCATATGGCTATTTTAATCCAGTTATTGAATATTAAATTTTGGCTTAACAGACACAATGAAGTTACACCCAAAATATCCCAAAAGATATCACCTTTACTTTGCCATCTCACAAAAATTGCCTCCTACGACGAAATTTTAAATTACAGAGTTAGCGATACATAACAACGAACCTGAATAAAGAATTTCTCGCCCCAGCTTAAAGCCGGAGCGAAATCTTTTCTTTAGGTATTGCTAACAGATCTTAACCAACCGCAACAACTATCATGCCACAGCGCAGAATCTAAAACCCATTAGCGCAGCTACTGTAGCACATATCTGGCGGGCTATTTTAACGGGAAGCCATATCCCTCCCAGTATCGCCGCGAAATGCGCCGCATTTATAGTGCCATTCACTATTTGGTCCAGTACCTCAGGATGTTCCTTTACATAATCTTTCACCATGTCCACCGCGCAACCGAAACAAATTCCACTATCCTTCCAGTTTTGGTCGGGCAGCTGTCTTGTAACGTATACCAATAACGTGTTATTGTTGGCACATCGATCACAATGACCAAACCCGGGTGAATCACCTACTGGCGCGCCACCGATTACTCGCTCCACCTCCTCCACTGAAAGCGCGATTGGGCCGGAAATATTCATGTTTAATAATTGTTCTCCTGTTTTTACATTTTTATTCATGGTTATTACCCTTTCTTTTAAAAATAAATTTTTAATTATAAATATTGTATTTTTAGTTTTCACGCCACGTTGCAGCGTTCATAGCGATCTTCTACTTGGGTATGCACACACATTTAAAAATCAACTAACGGGCAAATATAAAACTTTTTATTCACTCTGATTGCGATTAATAACTAAGTAAATATACCTAATAACTAACAAAATATAAATAGTAATCACCAGCGCCATAATCGAAGTTGGCCACTCCCACTTATTCTCTATTGCAATCCACCACAGCATCATACCGATAATAGCTTTTAGTTTTTCCATAATTCGTTTTCCTCCTACAAATCCTGGCGTGTAGCGCACAATAATAACTCTATATTTAAGCATACTTATCGTAAACTCAAATATTTTATGCGCATTCACCAATTATGTTAGTTAAAAATATCATTAAAAAATACCAAAATATAATTTTAGTATTTTGCCATCGGTTAGGCGGCTCAAATATCTTTGCTTTTACCACTAAGGTGCGCAAGGGGGAAGAAATATCTATGCACCTTGCAGTCTTGCATTGAGTCGGATAGCATGCCTTTTAGTTAAACAAAAAAATTGCACAAAGTTGTCCATAATCTCAAATATCTATCAATTACTTATTTCTAAAGCGTTTAATAATAAACGCCAAAAAATCGATGATTTCAGGAGCGAACAAAATTCCAAAATCAGCTATTGTACGTGCAGATAATGGTGCACAATCTATAGAGGATACTATAATACACCCTGTTATAAATAGTAACCAAGAGGTTTGCTTTTTATCCAACCATTTCAACATGATTTTTCCCCCTCACTCAGTTTTAACTCAAGTTTCCGAGTCCTTCACACCATCTGACAAACTAGATGTAGCTAAACTCAATGTACAGTTATGGTGCCAGCATCAAACACTGTTTTTGCAACTCCAATCACCACACCGAATGGCCCATACTTTGCAGCATTCTTAAAAGTAGCACCAACGTTGGCAGCCAAGCGCGCCGCGTCTGTTATACTTTGTCGCCTGTTTTTCTCTTCAATGCAGCGTGCGCATAAAGTAGGATAACCGGGGACTTCTATCACTGTTGCGCCACAAATTTGGCAATGAGCGTACGTTACACCAGGCCGTTGATAAGGTGCCCTCACCCCGTCACAAATCGTGTGCCCTCCTCCGTGGCCGGTGACTTGCTCCAGCTCATTCAAGCTAAGCTCTGCTAGCTCGCTGTTGTTTAAATTGGTTTTGCTTAATAATTGTTCTTCTGTTTGAATTTTTAACATAATAATATGTTCCCTTTCATTTAAATAAAATTTTTTAAAATAGTGACAATTTGAGAAACTAAACTTTCTCAAAAGTGGTATAATTAAAAATATACCAAATATTTTTTACCCTGAAAATAAATGCATGGCGTACACCTCCCGGTTCAGCGCAAAACTTTGCTGTTTTAGCTGAATGTATTTGTGAAAAAATGGCTATCCGGCTAAAAAATTATTTACGAGTTTATCGCGAGTATTCAAGTAAATATATTTTTGGAAATGTTACGTTGTTTGTTAGTTGGACGTAATGTTGGGTTCATAAGTGTGACAATTTCTTGAAAAACCATTCCCTCACCTTTTTATTATATCACATATAGTTCCGTTTCGGCAACAACTTTTTCTGTTTTTAACAACATTTTTTTGCTTTTTTCTCATTTGTATAATTTT
>JAISBE010000005.1 GCA_031266365.1 Oscillospiraceae bacterium
TAGTGTTCACAGCTGATATTTATGTTTTACGTTCGAGTTTCAGCGGGTAGCTAACAGCTCCTGCAACGATAATGCTCTGCCGGGGATGTTTTGCCGAAACTGAAAGTGATACAGCCAAAATAAGGTAGTTTCATATTGGCTTGAAAGAATAAAATACCAGCCGTAACAATTAAGCTAGAATTATGGTCTGGTCACTAGTGTTCACAGCAGCTGCTTTCGTTTTACTTTCGAATTTCAGCGGGTAGCTAACAGCTCCTGCAACGAGTAATCACCGTCGGAGCTGCTTTGGCGAGATTGCAAGTGATGCACCCAAAGCAAGGTAATTTCATATTGGCTTGAAAGAATAAAATACCAGCCGTAACAATTAAGCTAGAATTATGGTTTGATCACTAGTGTTCACAGCAGCTGCTTTCGTTTTACTTTCGAATTACAGCGGGTAACTAACAGCTCCAGCAACGATAATGCTCTGCCGGAGCTGCTTTGGTGCGATTTTAGCTGGCAATTTCACTCGATAGGCTTAACTTGCGGTGCTGGTATGGCGCGGTCGTTGCGAATTTGCCAAAGCAAGGGTCTCTATAATAAACATTACCAGCATAGGCAAGTCTTGGCACTATCGCCGATAGCACCACTAACAGCAACGTATTCATCGCGATGTTGGGTGCGCTTCTATTTTTGTTAGTTTATATGAAAATATAGTACTAATTGCTAAATATAAAGAACTTAATCTTATATATTTTATCTAAATTAGGCTTATTTTAACGCAAGCTAAAAATTATATATAAAACGCGTTTTATATCCACAGCCATATTAATGAAGTCTCCCAAGTGCGGTGATGTTATATCGTTTTTTCTACATAATTTTCTTGCTGCTTAAGCTTTTAGCCATAATTTTTCACCCTGGTACCTTTCACAGCATTCTTCTAATTTACAGTTAAGTAGGATAACTAAAACAGAGTTTGCATAATTAGCCCTGTTGAATGCTTATGACAGTCGTGGTATACTTTATTATCGATATTTATATATAAATATTGCTTTTGAATTCTGTGATGAATTAAAATTAATAGCACATAACATAAATTTTCGATAGGCACAGCTGCGTTATCTGTGTATTAAAAGTTTTGGGATTATTTGTGAAAAGAGAGATGAGATATGTTACAGTTTGAAGAGTTAAGATTAGACCTTGAAAAGCTTAAACTTGATATAAAAGACCTGACTGAGGCGTTGAAACTTGATCAAGCCAAAAATGAAATCAGCTTGCTTGAAAAAGTCACATCATCAGCTGAATTTTGGGATGATCCTAAAGAATCTCAGAAAATACTAAAGCGCGTGAGTGAGCTCAAGGCAAAAATTAACGATCACAATAAATTACTTGCCTGTTATGAAGATACCTTAGCACTCATAGAGCTCGCAGATGAGGAAGGGGATATCTCCCTTTTAGATGAAGCAAAACGTGAATATGAAAATTTTAAGCAAAAGCTTGAAGGGCAGAAACTTGCCGTGTTGTTGACCGGAGAGTTTGACTCTAAAAATGCAATTTTGACTCTCCATGCAGGAGCCGGCGGCACAGAAGCTCAAGATTGGGTGAAAATGCTTTATAGAATGTATTGCCGATGGTGCGAAAGGCATCAATATAAAGTTAAAACTTTGGATTATCTCGACGGAGAAGAGGCAGGATTAAAAAGCGTGTCTATACTCGTTACGGGAACGAATGCCTATGGCTACCTCAAAGGAGAGGCGGGGGTACATAGGCTTGTTAGAATTTCGCCATTTGATTCTTCAGGCAGGAGACACACTTCGTTTGCTTCTGCCGAAGTGATTCCGGAATTCGACGATGAAATAGAGGTTGAAATTTCTTCTGACGATTTGAAAATGGACGTATTTCGTTCGAGCGGAGCAGGAGGACAGCATGTGAACAAAACTTCATCGGCTGTGCGGCTAACTCACATCCCAACTGGGATTGTGGCTTCTTGTCAAAATGAACGAAGCCAGCACCAAAACCGTGAAGTTGCGCTTAAAATGATAAAATCCAAGCTTATGGAGATCAAACAAAGGGAGCACCTTGAAAAAATCGAAGATATTAAAGGTGTGCAAAAAGAGATAGGCTGGGGATCGCAAATACGATCATATATATTTATGCCATACACACTGGCCAAAGATCATATAACAGAGTACGAAGTTGGAAACATAAACGCAGTCATGGATGGCGAAATAGATGGCTTTATAAATGCATATTTAAAAAAGCACAGCTCGCAGAAATAACTGAAGCTATGCTAAACCATGCTGAAGCTTAATAAAATCTTTGAAAGAGATGCTAGAAAGTGCAACAATTTTTGGCCTTTAGTGTAAAACGGTTTTGTTTTTTAAAAATGTTCGTTTATTAATTCTATCTTTCTTTCTGGAGTAACTATTTTCCCAAAAATCAATATAGAAAGCAGGCTTGGCTTGAAATCATATGTGTCGCCGCGCATAAAGTTCAAAGCTTTTAAACATTTTTCTTTACCAATAGTTTTAACAGCGAAAGCATCAGCAAATTGTTCAGACTGCTCTGTAAGCTTGTAGTGTACCGTATTTGTGTATATATAGTAAAGGATTAAAGGCAAACATGCAAAATAACTATGGCCGAAATAGCTAGAGAGGAGAAATGGACCTATGGTTAAAAAGGCAACTAAAAGTAACGAGGTTGCGAAGATAATAAAAGTGTGCTTGTTATCCTCTAAATGCCCCTTCTCATTGGCTATAATATAACCCTCTATTTCATCGTTTTTGTAAGTCTTTTTTGAAATTAATATTGTCTTCTTGAATGGATAGGCCCTGCCATAGTATGAAAGTAGGCTAGCCTTCGCTTTACATGGGTAAGTAATATTTACATCGTAGCCATATGCCTTGCCAATGTTGATACTCATCGAATAAGAAAATATAAGTTCTTTGAAAATATACAAGCCAGAGAATAAGAATATGACAAGACCTAAACGCCAATCTCCCAAACGCACGCAAAATGCAAGCAAAAAAGCAAATGGCGTTAATAGAGCCATAATCAGAAAGTCCAAAACTCTGTGAACAAATTTGGCTTTTTCGTTTTTCCACATAAATTTGTGCATATTTTTATCTGAAAAAACATGCAAAGTTACCTTAGAAAAAAAACTTATAAATCTGCTGGGTTCAGAAAAAAATAACAAAAGATAAAGGCGATTAAATCGCTTGAGTTCCTGGTGGTGCTCTGTTTGGAAGTGTGCTATATTCTTTTCTGGTTCTTGCTTTACAAATAGTGGAAATTTATAAAATATCCAAGCAGATAGGCAACCAAAGCCTATTAAATTTGCGGGAATTGTGAATGCTGGGTAGTAATTAATAATGTCGATTGTTGAAACATACTGGGTAATCACTAAGACAAATACTACCACAAGCATCGTCAAATTTGCAGACGAAAAACTCATATTTTTTACTTTCAATTTACCAAGCACCACCAATAGCACCTAAAATTGGTAATAAACCTTGAGATGAAGTTAATATTCCTAAAAAAATCATAAACCCATGAACACCTCCCACTGCTGCAGCCTCAGTTAGTCCTGCAACCATTATGGCCAAAAGCCTTGCCGGTACAGCAGCCCCAAAGGCTGCCATCACGGCGTCAACTGGATTTCGCCCACCCTGTAGTGCGCCCCAAATTGCAGTTGCTGCTGCATATAAACGACGATTCGAAAAATCTTGGGTACAGTTTGAGTTTAAATTTATCTCTAATTCGCTTGAAAAAGAGCCCAAGTTTTCACCGCTGGTTGCATCTTTGATGTTATAACGAAATTTTGCATCTTTGCGGCTTTTGCTGAAAATTATAGGGTCAGAGCTTTCATAAGAAAGTTTAACGCTATTCTCTGAGATGTTTTCTATAGATGTGGACCCTACGGTGGGCATCGATGCATAGATTTGTGTACTTACAAAATAATTATAGCATAAAATAAGCACGGTTGAAATAGCTAGAAAGAAACTTGAGATTTTTTTTGTACGTGTAAACATGAAAATATCACCTTTTTAAAAAATATTTTAGTATCCGGAAAAAAACCGCCGTATTTATTAATATCACGAATTAATGTAGAAATTAGTCGTAATTAGAAATGTTGCAAAAGAAATTAAAATATCTCAGTAATTTAATCTTATTGTGTAAGACTCAAGCCGTAATTATATTCAATTACGGCTCGAAAAGCTATAAATATTGCTTTCAAATTATTTTCCCAGTATCATTAAATACTGGGATATTTACCTGCATTAATATTTTAAATTATAATCATTACCAACTTTTAGTTGGGCCTTGGACCATTGAAGTGAATGGTATCATTAGTCTTGTGGTGTGAAAATCTATATCTGACCCACCTTTAATATCCGCTCTCCACTGGCCATTTTGTATGAACACAGATCTCACTTCCTTTGTATTGCCTTTTCCGTCCGTGATTTTCAAGTTAGGTGTAATGATTAATCTCAGCTTTTTATTGGTTTGCATACTTGGGTAAGCAGAAACTTCAAGTGGTTTCATAGCTTGTGCATCCACTTCCAGCAGCAGTCCGCCAGAAACGCTTTCCATGTCTTCTTCTGATAAACCTTTTCTTTCTTCATTGTTTGCCATTTCAAACAACTCCTTTTCAATAAATTTAATATATAATATATATTTTATTTAATATCAACATAAAAATAAAGCAGTAGAATTGGTTGCAATTATATCGTCATTTTTCTGCTCAATAATCAAGCTTTTAGCAAAAAGATCTTTATATATCTGAATAAGTTTTAAAATATTGTGGGCAAATTTTTTGGAAGTTTGCTAAAAAACAAAAAGCGCTGTGATTTATTACCACAGCGGCTAAATTTAATTAAAATAAGTATTTTTCACATATTTTCTGGTGAGTTAATTTTGAACATTTTTAAAATATTTTTGATAACTATCTGCACAGCACGGCAAAGCTGAATTCGGGAGTGCATTAATTCCACGTTTTGGCATTTTACTCTACAAGAGTTGTAAAATTTATGAAACAGAGTAGCTAGCTGTATGACATATTTGGTCACCCTAGCGGGGTCGTAATTTTTTGCTGCACTGACTATTTCATCTGTGAAGCGCGCGAGGTGGAAGATGAGTTCCCGTTCAGCAGGTGAATTTAATAAAGCTAAATTTTCGCATCCGCAGTCGTTTAAGTATATACCGTCTCTTGCAAGATTTTGCAATATACCACAGATTCTAGCATGAGCATATTGCACGTAATAAACCGGATTTTGCGCATCTTGCTGCACAGCGAGATCTAGGTTAAACTCCATCTGTGAGTTGGCTTCGCGCATATTAAATAAAAACCTAGCGGCATCTGCTGATACTTCCTCTAATAAATCTGAAAGTCCAATAGCTTTACCGGTGCGCTTACTCATGCGGACAACTTCTCCATCGCGGACCAGTTTGACGAGTTGCATTAAAACAATCTTTAACTTAGAACCATCAAGACCTATGGCATCTAACGCGCATTTAAGTCTTGATACATGCCCGTGATGATCGGCGCCCCACACATCAATGCAGAGATCAAACCCTCGTTTTTCTAGTTTATTTCTGTGATAAGCGATGTCGGCAGTAAAATATGTTGGTGTGCCGTTTTTTCTGATTAAAACTTCATCCTTTTCCGCTCCAAATTGAGTGGCTTTATACCACAAAGCTCCCTCTGATTCATATGTCAATCCCCTATCTTCTAAAATTTTTACCGTTTCTTTTATATCCGTCCCATTGTGCAAAACGCTCTCTTGAAACCATTCATCGTAATTTATTCTATATTTTTCCATATCTGATTTCATTTTATTTATGTTTTTAGGCAAAGCAAAATTAACCAACGCTTCCCTTCTAGTTTTCGGCTCACATTTTAGATATTGATCGGCGTGAATGCAGGCAAATTCCTTGGCCAATTCATTAATATCTTCCCCCTGATAGCAATCTTCTGGGAGTTTAACGGCCTCTTTTCCGAGAAAAATTTGAAGGTATCGCGCCTCAAGAGAAAGCGCAAATTTTTCTATCTGATTGCCCGCGTCGTTGACATAAAACTCACGCCAAACGTCCCAGCCAGCTGCTTCGAGAATCGCAGCTAAGCAATCTCCCAGCGCGCCGCCTCTTGCGTTTCCAATATGCATAGGACCTGTGGGATTCGCCGAAACAAATTCCACTATAGCCCTTTTGCCATTTCCGATATTGCACTTTCCATAATTATCCAGTAAATTGATAACGTCCACCAAAATTGCAGAGTAAAAATCCTGGCTGAAAAAAAAGTTGATAAACCCGCCTGCTATCTCAAAACGCTCTATTAGAGTATCATTTAAATTTAGGTTTTCTCCAATGATTTCAGCTATTTTTACGGGGGCAGCTTTGAAAATTTTTGCAGAAACTAAAGCAATATTCGTCGCGAGATCGCCGTGACTGCGCTCTGCTGGAATTTCTATTAAGAAGTCATCGATTGCCAAATCACCCTGTAATTTTCCTGATTTGACTGCAAAATCAACGGCTGCAACGATCCTTTCTCTCAATATTTTCTTAACATGAAATAATATTTTAGACATTCCAAACATCACCTTTATTAATATTGTTCAATATCGATTTTTTTGCATTTATACTCTAAATTCAAATTTAGAAATTTGCTAGCTTCGCTTTCAAAACCGTCTGCCGTGTCACTAACATAAAATAAATATTTTCCATGGTCATCACTTTTTTTTAACATCCCTCTATTTTTTAAAAATTCATAAGCATAAATTGCCGTCTCTCGACCAGAATTTATAATATTGACATTTTCTCCCATGATCGAAGATATCGCTTCCATTATGATTGGATAATGCGTGCAACCTAGGATCAAGGTGTCGATATTTTTTTCCTTTAATTCCAAGAGATACCTTCTCGCGACCTCCAATAAAACAGGATCGCCAGGAGAGATTATTCCACTTTCTATGAGAGGGACAAATAAAGGGCAGGCGATTTCGAAAATGTCCAAGTTTTCTTTTAAAATATTCATTTCTTTTAGATAAGCATGACTTTTTATCGTTGCAGCAGTTCCAATTACCCCTATTTTTCCATTCTTAGTCGCCTTTACTGCAGCGATTGCACACGGCTTAACTATACCAATAAATGGTAAAGGCAACGAATCGCCAATAAAATTAGCCACAGAACTAACCGTACCGCAAGCGGCGATAATCATTTTTACTTTAAAGGATTTTAAAAAAGCGATATCCTGTTTAGCATATTTTATAATTGCATCTTTGCTTCTTGTACCGTATGGGACTCTGCCCGTGTCGCCAAAATATATGATATCCTCCATTGGAAGGATACGATTTAACTCTTTTACAGTCGTAAGACCTCCAAGCCCTGAATCGAAAATTCCTATAGCATCGTTAGCCATCGTTTTCGTCCCTTTCTAAAGCGAGAGAAATCAGCTTATCCAAAAGCTTGTTAAGCGGAATTTTCATTTTGTCCATGAGCTTAGGATACATACTGATATCTGTGAAACCGGGAAGCGAATTAATTTCGTTTAATATAATTTCGTTGTCTTTAGATCGCAAAAAGAAATCTATTCTGGCAAGTCCAGTACATCCCATAGTTTTATAGGCCTTTAGAGCGATTTCTCTTATTTTATCTGAAATGTTATCGTCAATACGAGCTGGAATATGTAATGCGGAGGTGTTATCCAAATATTTTGCATTGTAGTCGTAAAAACCATTTAAAGGTTCAATCTCCCCAACAACAGAAGCGATAAGATCTTTATTTCCTAAAACAGCGCATTCCAATTCTTTTCCATCTATACTTTCTTCAACCAGTATTTTATGATCTTCTTCTGCAGCTAAAAAAATTGCCTCTTTTAGCTCTTCTCGGTTCTTCACATGACTGATTCCCACAGATGATCCTGAATTTGACGGTTTGACGAAGAGTGGGTATTTTTTTAAATTTAACTCTATTTTTTTTATAATTTCTTCCGGATTTTTTTCATATTCTTTAAAATAAAACCAAACTAAATTAGCTTTTTTTATACCGACATTCCTCAATATAATATCAGTAATCACTTTATCCATACAATTCGCTGAAGAAGCTGTGCCACAACCGACAAATGGAATGCCAGAAATTTCTAAAAGACCTTGTAATTTTCCATCTTCTCCATTTTTACCGTGAAGCACTGGAATAACAACATCCACAGGTTCGATAGATACCTTTTCTTCATCTAAAACAATCAGACCTTTAATAGAGCGATCTTGTGAAATATTCGCTGTTAGATTAAGAGGATGATCGCTCCAAGCACCACTTTTGATATCTTCCACCGAACCTCTATACCTCATCCACTGCCCAGATTTTGTAATTCCTACCATGATTACATTATATTTTTCCTCAGAAAGATGTTTTATCACATTCGCAGCAGACAATAAAGAAATTTCGTGCTCTCTTGACATACCGCCAAAGATTACCAAAATATGATTCTTCAAAACGCGCCTCCTTTTTGAGCAACTTTTTATTTATTTTACCATACATCACAAAAATGTACAAATTGTTTTAGACTTTAAAGGTGACAAATTTTATTTAATGCAGTATACTTTAAACTATACCGCCATATGATAATTAAGGGGGACTTTATTTGGCACAAAAAGCTTTCTCGTTTATTGTTCAAAAGGTAGAATCCGTCCTTTCCTCTCGAGGATTTGCGAGAGTAAATAGCAAAAAGACAGAGCTAAAAGAAGTGTTTATTAATAAAAATGTTGCCTATGAAGTTTTGTATGATTCTTCCGAAAAAAAGTTTAAACTCAGCGTTTGTAGTATAGAAGAGGAAGCATCAAGCAAAAACTGGCAGTTAATTTCTGCTTGGCTATTCGATCCTTCCGATGACGGCATAAAGCAAACTCAAAGCATTGCTGCAGACTTTGTTGAAACAATAGGGCAATCTAAGCAAAATCACCTTAAATCTGGTAAAAAAAGAAAAAAAGACGAAGAAGGGAATGTAAATCCTTTATTTTTTGTGAATCGTTTGTCTAACATTTTCCCAGAATTAAAAGAGGAAATCAGAAGAGAAGTGAAGCTTTATGGTGACCTTAGAGGGGCAACATTCACACTGCAAAATGTTGTGCCCAAAATCGTGGCACTTTTGGGAGCATATTCAGAAAAAGAAAGAGTAAAAAAACTCGGGACTTTGCTAGATAATCTTTACAAATCCGGAGATTTAGACGTTAAAGGAATCATTACTATAATTATTCTAAACTCAATAGAAACAGAAAATTTAGAAAATACGTTGCGCGAAAACTTGGGCGATGAATTAAAAAAAGCTTGGGACGCTGCAAAAAAGCTGAAAGGTAAAAAGATAAAACCTGAAAAAGTAAAAAAACGCCGCATTTATTCCTAAAAATTAAAAATACCTCAAAAATAAATACATTAAAACATCCAAAACCGGATTAAATTACTGAATTTAGTCACCGTTACGCTCAATATTAGTAAATTTCAGGTTTATTTACATCCTTTGTTCTGTTTTTAATAAATATTTCATGAAAAACGGTTTTAAAAAGGAGAGCTTTTATATGCGAGTAATACTTGCTGGAGGGGGCACAGCTGGGCACATCAACCCCGCTTTAGCCATCGCCAGTTACTTAAAAGAACACGAACCAGGAGTGAAAATTTTATATATAGGCGCAAAAGGCGGCATGGAAGAAAATCTCGTCCCCGAAGCGGGGTTGCCGTTCAAAGGGATAGAAATTTCCGGATTTTCGCGCCAGCTTAACATAAATGCCTTTAAAAGAAACATAATAACTCTAAAAAGAATCGTAACTTCGAGCATCGAATCAAAAAAGCTCATAAGCGAATTTCGGCCTGATATTTGTATTGGCACGGGGGGATATGTTAGTGGCCCTGTACTTAAAAAAGCCAATAATATGGGCATACCTACTGTAATTCACGAACAAAATGCCTTTCCCGGTATGACCACGCGCATGCTCTCTAAAAAAGCCAAATGGATTATGCTTGCTGTTCCTGAGGCTCAAAAATATTTGAACAGCAGGTGCAACGTTGTTATAACGGGGAATCCAATTCGTAAAGAAATCATAACCGCTTCAAAAGAAAATTCAAAAACTACACTAAATCTCGATGCAAGACCTGTAATTCTTTCATTTGGCGGCAGTCTCGGCGCAAGAAAAATAAATGAAACCGTTGCCGGGTTAATAGCCCACACAACAAAAACAGATTGCTATCAGCATATCCATGCATATGGGAAATATGGCGGATGGTTTCCTGGATTTTTAAAAGAAAAAGGGGTAGATCTTCAAAAGCATCCAAATTTATCAATTCAAGAGTATATCAAAAATATGCCAGCATGTCTTGCTGCGGCCGATCTCGCAATATGCCGGGCGGGAGCCATTACTTTAAGCGAACTGCAGGCACAAGGGAAACCTGCAATATTGATCCCATCCCCGAATGTTGCCAAAAATCACCAATATCACAACGCTATGGTGCTTGTGAGAAATAAAGCAGCCCAAATAGTGGAAGAAAAAGACCTAACAGACACAAAATTGATAAAAATCGTCAAGGAAATGTTGGATGATAAGCTGTCTTTAGCTCAGTATGCGAAAAATTCAAAGAAAATGGCGATATTGAATGCCAATGCGCGAATTTATGAGATCATAAAAAAGGTTATCCCTTAAATAACATGAATATACAGCTTTATCCTTACACAAAAAATTAAACCATCAATATCATAATTTAGCTATTTTTTCAACAGCTATCGTGATATCCTCTCCGTTTATGTTCCATCTTTTTACATAGCAGCTATCAAAAAATTCTGATTGCTTGCGTTCAATTTTATCGGCAAGAACTTCTTTGCTTATCGTACCCAAATTTTCGTTTATCGCATTAGCTAAAATATCTTCTGAGTAATAGTAGACATTCACGTGATTCACAACATCGAATCCCGCTTCTTTTCTCATGGTTTGAACTTTGTTGATAATCTCGCGCATAAATCCCTCTTTTATGAGGTCACAATTGAGCTTGGTGTCAATTGCAACAGAAATATTGCCGTCATTATCGACTACGAATCCTGGCATTTTCTCTTCCGATATAATTAAGCAACTTTTATCTAAACTTATTTCTACGCCATCGGAATTAAATATGATAAATCCTTCACTTTCAAGCTTGTTGAGTATTTCTTTTCCGTTGCTTATTTCATTTAAAAACTTAGAAATTTGCGGCAAAAATCTCCCATATTTTGGCCCAACCACCTTTAATTGCGGCTTAAATTTATATGTGACGAAATTGCTCATATTTTCGATATATTTTATATTTTTTATGTTTAATTCCTCTTTTATAAGGTTAGAATATTCATGTGGCAGCGATATTTTGGATTTCACATACATATTTTGCAAAGGCTGCCTATTTTTGATTTCAGCCTTATTTCTGCACGCTCTGCCAAGCTTAACGATGTTAAAAACTTCTTCCATATTTTTTTCAATAACCGGGTCAATAAATTTTTCATTGCAAATTGGATATTCACAAAGATGCACACTTTTATAAGCAGTATCATCTAGATTTAACACTAAATTTAGATAAATTTGCTCAGATATAAATGGTAAAAATGGAGCAATAAGTTTTGATAGCGATATTAAAACTGTGTAAAGGGTCATATATGCTGCAATTTTATCGTCCGATTCTTGATTTTTCCAATATCTTTCCCTACATCTTCGAACATACCAATTAGAGAGCTTGTCAACAAAATTTTGTATCTCCCTGGCCGATTCGGTTATTTTATAACACCCTAAATTTCCATCAACATTTTTTATCACTGTGTTAAGTTGTGATAATATCCACTTATCCATTAAATGTAAATCTCTTATCTCATCGACGGCAAATTTTCTAGGATCGAAGTTATCTATATCAGCGTAGAGGACATAAAAAAAGTAAACGCTCCAAAGTGTGCCTATGAACTTCCTTTTTACTTCATTTATCGCATCCTCAGAAAATCTTTTTGGAATCTGAGGGGCACTATTTACATAAAAATACCATCTGACGGCATCAGAACCATGCTTATTCATAACAATCTGCGGGTTTACCACATTGCCCTTACGTTTCGACATTTTAACGCCGTCTTTGTCATTGACATGCCCAAGCACCAAGCAATTTTTAAATGAGGCTTTGTTGAAGAGTATTGTTGATAGTGTCAGCAAAGTGTAAAACCATCCTCTGGTCTGGTCAATAGCTTCGCTTATAAAATCTGCTGGAAAGTTTTCTTCAAATATTTCTTTATTTTCAAAAGGATAATGCCACTGTGCAAATGGCATTGAACCGCTGTCAAACCAACAGTCCATAACGTCAGATACTCTCTTTGTAAATTTGCCACATTTTGGACATTTAATTTTTACTTCGTCGACATACGGTCGATGCAGTTCTATATCTTTTAAAATTTTACCTGAAAGAGAAAAAAGTTCGCTTTTACTACCAACAACGTGAAAATATCCGCACTCACATTCCCAAATTGGTAAAGGTGTGCCCCAATATCGCGATCGGCTCAATCCCCAATCCACAACGTTTTCCAGGAAATTCCCCATCCTACCGTCTTTTATATTTTCTGGTATCCAATTTATAGAAAAATTGGCTTTCTCTAGTTCATTTTTTACTGCCGTCGTTTTAACAAACCAGGTATCTATAGCATAATAGAGTAGAGCGGTATCGCACCGCCAGCAAAATGGATAAGTGTGTTCATACTCTTTTACTTTGAATATCAAATTTCTGCTTTTTAACTGCTTTATTATAATATGGTCTGCGTTTTTGACAAATATGCCGGCCATTTCACCCATATTTTTCAAAAAGCAGCCTTTAGTATCGACGAGTTGAATAAACGGCAAATCAAATTTTTTGCCAACTTTTGCATCATCCTCTCCAAAAGCAGGGGCGGTGTGCACTATGCCGGTACCGTCGGTTGTCGTCACAAATTCATCAGTGACTACATACCAGGCTTTTTTCTCTGTTTGGGCAAAATCGAAAAGCTTGTTGTATTTTAAACCAAAGAGATCTTTACCTTTTATTATTCTTTTTTCTTCATAATTTTCGAGCAACGATTGCGCAATTTCTTTCGATAAAATAAAGGTTTCCTCTCCCACCTCTGCTTCTATATATTCAATTTCGGGATTCACCGTCAAAGCGGAGTTTGAGGGCAGTGTCCAAGGGGTTGTTGTCCAAGCTAAAAGATAAGTATTATTTCGCCCTTCGACGGGAAATTTAACATATATCGATTTTTCCGTCACCTTTTTATACCCTTGAGAAACTTCATGACTGGATAAAGAAGTCCCGCACCGCGGACAGTAAGGCATTATTTTATGGCCTTTGTAAAGCAAATCTTTTTCCCATATTGATTTTACTGCCCACCAAACCGATTCTATATAATCGTCGCTATATGTAATATAAGGGTGTTCCATATCTGCCCAATATCCTATTTGTTTGCTAATTTCCACCCATTCTTGCTCGTATTTCCATACGCTATCTTTACACTTCTGATTAAACTCTTTTATACCATAGCTTTCAATATCTGCTTTCCCGTTGATACCCAAAGCTTTTTCCACTTCTAGCTCCACCGGCAAACCGTGGGTGTCCCAACCCGCTTTGCGGAGAACTTTATAGCCCTTCATGGTCTTATACCTCGGAATTAAATCTTTTATCGCACGCGTTAGCACATGGCCTACATGTGGTTTCCCATTCGCAGTTGGAGGGCCATCATAAAACGCGAATGCCCTATGTTTGCTTCTATTTTTTATGCTCTCATTAAATATATTATTTTCTTCCCAATATTTCAAAATCTCTTTTTCATTCGCTGCAAAATCCATGTTAGCAGAAACTTTTTTATACATATTGCTCCCCTTAAAGTTAGACTTTTTTAGATTTATACTAAAGCATTATCGAAAAAATTTAAAGCTATAGCGTTAAGTTTGCCTCCCAGAGCTTAGCTCTATTAAAAAAGCACGCTCAAATTCAACGCGTTTGCAATATCAGGTTATATAAATAACTTCAAAATTAGCTCTAAAAGTGGGATCATTCTTGGATAAAAGAATTATAATTTAAATTTTTACATCTTAATTTTAAATCAAACTTAAAATTCTGTCAACAATAAAGGCCACCATGCGCAGGGTACAGCACTGTTTTATGGCGTGCAAAATTCGCACGAAAACTTCATTTTTCAATCAGCCGCCGACGCAGCTCGAAGATTTAACTTAGGTGATAAGCGAATCGCTAAGAAGGTCCAGGGGAAGGGCAACGTGTTTTAGCAATCAACTCTCACTGTGCACACCAGTATAGCTAAAGCGATAAATGTTGTGGCATTGAGAGTCAGCTTTGCTGGCTTTTGGGCTCAATTTTTTGCAAATATGCTTTCGTGCAAAGAGTAGTGCAAATACATTGCTTATATCATTTTTTTATGAATAATGTTGCTGCTAAAATTTTGTATTGCCCACGAAAATTTACATCTCACTAAATACTTCCTAAATGTATATATAACTATATAACATAATTTCATATATAATTTACTATAAATATACTAAAAATAAACTATATCATATTCAGTATAGAAAGGGCGTTAAAAAAATAATATCCGATTAAGTATGTTTTCTAAATAAGCTGTGTAAGAACCTCTTGCTACATATTGCCATAAATAATGTGAACGCGTTATTTTTTTGCAATAGAAATGTGCGCCGAAAAAGGCCCAAAGTATGAAATTGGAAATATTCTCCTTCTTGCTGTCTTTCTTTAGCGTGCCCGCTTCGCTGCTAAAGCCGTCGTCATACTTTCTTTTTGAATTTATATTGATTCACAACAAAATTTCACATCTAATTTACTTGAAAATATATTTAAAATAAACTACACAGTATACCGAAAGATTATCGTATTCAGTATAGAAAGGGCGTTAAAGAAATAATATCCGATTAAGTATGTTTTCTAAATAAGCTGTGTAAGAACCTCTTGCTACATATTGCCATAAATAATGTGAACGCGTTATTTTTTTGCAATAGAAATGTGCGCCGAAAAAGACCCAAAGTATGAAATTGGAAATATTTTCCTTCTTGCTGTCTTTCTTTAGCGTGCCCGCTTCGCTGCTAAAGCTGTCGTCATACTTTCTTTTTGAATTTATATTGATTCACAACAAAATTCCACATCTAATTTACAGTAAAATATGTTTAATTAGATGTAGTTTTTCAAAAGGAATGCTTTCCTGCGGGAAACATGATAACTTCCCTCTCAAACTGGATTTATTGAAAAAGATTTCACTTTCTTCCCACAACACCGCCGTTCCGCCCCCTGGCAATGCATTACTGATAGCGACTGTTACTGCTTGTGAAAATGTGAGTTTTTTACTGGATCAAAGACTTGCAGGTCGTTACACAGTTTTGCAGTGAAAGCGTAGCGGAGGGTTTAAAAGTCGGAGCGATTTTTTTATTGCAGCAAAAATGGGTACACGCTCTGCTAAATTTTTGACGAGCATACCCTCTGTGAGGTTTCAACTTTGTTGTCAGCATTTTCATAACGCGTCGCTTTTACTTTTTGGATTAATATGTATTTGCGCAAATTTGTTTTATTTTTTCTTGCAAATTTAAAAAATCTTCAAATGCACCTGGTTTGTTATGTGGATTTCTCAACAACGCAGCGGGATGGAGAGTTGCCATAAGCAATATTCCATTTTTTTCATAAAAAACGCCATGTTCTTTTGTGATTTTAATATCAGGTTTTAATATTTTCATTGCAGCAATCCGGCCAAGACATACAATAATTTTGGGTTTTATCAAAAAAACCTGGTTTCTCAACCAGGCGATACAAGCCCCCTGTTCTTCTATCGAAGGGTCCCGATTTTCAGGAGGCCTGCATTTTACTATATTGGTGATGTAGATATTTTTAGTTCGGTCTAAGTCAATGTAGTTTAACATTTTGTCGAGTAGTTGCCCTGCTCGACCCACAAAGGGTTCGCCCTGTAAATCTTCGTTTTCTCCAGGTCCTTCGCCGATGAGCAAGACCTCTGAATTTACATTCCCAACACCAAAAACAACATTATTGCGTGTCGTACAGAGGCCGCATTTTTTGCAAGTTAAGCACTGCGCTTTTAAATCATTCCATGAAGAGCACATCATTTAAAAAATTCTATCCCAGCATCTGCGAGCCGCCGCCCCAACAGCCAGGCTGCTATGGCTCTCCATTGTCCCTGTAGGTGAGGGTCTGAAGTAACATCGGTCGCCGTTGCACGTCCGCTAGGGATATAAGTTAACATGATCAAAGATCGGATCGCATCTTTCAGTGTCACTCCATTATGCACCATTAGCTGTATTGCCACAGTATCGGCGAACATTTCATTGGTCAGTGCTATTTGCGCAGCAATGGGGAACTTATCTATATCGATGCCGAATTCAAGGAACAGTTGGCGCCCGTGACCTAGTACATTTGCGTACACGGCCAGTGGTCCCAGCGGCACTGAGATCCGCCTCCCCTCCTTTGTTAGCATGTCTTGGGTTCGTCCAGATTGGGTTGCATCAGCCATCTGTTGCATGCAAAAAAATACTATATGAGCTAACTCGTGCCAAAGTGCAACCCTAAATAGATACCTGGGGTCCGGACCATCCTGCCCGGCCAGAGCGCCTGTTAGGAACACGGCCGGATCTAGCCTTATCTGTTCATTTAAGATGTCCACGCACGCCTCGCCAATGTACGATTCAATGCCTGACTTATTAGGAGTGTGGCATTGGAATGTGAATAATTTTAACGCTGTTGAAGTGAAGAATTGCTGCGGCTCTGTGGTAAATAACTCAGGTAATCGGGCTTGTAGTTTTTCAATGTCAGTTGAAAATTCAAAGCTATAATCAAATGGGCGTAATGTTTTAGTAGCTTCCGAAAACGGCTTGCCGTGCTTGTACCACGCATTAGAAGCATACTTTTGCTGCAACGACACTTGCGCGTTGTTGTGTACGCATTCGTTGGCTGCCCAGTTATTGAGCAAAGCTATGTCTTTATGCACAACAAATCCCGCCCACGTGTTTACTGGAAGTAGAAACAAAGCGCACATAAATAGCGATAAAAACCTCTTCATAAATTATCATCTCCCATCACATTTACATTGTAACTCATAGTAAGCTCTTAATTGTTAACTTTTTATTAACTTTTTGTTAATTAAGTATGAACATCGAAATATACCGGGAAAAACGCGACTTCTTTGCTCAGTACAGATGCGGGAATGGTTTTTTAATCTCTGATATTTTTTAACATTCATTGTTGAATTTTGAATAAAAAGATATTAATATTAAACTAACGTACAAAATATGTTATTGCAAGTTCCCTTTTTATAAACACCGCTATTAAAAATTATTTTTAAAAAATAAGGAGTTACTAAATTATGAAAATTATTGTGGAAATTTCTGCGCGCCATATTCATTTATCAGAGGGAGATTTTTTTGCCATTTTTGGAAAAAATGCGAGTTTGACAATCAAAAAGCAGCTTTCTCAGCCAGGGCAGTTCGCATGCCTTGAAAGGGTGGATGTAACAGGGCCGAAAGGGACTATAAAGGGTATTTCGGTGCTCGGCCCTTTTCGAAAAAATACACAATTAGAGTTCTCGATAACAGATTCAAGAAAGATAGGTATTGTGCCATTTGTTAGGGAATCGAATGACATAAAAGGAACCCCTGGTTGCAAAATTACTGGACCAGTAGGGGAGATCGAAATTCCGCAAGGTGTAATAATTGCAAAAAGGCATATTCATCTGTCGCCACAAATAGCTGAAGAGCAAAGGATAAAAAATGGGCAAATCGTTTCTGTGAAAGTAAATTCTGGAGAAAGATCTCTAATTTTTGGCGAAACGGTAGTTCGAGTTAGCGAAGAATATTCTCCAGCTTTTCATATCGACACAGACGAAGCAAATGCAGCTGGTATCAGCGGCGAGACTAATGGTACGATAATAATATAAATTTTAGCGTTATGAGGCATCAAAGATATATTTTTTAAGTAAATGAGATAATACAAGCAAATTATAAAACTTATAGTGTAAAATGTCAATAAAAGCTATGAAGCAAGAACTGAGATTTATTCTATAAAGAAAATTTTTCTTGAAAATTAAATCTCACATATTGCTCTGAGTGCATTAATCGCTTCTTTTGGATCGTTTGCCTGGAACACACTCGTACCAGCAACGCAAACGTCTGCACCGGCGATAGCCGCCACTTTGGCTGTATCCTTATTAATCCCTCCATCCACCTCAATTAGTATATTGCTGGATGAAATTTTCCTGTATTTTGCAAGCAGTTCCACCTTTTTAACCATATTATGCATAAATTTCTGCCCGCCAAACCCGGGCTCAACGGTCATAATTAAAACTAAATCTATATCTTGGATATAAGGAAAAACTGTGTCGATAGGGGTATCTGGCTTGACTGCAAGGCCCGCTTTAACACCAGTTGATTTTATTGTTTTTATCGTTTCAACAATATCATTAGTAGCTTCAGTGTGGAATGTGATAATATTTGCACCGGCAACCACAAAATCTTCAATATATCTTTTCGGATCTTCTATCATAAGATGCACATCAAACGTTAATGCTGAAATTTTTCGTATCGCGTTTAAAATAGGAGCTCCAAACGATATATTCGGCACAAAATGCCCATCCATGATGTCAAGATGAACCCAATCTGCACCTGCTTTTTCTATCATTTTCAGTTCTTTTCCTATATTTAAAAAGTTGCATGCCAATATGGATGGTGCTATTTTCATTTATACTTTTTCTCCTGTTAATTTGCTACAGAATATCTCGCGCAAGGGTTGGTGTCTATGGCAATAGTCTGGGTGATCATCGGGTAAAACGGTGTGTATAATATTATCTATGAAATGATGAGTTTCCAATCGGTATCCGGCCATTCGCTTTACTGAAGGCGACTTTTGCGTTATACATAAATTGTAGGTTACGATAGGCACAATCACATAGATCGGTGCAAATGTATTTTGTAGCTGTTGTTCTTCTGGATATAATAACGTGTTATGGCCTCATAGTTTTGCCAGACAAAATTCCAAAAATTCGTCTACTTCATAATGATGCGCCAAAAACAAGCTTTGTAATTCGACTAGCTCATTCAAAATATTTTCTACTTCTCTTAACATTACCAAGTCCGATAGCAATAATAAACCGCTGCAACAACCCTTTTATATGCATCAAAAAAGTGGCGTCAAAATTAGTGGCTTATTGTAGTTAAGTTTGGTGGATCGGCAGCAAATGCAAAAATTGATGTGATCGGGAGAAATAATGCCGGTAGTGCTACGCTTATGATGAATTTTGACATTCTAAATTTTCTTTTTTTTAATATGTATTTCCTCTTTATTAAGCACAACCTATTTTTATTATAGATAATATGTAAAATATACAAAAAATAAGCGCTAACCTCACAATGATTTTTCTAAACTTGAATTAACTAAAACGCAATTTTAGTTAAAATATCATTATTAATTAACGCTTTTCTAATTTAATTGGCTATTATCTTTAATTATCATTTGTTTTCGGCTAAACATGAATTGATTTTTTCTACTAACGCATCTGCATCGACGCCATGAACGTCGCAAGCTTGTTCAATCGTTTCACCTCTTGCAGATGGGCAACCAAGACAGTGCATACCTATTTCGAAAAAAATTGGGGCTAAGGAATCGTCTATATCCAAAACATCTCCGATAACTGTTTCTTTGGTGATAACTTTTGTTACCATTTTAAATCCTCCAAATTTAATAAATATAATATTTTAAAATTTATTTAAGTAACTCCCACTTAACCGTATTGCGTTAATCATAACCTCCTACTAAAAGTAGGTGGGTGTCTGCCGTGTGATTTCTAGCTCCCTGCATCCGTTTAACCGGGAGGTCTGCATTTCGCCACCCGAGCAAGGCTCCCGAAAATAAAACCGTAGGGTTATAGAAACGCAGTCCGCGAATCAAGCAGGAAAAATTATCAGCGAAGGTTAACAAATAACTAAATTTCTGAAGATTCGCTATAAGATCCTACAAATCGGCTTTCAAAAACCACTGCTAATTTATCTAACAGGTCATTATCTTCAACTTCTGCCAATCGCTCTTCTCCATTTTCCTCAACAGATTCAAAAATATAGTATGTGCTTTCATCCTCTGTGGAATCGTCCTTACCAGCGAATACAGGAGTTAAGGCGTAAAAAATACCCTCTTTATTTTTAACGATATCTAAGATTTCAAATTCATATTCGTTATTCTCCTCGTCGATGAGTGTGATAAGCTCTTCGTTAAATTTGTTATGCATGATATCGCTTCCTTTCATATTATTATTCTACAATGAAAAAGCGTCGAAGTCAATCGAAATATGGCGTTAAAATTACTGAGATATCGTAAAACATTTTTGAATATAAAGTAATTGTTGGCAATAATTGACAGCGTTGACTTAGCAAAGATAAAACTCACACAAAAGCACAATTTTATCGAAAAGATGGGGAAGCATTAGTTAAAGGAAATACTAGTTATAGAGTTTTGCAAAATTATAATTATATAGTTTATTTTAAACATAATATATGGTAAGTTATGCGAGAGGCTTTGTTGAAAATTAATATAGTTTTTCTCAATACGCCCATACAGCAGGAAATAATGCATTTGCATTATTTATGCTAATATTCAACAAAGCCTCTCGCATAACTTACCATATATTATATTCAATTTGACGTATTTTCTCCAGAGAAAGCTTTCCCATCCATGCCCCAAAATTCTCCGCTCAACCTGAATTTATTGAGAAAACTCACACTTCCTATTTTGGCCGCCTCCGGAAACATCGCCATCCGTAAGGAAACATTCATCTCCGTTTTTCATATCTTTAACCTGAGAAAAAATAAATCTATTACCCTGTGGCCAGTAATGAGATATATTGAATTATTTTTCATAAAAATTTATAATAAAAAAATAGCTGAGCATTTTTTAATTTTTCTAGTTTAAAATTTCTGTTTTTTATTGAGGAGGAAAAATATGTCAGGACATTCAAAATGGAGTACGATCAAGCGAAAAAAAGAAAAAATAGATGGAAATAGAGCAAAAATATTCACCAAAATAGGTCGAGAGCTGGCTGTCGCTGTGAGGCAAGGCGGAGGACCAGATCCAAATTGCAATTTTAAGCTAAAAGATTGCATAGCAAAAGCTAAGGCTTTGAACGTCCCAAATGAAAATATAGAAAGGATAATAAAGAAAGCATATGGCGACAGCGAAAACGACAAATACGAAGCGATAACATACGAAGGCTATGGCCCTGGCGGAATTGCCATGATAGTTGAAACGTTAACCGATAATCGCAACCGCACAGCCGGAGACTTGCGTCACTATTTTGATAAATGCGGCGGTAACCTCGGTTCTTCTGGGTGCGTTTCTTTTTTATTTGAGCGCAAAGGGCTTTTAATTTTAGAGCGTGCCAACTTGAGTGCCGATAGCGTCATGGAAAATTGCCTGAAAGCAGGTGCTATTGATTTTGAAGAGGATGACGAAATATTTGAAATATACACCGAACCGGAGAATTTTTTCCAAATTAAACAAGATTTAGAAAAAGAAGGATATAATTTCATATCCGCTCAAGTGGAGTTAATACCAACCACATACACCAATTTAAAAGATGAAGATTCGCAAATAAAAATGCAAAAATTACTTGATATGCTCGAAAACAACGACGATGTCCAAAATGTCTGGCACAACCAGTTCATAGAATCTTAATTAGGAGGTGTAATAAATGGAAGGCAATAAGTTATTTGAATCAAAAACATTGGTGAGCAAAAAAATGTTTTGGACAGTAAATACCCTATATTTAAAAGAAGTCAAAACATGGACAGGAATTTTTGTACATTGCTTATTGATTAGTGAACTAGTGGTATATGTAACAAAAGCTGAAATTTTGTGCATTATCAAGGTTTTTTTGCTATTCTTTTTCATTATAAGCAGTTTTCAGTTTTTACCGATTTCAAGTAGCTGGAAAAAGCAAGAAAGTTTTTTAAAAAATGAATTTATCGTCTCTGTTTATGAGGATGGAATAAATTTGGTAACCAGCAGTTTTACTAGCTTTATAAAATTTGATTTTTTTACATACGGAAAAGAAATCCAAGATTGCTTTTTTTTATTCATCGGCCCAACAGGATCGCATTTCATTCCCATTTCCAAAGATAGCTTTACAGCAGGCATGCAAGAGAAATTCAACCAATTTATCCGTTCTAAAATTAAGTTTTAGAGAATACTTCAAAAAGGATTACAGGCAAGCGACCAAATGTCTCCACAAGAGCCGTTGATCTGTAAACTTGCAAAAAGAGCCACTGGCAAAGTGATCATCAGACAAACTTTTTGAAACAATAGAGGTTTTACTGCGGAATTTGCCGCATCAATGCCGTTGACGGGAGTTATTGCGCTCAATGCCATGGGTTTCAGCTTTGCTCTGCATATTTTTTAAGTTTCTCCCATTAAGTAAAAAATAAAATTATATATAAATAAAAAAATAAAGCCGGTCTTTTAATTTTTGGCGATAATATTTTATGCTTTCAGGTTTGTGCAAGGCTTTTTCAGGTCATTTTCTCCAATTTGGCTAAAAAATACTGAAAGACTCCCCGTAGGGCTTGAAAATAAGCCTTGCGGGGAGTTTGTTGTTGGGACTGCTATTTTGTGTTTACGGCGTGTCGATGAAACTTGCAATTTTCGCTATCCTAGAAAAATTTCGAAAAACATCTTGACAGCGTCGCTATTAAGTAGTATTATATAGTAGTAGTGAGTGCTGCTGCATATAAGCCATACAAAGTATGAGGAGGATCACACTGAATAATCTAACGGAAATGCTTAAGGGGGTGCTGGAGGGCTGCGTTCTAGAAATCATAAGCAGGGAGCGACTTACGGCTACGAAATCACACGGCGGTTGAACGCGCTCGGCTTCACAGACGTTGTGGACGGCACGGTCTACACTATTTTGGTGCGCTTGGAAAAAAATCAACTCGTGGACATCAACTTTCGCTATCCTAGAAAAATTTCAAAAAACATCTTGACGGCGTCGCTATTAAGTAATATTATATAGTAGTAGTGAGTGCTGCTGCATATAGGCCATACAAAATAGGAGGATCACAGTGAATAACCTAACGGAAATGCTTAAGGGGGTACTGGAAGGCTGCGTTCTAGAAATCATAAGCAGGGGAGCGACTTACGGCTACGAAATCACGCGGCGGTTGAACGCGCTCGGCTTCACAGACGTTGTGGACGGCACGGTCTACACTATTTTGGTGCGCTTGGAAAAAAAACAACTCGTGGACATCAA
>JAISBE010000009.1 GCA_031266365.1 Oscillospiraceae bacterium
CGCAGCGCGAAGCAAGTAAAGCTTAGCTAAAACCCAAACCGAGATCATTTGCCAAAAATTCAGCGGAGCGCGTGCCCGCTTTTTTGCAGTGAAAAATTTGCTCTAATTTTCAAAATTCACAATGCACTCTGGTCTTTTTAGGCAAATGCGTTATTTTTTGCGCAAAAAATATTCTTGTGGGTTATTGGCATTTATACACTTATGCACGGCGAAAATTTTATTAGCACGGAAAACTTTGGAAATAAAGGGCAGTCTGAGAAGCTTTTTTGCTAAAAACTGAAATCCTTAACCGCGCCACGTTTCGCTGCGTGTTTAAAAAGTACCCGCAGGAGCCTTTGCATGGCACCGATAACTGGTTAAATTGCCAACGAGAATCATGTTTAAACGGCTGTGAAGTTAAGCTTCAAACCTCTTTAGTACGCCCTTGCTGCTGAGTTCATTTTTTAAGCTTTGTGATTGACGGTCTGGAGAACCAGGCTTTCGCGCAAATATGGTCCTTTGAAAAATTAATACTACTGATCTAGTTCTGATATTGCATCCAATGATAATGAATCATCATTTCCCTTTTTGAGGGTGACTTTGCTCAAATTATCTTGCGTTTCAACTAACCTCGCTGTGATTCTGTCTTCCACCTCTTTGCGGATTAAATTGCGCAGATCGCGTGCACCACTTTTGCCTCCTATTGCATGCTCAGCGAGCCATTGCGCTGCCTCGTCCGTATATTCAAAATCTATCCCTCTTTCGGAAAGAGTTTCTATATATTCGTCCAGCATAAGCCGCGCTATGGCCACAAAATCCTCAACAGAAAGGTTTTTAAATACAATCACTTCGTCTATTCTGCTTAAAAATTCAGGTCTTAAAAAATCTGAAAGCGCTTTCATTGCTTTTTCTTTTGTTATTTGACTTTCGCTCTTTGTGAAGCCAAGTGCTCCTTCTTTTTTATCACTGCCCGCGTTGGACGTCATAATAATCACAGTATTTTCAAAATTGACAAGTCGCCCATGAGAATCCGTAATTTTTCCTTCATCGAGTATTTGAAGAAGTATATTCATAACATCTGGATGAGCTTTTTCAATTTCATCTAAAAGTAAAACAGAATATGGTTGTCTCCTAACTTTTTCCGTCATCTGGCCTGATTCATCATAGCCTATATACCCCGGTGGCGAACCAATTAAACGGGAAACGGCGTGCTTTTCCATAAATTCCGACATATCCATACGAATTAATGTTTCAGGCGTATCGAATAATTCCGCTGCCAAAACTTTCACAAGCTCTGTTTTCCCCACACCGGTCGGGCCAACGAATATAAAGGAAGCTGGGCGTCTGCGCGGACTTATTTGAACTCTATTGCGTCTAATCGACGTCGCGATAGCTTTTACGCTTTCGTTTTGTCCGACTATTTTTTTGAGCAAATTACCTTCCAAATTGCCAAGCTTTTTTAGCTCGTTTGCTTGAATTTTGCTTGAAGGTATCCCAGTCCAAAGCTCTATCACGCGCGCGATATCCTCTTCTGTTACTTCAACTTTTGCTGCATTTTTTGAAGCCGATTCTATCTTACTTTCTAACCGTGCGATTTCGCAGCGAGTTTTTGCCAATTGTTCGTAATTAACTTTAGTCTGATTAGCTTCGATATCTTCTGCGTTGGCTTTGAGTTCGCTTATCTCAGCTTTTAGAGAATCGTAGTTTTCGCGGGTGATGTCGCGCAAAGCTGCACAGGCACACGATTCATCCAAAAGATCTATAGCTTTATCCGGTAAAAAGCGGTCAGATATATATCTCTCTGAGAGCACGACTATTTTTTTGATCAATTTTTCAGAAATGGAAATGCGATGAAATTGTTCATAGTAAGATTTCACGCCTAGCAGTACTTTTGTTGTATCTTTTATTGAGGGTTCCTTAACAGTTACCGGCTGAAATCTTCGCTCTAAAGCGGAATCTTTTTCTATATATTTACGATATTCTGTGAAAGTGGTTGCACCTATCACTTGAATCTCGCCTCTGGACATCGCGGGTTTTAAAATATTTGCAGCATTCATAGTGCCGTCAGCATCGCCTGATCCAATGAGGCTGTGAACTTCATCGATAAACAAAATAATATTCTTCTCAGCCTTAACCTCTTCTATTAACCCACGCATACGGCTCTCAAACTGTCCTCGAAATTGTGTTCCGGCAACAAGTGCAGTCATATCTAATAGATGAACCTCTTTGTTTTTTAACCGAGAGGGTATATTTCCACTTGCAATGCATAGAGCTAACCCTTCTGCGATTGCAGTTTTTCCAACTCCTGGTTCGCCTATTAAGCATGGATTATTTTTCGTCCTGCGGGATAAAATTTGAACTACTCTTTCTATCTCGTTGTCTCTACCGACAACACAATCAAGTTTCCCTATTCTCGCTTTTTCAGTTAGGTTGTAAGAAAACATATCGATATGCTTTCTTTTTTGTTTTTTATTAATTCTTTTTTTATCTTTGGTTTGCTTGTTATTATCCGGAATATTCCCAGGCAAAACCTGTTTTAAAAAGGGAAACGTGGCTGCTCCGCCAGGAATAAACCCCTCAAAAGGGTTTTCACCGTCCGCTAACCCTTCCATACTCATAAGTTCCCCCATTTGCTCCATCATGTCGTTAATATCATCCTCTGAGAGGCCCATTTTTTCAATAATATCTCCCACAGGCTTTATCCCCATATTCTTAGCGCAAATTAAGCACAGTCCTTCTGTGGAAGAGCCTTCTTTATCCTGTGCGATGAAAACAATCGCAGGACGTTTCTTGCAACGTGAACAAATCATATAAATCTCCTTAATTAGACGTTAAACATTGGATACCCCCGTTGGAAAAGATAAAAATTTCTTCTATTTCATATTTCCCGATTTTTGACAAGATCTAAAAATACAATAAAATATTTAAACAATGCAAAAATCATAATCGCTGTGGTAATCGACATAAGCGTGACTGCAATCGCAGGGTTATCAATACCAAATTGAGCTTTTAACCAAATAATAATTATAGCAGAAAAATAAAAAAGAACCGTACCTAGCTTGCCATACCATTTTGCGGCAGGAGGAGGAATATTTAATTTAAGCAAAACCGCACCTGCAAGCAGCATCAAAAACTCTTTTATAAATAACACAGAGACAAATACTATAATTTCCTGAAATTTTATTCCCATACAAACCACTACAGTGGCAAGTGTTAATTTATCTGCGATAGGATCTAAAACTTTACCTAATTTTGTTATTTGGTTGTATTTTCTGGCGATTATTCCATCGAGTATATCGCTTACTGCAGAAAAAACAAGCACTAAAACGGCATTGATATAATTTTCTTTTAAAAAAAAGTAGCTACAGGGGATTATCAAGAAAATTCTCAACAAAGATAGTAAATTAGGGATAGTAAAAACCCTTTTTACAGTACTACTTAAGCTTCTCTTATTGAAAATCAAATATCCCTCCCCTCTTTAATAAAATTATTTTTTTATTTATGCAGATTATAAATGTTTATATATTTTCATATAAAAATATTTTATCCTTAATACATTTAATATATTTTCGAAAAAACAACATTAAAAATTTCGTAAATAGGGTTATGGTAATATATCTCCTTAAATATTAATGTTTTATTGATGATATTATCAGAAAATATTTCTGGAGTGTTTTTCATAATCGGCAAAACTAAGCGAATTGCCATTAATATCAGTATGATAAGTATAGTGTATTCCAAAAATCCTAAAATTGCTCCACAAGCAGAGTTAATTTGGCTCAAAACAGGGATGGCAAATATTTTGCGAGTTGTTCTGCGAATAATCCCAAACAGAGCGTAAAAAATGATAGAAAAAATAACAAATAAAACAGCTTTGATTATGTAAATATAAGCTGGCGATAATAATTCGCAAATTGCATTATCCATTTCCTCAGAACGGTTCGAGTTTAAAAGCAAGTTTAGTTTTTTATTAACGCCGAGGTAAGGGAATAATTGAGATAGTTGATTTGGGAAATTATTGAGAAAATTTTCGGGGCCTAAATGCTTTATATTACTTAAATTTTCAGAAATTTGGGAATTAACCTTTTCTTTTATGAATCCGTTGTAAATAAATTCAGCCAAAATTGGAGATAGATAAGTCGCCATTGTCAATGTGAGAATAGACCTTACAAACCCTAAAACAGATTCAATAAATCCTTTTTTATATCCTAAAACTACAGAAACTATCGCTAAAATCAATAAGATAAGGTCAAGAAATATGTTCAAAATAATTCTTCCCTCTTAGTTAATTCATTCCATTTAACTATAACACATTTAAATTAAGTTAGCAATATTATAGCATACTAATCTTAATCTAATAATACTTCCATTAATTTTTAAAATAACAATTACCTCAAAGCCATTGTGCATGGTTTACTGCACTTAAACTAGAATATCTAAATATTATTTTATATTGGCTTAAAGTATTTGTCAATGATTTTGCAAAAAGAAGCTTTTTAAACGTGTTTATTTAAAAAAGTTTATCTATACTATGAATTTAATGAAGGAATAGTATTAAATTTGCTTATAAAGTTAGTGGCAAATATTTACTCACATTAAAAAACCCGCTAATAATAGCGGGCTTCGTAAAAATTGATCATTTTCATTATATAATTTATATATTACCATTTAAGACTAACTATAACATAAGGTGCTGCTGCGCCTTCAGGAATGAAGTTTATTTCCGCGCCAATGCAATCAGCTGGCACATTTATCGGTGGCAATTTATTGGCTTGCTGGGATGGTAATAGCGTGCTAATAGCAGGTTCTTTTCCACCGTTTAATCCTAATTTATAGCACTCCACTTTGTTCCAAGCTGGGATGGCTCCGATGGGCGTACCAGGTGCTACCGCTCCGGTCGTTACAGTTATAATTATAGCTTGGTTATGCGGCGGCGCGCCAGGCGCATTTTGAGCATTTATATGAAACTGTACAGGTATATTGTGCCCAACTTGAGTGATTACCGTAGGGCTGACGTTATTTGCCCCAAAAAGTTCGCCATTGACCGTTTGAACCCTTGAACTTGGCAATGAGCCGAGGTTGTCTGGATCAGCAGGCTTTATAAGGATTTGTAATGCTTGAGCTGGAACACTTGCTGTTACAGCAGCTGAAGCTAATAATCCTGCTGTGACTAAAGAAAGTAATTTTTTCATAATAACATTTTCCTTCCATTAATAAAAACTAATTTATGATTTTGTGTTGAGATTAAGTTTAACCAAAAAGCTAAAATATCGCCTCCTTAACTATCATAATTTCATTATATTAAATAAAAGATTATTTTTATTTCTTTTCAGTATATAATATATAAAATTTTATTATTTTTAATAATTATTTAATCAAACTATCACATAAAATATAATGCCGTCATAGATTCATATTTATTATGAATAATTGGTGTGTTACCACCTAATGGTAACTACAGCATAAAGCATACCTAGCACAGTATCCGACAGCCACACTTCCATACCGGTAGAAGTGTCGTACGGTACTTGAAATTGTGGCAATTCGTTAATCGTATTTGATCTTACTAGAGTTGAGCCAAGTAGGGTTTTTGCATTCCCGTTGCCCAGTTGATAACTTTCTAATTTATACCAATCTTGATAAGCTCCTGCTATTCCCAACATCAACCCAAGTGGCTGAGCACCTGTTTGGATGTTTAAATTTACATGATTATTTTGTGGCACTATTCCATTTTCGTACCACACGTTTAATAGCAGCGGTATTAAAGGTGTATTAACCTGTGTGGTCACTAAAGGCATGTTACCAGCTTGACCGAAAATTTCTCCTATTCCTTGCCGCACCGTAGTGGTCGGCAGGGAACCGGGGATATCTCCGTCAGAAGGCTTTATGGCAATTTGCAGTGCTTGAACTGGGAATACACTAGCTACAGCAGTAGCTGAAAACAATAGGCTTTTTGCGATAAAAGACAGTAACTTTTTCATAGTAACATTTCCCCTTCATAAAATAAAAATTAATTTGCGATTTTACGTTAAAGAATCAGTTTGTTAAAAATATCGCCTCCTTAACTATCATAATTTCATTATATTAAATAAAAGATTATTTTTATTTCTTTTTCAGTGCATAATCTATAAAATTTTTAAATTATATCTGATTTTATTGTAAATATATAATATATAAAATTAAATTACTTTACAAAGCAAGGAATGCGCCGCAAAATTGATGTAAAAATTTAGAAAGTGATTTTTCGAAATTATTTTAATTTCCTTGCAGCTGTTAATTTTGAGATTATTGTTTTTTCAAAAAAATTCTCCATTCGACCTGAATTTAAATTTTGTCAAAATCAGTTTTTGGAATACTTGACATCACAAAATTTTTCTTATATAATAAGCATGTGTAAAGCTGAAAACTTTACACATGTTCGTTTGTTTAAGTTTATTTGGGGCATGTATCTTTTAGAAATAAGAGGAAAATATATATTTTTTTTGCTTGAGGAGCGACTAAAGTGGGTAAAAATCTGGAGTTTTCCAGTTTATTGGATTTTTATGGAGACATGCTCACTGAAAAGCAGCGTGAAGTTATAAAATATTACTATAATGAAGATTTATCGCTTTCTGAAATAGCATATAATCATGGAATTAGCAGGCAGGGCGTTCGCGATGCCATAAAAAGGGCGGAAGAGCAACTCCTCGATATGGAGAAAAAATTAGGGTTAGTGAAAAAATTTCGTGAAATGCTAAAAGGGCTAGAGGAAATTTGTTTAGAGGCGCGAAAAATAAAAGAATGCAATAAAAAATTTATATTTTCAAAAGATATTTATAATTGCGCGCAAGAGATAGAAAAAGTGGCTTTAGAATTGCTTGAGTGAGTTGCTGTTTTTCGATTAGCGAGTAAAAAGGAGAGATGAAGGTGGCATTTGAAGGTCTTTCTGAAAAATTGTCAGCAGCCTTTAAACGCTTGAAGGCAAAAGGGAAACTTTCAAAAAAAGATGTGCAAGACGCTATGCGTGAGGTGCGTTTGGCCCTGTTAGCGGCGGACGTTAACTACAAAGTGGCTAAAGATTTTACCAATAAAATTGTTGAGCGCTCGATAGGTAAGCAGGTTATGGAAAGCTTAACTCCAGTTCAAATGGTGATTAAAATTGTGAACGAAGAGCTCTGCGATTTGATGGGTAAACAGCAGGTGCGCCTTGAAGTGTCTTCAAAGCCTCCGACCATTATTATGCTATGTGGTCTTCAGGGATCAGGCAAAACGACCCACGCGGCGAAACTCGCTCTTTCTCAAAAAAAATTTGGGCATAGGCCGCTTCTTGTGGCATGTGATGTTTATCGGCCTGCGGCTATTACCCAACTTCAAGTTTTAGGAAGTAAAGTTCAAGTTCCAGTTTTTGAGATGAGCAACGAAAATCCTATCAAAATTGCTCGCAATGCCGTCGCTTATGCTAAAGATCACGGCAACGATATCATAATTTTAGATACTGCAGGAAGGCTGCATATAGATGAAAAGCTAATGGATGAGCTTAATAAGATTAAATTTGAAATTAAACCGACCGAAATTTTACTTGTTGTTGATGCAATGACGGGTCAAGATGCCGTGAATGTTGCCAAATCGTTTGACGATCTGTTAGATATCACAGGGGTAATACTCACTAAGTTAGATGGCGATACGCGTGGTGGATCTGCGCTTTCAATTCGTGCAGTTGTTGGAAAACCCATAAAATTTGTTGGCACAGGGGAAAAACTTGAAAATTTGGAGCTATTTCATCCCAATAGAATGGCGTCGCGAATACTCGGTATGGGTGATGTGTTAACTTTAATTGAGGAGGCTGAGAGTAAGCTAGATAAAAAAAAGGCAGAACAATTTGCCCATAAATTGGTCCAAAATAAGCTAGATTTTAACGATTTATTGACTCAGTTTAATCAAATCAGGAAGATGGGCCCGCTTAAATCAATTTTATCTAAATTTCCCGGAGTGCAAAACAAATTAGATAATATTAATATTGACGACAGGCAAATAGATAAAATGTGCGCGATCATATTTTCTATGACACCAGGCGAAAGGGAAAAACCTGGTATTATAGATTTTTCGCGAAAAAAGCGTATTGCAAAAGGTAGTAGTATGAAAGTTGAAGATGTGAATCATCTTCTAAAAATGTTAGAAGGCATGCAAAAGATGATCAAACAATTTGGTCCGAAAGGGAAAAAAAGGAAAATGATGGGTCTACCAGGCCTTGGTGGTATGAATAATTTCAAATAACCCAGTTTAAATTATAAAAATATCACATTCCCTTGGATAAATAAAATAACCTATTTTTTAAATTAATTTATAATGGAGGTAAAAACATGGCAGTAAAAATTAGACTTCGTCGAATGGGGGCAAAAAAATCTCCCTTCTACCGCATAGTGGTTGCAGATTCTAGGTATCCGCGCGATGGGCGGTTTATCGAAGAAATAGGTTACTATAACCCTATGGTAGAGCCTTATCTTGTAAAAATAGATGCTGAAAAGGCAAAAAAATGGATTTTAAATGGCGCACAGCCGACTGATACTGTGAAGGCACTACTTAAAAAGCATGCAATAATATAGTGCAGCGATTTTCTATGAACTTGCACAATTGATTTTGCGTGCTACACAGAAGGGGGTGTATCTTTGACGCATTTGTTAAAAGTGATTGCTCGCGGTTTAGTTGAAAATCCGGATGATGTTGAGGTGGATGCTGATGAAGTCAACGAAGACGGTGTGAAAGTTTATCATCTTCATGTCGCCAGTGAAGATATGGGTAGGGTTATTGGTAAGCAAGGCCGGATTGCAACGGCTATTCGCACGGTATTGCGCGCGGCAGCTCGCAATGGCCCTAAAATACAGATAGAAATCAATTGATTTTTTGATGTTGGGCTTTGAGTTATCAATGTAAAAGAGAATTTTATATGAAAAAATATTTAGAAATCGGAAAAATTGTTGGGACTCATAACATTAAAGGTGAAGTTCGCGTTGTGCCATGGTGCGATGAGCCAGAATTTTTATGTGAATTTTCTGAATTATATTTTATCGATGATGAGAATAAGGTGAACCTCAAATTAAAGGTCGATTTTTCTCGTGTGCATAAATCTTTAGTATTGCTAAAGCTGCACGAAATAGATACTTTAGAACAAGCCAGACAATTAATAGGAAAGATATTGTATATATTCAAAAAAGATGTTAAACTAGAAAATGGAAGATATTTCATCCAGGATATTATTGGCAGCACTGTTTATGATATCGACACAAAAAGAAATTATGGAAAAATCACGAAAGTATTAAAAACCGGAGCCAATGATATTTATGAGGTAACTTCAAAATCTGGCAAAAGTTATTTGATCCCTGTTGTAAGCACAGTGGTTATTGACGTTGATATTGAAAAAAAAGAAATATTAATACGCCCTATAGAAGGGATTTTTGAAAATGCGGATTGATATTCTCACGCTCTTTCCTCAGCTATGTGAGACTTTTTTTAGCGAAAGTATTATCGGCAGGGCTAGAAAAAAAGGGTCTATTTCGATAAACTGTCACCAGATTAGAGACTATGCAAATGATAAGCATAACCGGGTCGACGATAAACCTTATGGAGGCGGCAAAGGGATGTTGATGCTGGCCGAGCCGATTGCAGCTTGTTTTGAAGTGATTTGCGAAGCAATCGGCTGCCGACCCAGATTTATTTATATGTCACCAAAAGGGCAAGTTTTGAACCATAAAAAGGTAACTGAGCTTGCGAAATTCGATAACTTAGCGATTCTGTGCGGGCATTATGAAGGCGTCGACGAAAGAATTTTAGAGGTATTCATAGATGAACAGATCTCAATTGGGGATTATGTTGTCACTGGAGGTGAAATCCCGGCGATAATTTTAGTGGATGCTATAAGTCGCCTTACTCCAGGAGTCCTCTCCAATGAAGAATGTTTTAATGAGGAAAGTCATTCCAACAAACTGCTGGAGTATCCCCAATATACTAAACCCGCAATTTGGAGAGGAAGTTCCGTTCCAGAAGTGCTTTTGAGCGGGCATCACGCGAATATAGCCGAGTGGAAACAGCAACAGTCTCTTATTGTCACTGAAAAATGCCGTCCAGATCTTATAAAATAATTTCTCAAAAATAAAGATTAAAAGTTTAATTTTTTATATTTAAAGTTCAAAACGCTTTTAAATTTATTATCAAAGTAAGGGAGGGATAATGATGTACGTTAAAGATGTTCAGGTTAAAAATCAAGTCGGATTGCATGCTCGCCCCGCAACATTTTTCATAAAAAAGGCAAACGAGTTCAAATCTTCGATCTGGGTAGAGAAAGAAGAAAGAAGAGTTAATGCTAAAAGTCTTTTAGGCGTTCTTTCGCTTGGGATAATCGGTGGAACTCTAATTAAAATTATTGCGGACGGCAATGACGAAGATACTGCAGTCGAAGCTTTAGTTAAGTTAGTTGAATCAGGGTTTACAGAAATAGAGTAGACAGTTAACATTTTGTAAGCACAAAAACACCGCATTGTAAGCGGTGTTTTTAATTTTTAGGTAACCATAGATTTGTCATGCCTTTTTTGCATTGGAGTTGATAGTTTAGCTTGGATTTGTTTATAATATATATAGATGTTTTTCAGAAATACCAACTCGGTTAAAAGTGTTTCATAATGCTTCTTATGGAGGGATTTTTGTGGATAAACGTATTGCTGAACTGCGTGATAAATGTAAAACGCTTCCAATGAGTCCTGGAGTATACATTATGAAAGAGCTTTCTGGAAAAGTTATTTATATCGGAAAAGCAAAATTTTTGAAAGATAGAGTCAGCAGCTATTTTGGATCAGACCGCAATCAGCAAAATAAAGTGAAAAAAATGGTATCTCATATACAAGATTTTTCTTATATTTTAACCGATAGCGAATTCGAAGCTTTGGTTTTAGAATGTAGCTTGATAAAACAGTATCAGCCTAAATATAATATCATGTTAAAAGATGATAAGGGCTATAATTATATCAAAATAACAAATGAACCTTGGCCTAGAATTTTTCAAGCAAAACATGTTTTTGAAGATGGCGCCACATATCTAGGACCGTATACCAGTTCGCATATTGTCAAACAATCGATTGATGAAGTGTGTAAAATTTTTAAATTTCCCCGCTGCAATAAGCAATTTTTTGGAAAATCAACCCTTAAAGGGCATTTAAAATCAGCTCAAAACAGGCCTTGTTTGAATTATCACATAAACCAATGCTCAGCTCCCTGTTCTGGTAAGATCAGCAGAGAAGCATATTTGGAGTCTTTAAGCGAAGCCATAAATTTTTTGAAAGGTGATAAAGCTTCGTCTATTAAAGAGCTGGCAAATAAAATGAAACAATGCGCAGAAAATTTAGATTTTGAGCGTGCAGCTGGTTTCAGAGATAAGATAAGGGCAATTGAGCGTATTAAAGAGAGACAAAAAGTTGTCGCAACAAAATTTAAAGATCAAGATATCATCGCTCTGGCTAGACAAGAAGATATGACTTGTTTTGAGGTTTTTAGGTTCTCAGACAGCAATTTTTGCGATAGAGAAACGTTCTTTTTTAATCATGTTGAAGAAATAAATATCGCTCGCTCGGAATTTATACAGCAATATTACTTGCTAAAAAAGGATATTCCGGCTCAAATTTCTGTTGATGGAGATGTGGAGAGCGTGGAGATTCTTTGTGAATGGCTTTCTAATAAAGCCGGGAAAAAGATAAAAGTTAAAGTGCCTCAACGAGGAGAAGAGGTTAAAATTGTAAGAATGTGCCAAAATAATGCACAAGAGAGTTTAGTTCAAAGGTTTAGTCAGCTAAACAAAAACAATATTAATTTAAAAAGCTTGCAAGATTTACTAAATCTGGATAAAATCCCTAATTACATAGAGGCATATGACATCTCAAACCTGCGGGCGGAAAACAATGTTGGAGGTATGGTTGTTTTCGAAAATGGAGAGCCGCTGAGATCTGCATATAAAAAATTTAAAATTAACAGTATAGCCAACCAAAACGATTACGGTTCCATGTGTGAAATGATAGATAGACGCTTTAATGAGTATGAAAAACAAGAAGAGAATGCTGGGTTTGGGAAATTACCAGATTTAATTCTACTGGATGGGGGAAGAGGGCACGTCAGAATAGTGAAAAGTTTACTGAAGTTCCGAGGGTATGGCTCAATCCCAGTTTATGGAATGGTTAAAGACATAAAACACAAGACCAATGCTATGGCAACAGATGCAAAAAAAATTCCAATAAAATCAAACCGAATTTTCAATTTTATCTCTCTAATGCAGAATGAAGTGCATCGCTTTGCTATAGGTTATCACAGAAGCATGAGAAAAAAGAAAATATCTAGCGTGTTGTTATCGATACCAGGTGTGGGGCAAAGGCGCGCAAAATTCCTCCTTGAGTTTTTTAAATCGGTCGATAATATCAAAAACGCGGCACCATACGAACTTAAACTAGCACCTGGATTAACAAAATCGGTGGCACAAGCTGTTTATAACCACTTTCACTTAGAAAAGAAATTATAGTCAAATAAAATTAAAATCAGGAGGAAAATTCATGAAAGTTATACTTTTAGAAGATATAAAGGGCACGGGGGCAAAAGGGCAGCTTTTGGAGGTTTCCGCTGGGTATGCGAGAAATTTTTTGTTGCCGAGAAAAATGGCCAAAGAGGCCACAGCTGGCGCGATAAACGATCTCAAAGTCGCACAGGCTTCAAAACAACATAAACTGGAACAAGAAATTTTAAAGGCGAAGGAAATAGCCAAAAAATTAAAAAATAAAACCTTAACATTTCATGCCAAGGCAGGAAAAGCAGGAAAGCTTTTTGGGTCCATAACAACGAAAGAAATAGCAGAAGAATTAAAAAAAGCTTTTGCGATTTCTGTTGATAAAAGGAAAATTTTTGTAAATGAAGATATAAAGGCATTCGGAACATATGAATGTGAAGTTAAGCTTCCGAGTGGGATTTCTGCAAAAGTTCATGTAACTGTTAATGAAGAACTAAATGCTTAAATTTTAGTAAAATTATCTTAAAAAATTAGCATAAATAGGTAAATAAGTTTAATAATAGGTGGATATTTATGGATATTGCTAGCGATTCTGTTTATTCAAACCCTTCATTTCCGTTTAGCGCTGAGGCGGAGCAATCTGTTTTAGGGGCAGTTTTAATAGATGCAAACTGCCTAGATTATGTGGCGGAAATTTTGCCGAGATCAGAATATTTTTATCTTGCAAATCATAAAGTGATATATGAAACCATGCTCGATATGTTCACTGCGGGCAAACCGATAGACTTCGTAACAGTCCTTGAGCGGCTAAAACTAGACGAAGCTTTTGATGAAGCGAGCGGCAAAACTTATTTGTTGCAGTTATCTCAAATCGTTCCGTCGATCTCTCATGCTGAAGTTTATGCAAAAATAATCAGAGATAAATACGATATACGCAAGTTAATTTTAACAGCGCGTGAAATTATAGAAGATGCAACTGAAGGGGCGGTACCTGCGAATATCCTTCTCGATGCCGCAGAACAAAAGATTTTTGATATAAGACGTGGAAAAAATATGCAGGGATTGCAAAAAATCAACGAAGTAATTATCGAAACTTTTGATAGATTAGATATGCTGAATTCCCCGGACGGCGATAAATATCGTGCTATATCGACTGGACTTTCCAATCTCGATCAAATAATCACGGGACTTAATCGCTCTGATCTCATTTTGCTCGCCGCAAGACCGGGTATGGGAAAAACGAGCTTCGCTTTGAATATAACAAGGCACGTTGCTGTTAGAGAAAGTAAAAAGGTCGCGTTTTTTTCTTTTGAAATGACCAAAGAACAGTTAGTTTCCAGAATGCTTGCCACAGAAGCTATGCTCAATGGTACAAAACTTAAAACTGGAAAATTAGATGAAGAAGAATGGCTCAAGCTCATAGAGGCAGGGGATATCCTATCAAAATCTTCAATCTACCTAGACGACACTCCCGGATTAACTGTCCCTGAGATAAAGGCTAAGCTTCGCCGGTTAAAAGACGTCGACTTAGTGGTTATCGATTATTTACAGTTGATGTCTGGAATAAGAAAAACCGATAATCGAGTTCAAGAAATTTCTGAGATCACAAGGAATTTAAAAATTATGGCAAAGGAGATTAATGTTCCAGTAATGACGCTATCTCAGCTCTCCCGTGCAAGCGAACAGCGGGCCGATCACAGGCCATTGCTATCGGATTTACGAGACTCGGGGTCAATCGAACAGGATGCTGATATTGTTATGTTTCTTTATAGGCAAGATTATTATGGAGATTTCGACCCAGAAAGCGAAGACAAAAATAGCGGAGAGTGTATTATAGCGAAAAATAGGCACGGAGAGGCAAGAAGCGTGCCGCTGCACTGGCAGGGCGAATATATGCGTTTTACAGCGCAGCTACAGGAGCCTTACGACGAATAGCGGATTATTTCTATTATTGCCGATTTAGCCTGAAGCGCAAAGAAATTTATTTCCTTACTTTTTCAAAAATACTAATTCAAAAACATTAACTTTGAAATTTTTATCACCTATCGATCCGGATATGTCCAGGTGTATGGTTCGTCTGTTACGTCTTCTAGGCGATCAAAATCGATGCGCCTTGTGCGTTGGCGATACCCTCCCGTGCCCATGTAGAGTTCTTGGTCGGTCGAACAAGTGAATATTGTCACAACGCATTCAAGTTGTGCACCCAGTCCCGAGTCTATCAGGTCAAGGTGTACATGTCCGCCGGCAGCACGCTCTCCTTCTCTGCTGATCAGATACAGCGTTCCATGATCTCTGTCATTGCGTATCGTGCCATCGGTGTCTTTGGTGTCTTCGATCACTATGGTGTTAACACTATGTGTGTTTTCTGGCCGCAATTTCCAGGCAAATCGTATCACGGTAAAGTGCGTCGGATCCAACCCCGCGGGCGTGCCGCGTACGTGCAGATGAATATTTTCCGGCTTGAGCAGGTAAGCCAGTATTTCGAAGTGCTTGTCGACACCCTTAGCGGTCATTGACGGTAAAGTAGCAGTGGCTAAGCTGGCCGCAAAAGTTAAAGACATAAGCTTTTTAATGCAATCCGTAAATTTCATGAAATTTACTTCCCTTCTTTTTTAAAAATTTGGAAATGAGGGTTCATAAAAGAGAGAATTGGCTTTCATATACAGTGATCTCAACTGATACCAATAGGTTATATATGAGCTCGATTGCACAAGTATAGCCAAATACAAAAGCAAAGTTGAAAAACCATGGCCAAACTGGTTGAATGCTATAATTATCCAATCGTATTTTTGATATTCAAAAAATAAAATCAAACTTCACTCAACATTTCGCTTAATAAAAAGATGGCACCTCTTTTACGAGGCACCAGCTTTTAGTTTTTAATTATTGTTCCTAAAATTCATCATCTAATTGTGCTGGATCTCCGCGTTCCAAAAATTCATCAACTACTCGTGCTGGATCTTCGTGTTCCACAATTTCATCAACTACTTGTACTGGATCTCCACCTGCTAGCGGTCCATAATTAAATGCAACATTTTCGCCTGCTAGCCCTCTTTCTACCAAATTCCGGAACACGTCCATGGTAACTCCATGTAAGCTCCACCAATGAGTGGGATCGCTATGATTAGACGCGATACCTTGCTGATACCCCTCCGCGTGGCTCAGAATATTCGCCGGAGTTATATCATATTTGATACATAAATAGATACATAGTCTAACACCATTCCTTAATGCAGCGTTGAAATAGGCATGATTCCCCGGATCCTGAGGAACATAGTCGCCCTTGACACTGTAGTCCTCGTTATATCTCATAGTGTGCGCCTCGCACATCTTGCTGGAAAAGTACGTGCTATTCGCAGGGCCACCAGCATGCCATGTTCGTCTGTCCTCATACAGAACGCGTTTTATTCTGTAAGCGTCGTAAATGAAATGGACCCCCCACGTCTCGCCCCGTGGGAACATTCCATTGATCCCGTAACTCTTGCGGCGTCACCCCTGGCATAGCTGTTGAGTGCATCATTATACCTGCTGGTATGAGCAGCCCAGTGCGATTGCTGTACTCGATGTCAGTCTCACCGGGTAGCCGTGCTCGACCTACACGCGCCAATTTTGGATGCTCTTCAAGATGATTTGGGTTGTGTATCATAATGTCATCTTCAACTTCGTCGTCGTATAACAGTGGACATAGCCTCAGAACTGCACCACAATTCACGGCCAGCATTCCTACGGAAAGAAAAATCGCTAAAGTTTTGGTAAATAATTTCAACATAATTTTTATAACTCCTTTTTTAAATATGATTTTAACAGCTTCAATTTTTTTGCCAAGCTTAACCATTTATAATTAAACGTATGGCAAAACCTTATGGCATTGTAATTCCTCCTCACTATAATTTATGTGTAGCCTTCTGCAGCAGCTACCGCTTCTGGGGGTGTGAATATCGCTGAGCACGCGTACCTTATTGGCAGCATAAACGACCTTGAAATTAATTTTATCATAGATATAAATATTTGTCAAGCAGTTATTACATATTATTTCCAAAAAAATGCAAATTAAATTGCCCAAACCAGGCACACGGTAACCAGGGCAGTTGTTTGGGCTAAGCCTTTATTCAAAGAGTACACAACACTAGGCTAGAGGAGAAGGTTGAGAATAAATTTTCATCTCGCCGTTCCAAACTCGCTGCCATCCAGTGTGTGTTCGACCGCAGAACATTAATCTGTTATAGCGCCGAAGCGGTAAGTCTGTACGAGCGGTTTCTTCGCCGAATCTTGGGGCTCCCTGTTAACGATCGGCAATATGTCCCCGTTATAATGTTCTATTTCCCGTGTGCTGCAACGCCTTACCTCGACCCGTAATATAACCGGAAGCTGCGGGCCATACGGGCTCGGCATAGCTGTTATGTCTGCTTCCAGTTTTTCGTCCGTATGCCCGTAGGAAATCATGGTACGCGTTCCCATTTTCGACAGGTTGTCGAAGCATGTCAAGCGCCGTTTGTAGTCGCCAGTCGCGGTGGTTACTCGTACTATCGGAGCCCAAGTGTATCTAGGCAGTGCCTCGTCAGTTTCGTACTCCGCGGTGACATGCAAGCACCAGAACACGTAATCTCGCCCCGTGTCCGCGCCGGTGACATGAACTGTCCCTCCATTATGTGTTGTATTGGTGACTACCGCCGATCTGGCCGTTCCTGACCAGTCTACCGGTCCTCCCTCGGCGTTGATAAAAGTAGCACTGGCAGCCAAACCGGCTGCAAAAACAAGCGACATAAGCTTTTTAGCGGAAAATTTCATAAAATTTACTTCCTTTCGTTATAAAATATAAATTTAAAATTTTGATCGTTTAAGCATTGCCAAGCACGCGTACCTCATTGGGAGCATAAACGATCTTGAAAATTATTTTATCATAGATATAACTATATGTCAATATGTATTATCTCCTAAAAATGCAAATTAAAATGCCCAAACCGGCTCACGGCACGTACCGTGCGCCTCGCTGCAGGTTTGAGCAATGTGTTGCAAACCAAACAATAGGAGCGCGGTTGAGCGACCTTATAGTTCGGTGGATTTAGGCGGGCGTTGCTGCTATTACCTACCTGGGTCATCACCAACGTGCTCCTGTTCCATATCGGTCTGGACAGGAACCACCGGGACATCAAAGCAGTCTTTAATCAATCAGGCGCGTACGTTGGTCAGTTACTGCGTCCATTTGAGCTTTGTCGTAAGCCCCCGCCTAGCTGAACTGTCCTAGACCCTAGCACGTAATGTCGGTCGTTTGGATCTAGGACGGTAATTCAAACCAAGCAATCGGATTGCTTCCCACCTTCCGGCTCTGTAAGCGTCATCCAGCGGGCGTTGCTGCAGGTCGCTGCTATTACCTACCTTGGTCAGCACCAACGTGTTCTTGTTCCAAATCTGTCTCGACAGGAACCAGCGGGTGATCTAGCCGTCGGTAATCAATCCGCCGCCGAGTTTGGTCCTCGAGCGCTCGTAGTTGCTCTCTATCGTAGTGCCCGTTTGGCGTCAGGGTCCAAGTTTGTACCACGTAATGTAGGTCATTTGGATCTAGGACAACCACACGCAGCTGAGGTTGCCCTGTTGCAGGTTCTACCTCACCCGTGAGATGCGCCTCTATCGTCACGTCTAGTGAAGCAGATGCATCTTCAACACTGTCATCTAGGACGCTGTCGTCGGTAAACTTCCCCATTGTCCAGCTACGGTGGTTATTCAGCAGCTGCACGTCCACCTCGAACTGTGGCACGGCCCCAAAGTGTCCCGGCCGCACATCGGCTGTCAGCCAAATATCGAGTGGCGCCCCCGGTGCCCCTATGGCATGTTTCTCGGGGCAGTTTTCGCGCTCGAACTTGCGAAAAATTAGCGCGTCCGGCCCATTCGGAACAGCTTCGAAGCTGAAGGGCGGGTAGACCCCTACGGTGCCATCGTCGTCGTCCGGTTCGTCCGGGTCACCTAATACTCCCTTGGCCTCCTGCATGTCGTCGACCGCGACAGAATTTAAAAGGTATTCGCTAAACACAGTTACACACCATCGTCTGTCCGGGCCCACCTCCGCCCCGCTCAGCCTCCATGTGGCTTCGCCGTTCCTGAAAGCCACCAACTCGATGCCCCGGTTATTTCCTTCAGGCGGGTTACCTAGCACAGAAAGCGAGGGTACCCCTGTTCCAGCCAAGCTGGCTGCAAAAACAAGTGACATAAACTTTTTAGCGGTAAATTTCATAAAATTTACTTCCTTTCGTTATAAAATATAAATTTAAAATTTCGATCATTTTAAGTACCAACGAGCGCGCGCATCTCGTTGGGAGCATAAACGATCCTAAAATTTATTTTATTATAACTATAAATATGTGTCAAGTGATGATTGTGCGATATTTCTGAAAAAATGCAAATTAAATTGCCCAAACCATATCTACCACTTTGCTATTTGGGTGTCGATGCTTTGGGCTTCTGTATTAACAGGGTGCGTCAGCGTTGACGTCTGCCCCGCTGTAGTCGAATCCGATGGCCGCCATCAGTCTCTTCAGTCCGTCTCTTCCGGGGAGGCGTAACAACTCCTCTTTTGTTACCACGTCTTTTAATGTGCAGAAACTGTATGCGTCATGGAATATTACGTTATCCGCTCGTTCCCCATGTTTGTCGTACTCAATCCTAAACTGGTACAGGAATATTATCCCCTTGGTTGCCCGTAAGTCTCGTTTTATGCGCGGCAGTGCCATTGTGAATCCCAGCGCTTTACCTTCATCGCCCTCCATAGCCACTGCCACCCAGTCTGGGCCACGTACCAAACCACCCACGAGCCGGTTCGTAGTCCCTGGCGCCCCTTTATTTATGTCGGCACCTATGGGTACCAGCTCTCCCTTAATCCACGGCATCTCTAAAGTCGATAGATCCACGACCGCGAGCCAGCGCGCGTCGTCCTGCGCCTGGGTCGTATTGAGAGATAATACAACCTGTCCTTTCTGGCCCGGTCGCAGCGTAAGGGTGTTCGTCGGTGTGTTGGCTGTTGGAGTGGCATGCACAGGTAAGAAGGCACCAGCCAAACCGGCTGCGAAAACAAGTGATATAAGCTTTTTAGCGGAAAATTTCATAAGATCTACTTCCTTTCGTTATAATATAAATTTAAAATTCGGATCGTTTAAGCATCGCCGAGGACGTGTATCTCATTGGGAGCATAAATGATCCTAAAATTTATCATATTATAACTATAAATATGTGTCAAGTAATAATTATGCACTATTTCCAAAAAATGCAAATTAAATTGCCCAAACCAGGCACACGGTAACCAGGGCGGTGGTTTGGGCTAGGCCTTTATTCAAAGAGTGTATAACAATAGATTAGGGAGTGTGAGGATGAATTTTTATCTTGCATTTCTAAACTAGCTGACCTTTAGTGCCGAGCACGCGTATCTCATTGGCAGCATAAATGATCTTAAAATTTATCATATTATAACTATAAATATGTGTCAAGCGATAATTATGCACTATTTCCAAAAAAATGCAAACTAAGATGCCCAAACCGCGCACACCTATAGGAAATCTAGGTGCACGCTGAGTTGGGCATTCGGGTCTGTTGTAAGGTTTTTTTAATCCGCCTAGTGAAGCTTGGCCAGGCGATTACTTTTTTATGCGGGCCAAGCATCCATATTGTAATTTCGCGCAAACCGGTGGCGTGGCTGCATTTCTGGCACGCCAAAATTGCTGTAAGCTCAGGTGAATCGCGTATAAAATTTTCCTAGATACACACCCACACCATTTGAAAGATTGGGTTCGGCAAGCATCAACTGAGAGTTACCCGCCGTAGGAACGAGCGTGAGCTGCCACTGCACATACGCTTCTTCACCTTGCGGTCCAAACCGCGCAACGTGAACCTCCCCTGTTAAAGCTTTGTCGTTTTGACAGGTATACGTATAATTTGTGCCACAGTTCAGTCCTCTGTCGATGGATGTGTGCAGTCTGGTGGAGCCACAATCGGGCCTAGCAGGGATAAACACAACTTTGGGCGATTTTGAAGGAAGCGACAAAGTGTGAGTGATGTGCCAATAAACATCGATCGTCAACATCCATTGATATGCAGTGCTAGCAGGGCGCTCGCTTTGAACTTTTAGAACTATATCGGTATCGGTGACTTTGAATTTTACGGACCCTTCATTGTAGCCAGCGGCATTTATGTGAGTTAAGGCGGTGCTGGCCAAGCTGGCCGCGAATGCAAGGGAGATGAGTTTTTTAGCATAATTCGCAATTTTCATAAAATTACTTCCTTTCATTTTTAAAATATAAATTTTGATCTTTTAAGTATCAATTAGAGCGAGCATTCCATTGATAACATAAGTGATCTTAATAATATTTTACTATAATTATAAATAATTATCAAGCAATTTTATATACTATTTCCGAAAAATGTAAATTAAATTGCCCAAACCAGTCACACTATAACCAGGGCGTTGGTTTGGGATTGGCCTTTATTCAAAGAGTATACAATAATAGACTTAGAGAGCGTGATGATGAATTTTTATCTTGCATTTCTAAATTAGCTGACCTTTAGTGTTCTCGCGACAGCAGCAAATCAATCATCGGTCTATGGGATCATTATCTGTGCATCCAGTGGACGGCCGTGCCTATCGGTTGGCTGGTCTTCTAGTATCGGGTACCCATCTTGCCCCCCTGAGACTGCTGCCTGTCTACCGGAGCATTCCATGACACGTATCACTAGCGAGATAGGGTGTATCGGTCCGCCCGGCCGTCGGTCAACGGCGACTTGCGCTTCAAGCCGTTGCCCCCATTTGCCCACGAGAGTTTGCCCGGTTAGGCTTCCCTCCGAGCCTGCGCTTAACTCCTTTAACACCAGGTTCGGAGCATCTCCGGGGGTGCGAATGGTCAGATATGGAGGTACGTCCACCGGTTGGGCGCCTGGTTGGCTTAGATGGCACGCCAAGACTTCTAAGACCCAGAAAACGTTTTTTTTCAGCGGTTGGTCCCCTTCGACCACCACCCGGGCGCCGCCATCCCCGAAATGCGTGACTGTTGCCTTTCGGTCATTGCCGGTAAAAGTGTTAGCCCTCGCCGAGAGGCTTTTGAAAGTAGCGCCGGCAGCCAAACCGGTCGCGAAAACAAGTGAGATAAACTTTTTGGCGGTAAATTTCATGAAATTTACTTCCTTTCGTTATAAAATATAAATTTAAAATTTCGATCGTTTAAGCATCGCCGAGCACGCGTATCTCATTGGCAGCATAAACGATCCTAAAATTTAGTTTATTATAATTATAAATTTGTGTCAAGTGATGATTATGCGATATTTCCTAAAAAATGCAAATTAAAGCGCCCAAACCATACATATCACCTGTGTTGCAAGGTGCAGATGATTCGGGCATACTGGATAATACCTTGCAAGATCAGTTCATGAAGTTGTGCAAGACGTGCAACTTGCAGGTCTTCATGGCGGCGTTCATCCCTGCAGACGATCGAGCTTAATCTATCGCCGTGCTAGTGGGTCTCGGCGCCTTTATGGTGCCCGTCTACCAGTTTCGTCTCCTCGAGTGCCCTCCTAACCGGCAGATCACCCCACCATTTCAAGCTGTTCCCTCGTATCGTGGAACGAACGTGAGTTCCGTATAATTTTCACCGTCCGTAGTTACTTCGTAGCGTAGGTAGTCCTCGTCGTTGTCAAAATTTGCACTGTACTCCACCGCAGCCTGTTGGTCGCTTAGGCCGGATGGCTCACCCGGTGCGTCTGCGAGAACTCGTGTCTTTTCCAAGGTAACTTGGCCGTGTACTCGACCAAAATCTTGATGAGGACCACTCACAGTAAATCGTCCATCGATAGCCGCGCCCGGCTCACCGTAGAATCTTTTTGATCTCGCCCTGAAGCTTCCGTCCGCCGTACGACAGCCTCCGGTTCTAACCTCCACCGTCCTCCCGTGTCGTTCGGCGAACTCGAATGGAGGTGTGAGCTCTTCGCCATTTTGGAGTACAGGATTATAGTATCCCGGATCCACGCAGGCTTTCCAGCGCATATTAGCACCGCATGGATCTCCATGGAATGATATTATGGTCTTACCTTTTTCACCCGTTTCCACGCTTATGGAGCGGTCAGTAAGTTGAGGCGGAGCACTCGCTGCATTCCGTGAGGTTGCAGCACCGGCCAAAGCGGCCGCGAAAACAAGTGACATAAGTTTTTTGGCGGTAAATTTCATGAAATTTACTTCCTTTCGTTATAAAATATAAATTTAAAATTTCGATCGTTTAAGCATCGCCGAGCACGCGTATCTCATTGGCAGCATAAACGATCTTAAAATTTATTTTACTATAACTATAAATATGTGTCAAGTAGTTATTATATATTATTCTCTAATATTCAAAGGATATACAACAGTAGACTAGGGAAGGTTGAGGATGAATTTTCATCTAGCATTCCTAATTTAGCTTACTTTTAGTGTTGTTACAACAGCAGCAAATTAATCATCTATTTCTTAGAAGCGATACTCGACACACAGGGAGTCGTTGTTGCGGTCTCCGGGCGCCTCGTCGAGGACGGGCCACGGGCCATCCCCGCGCTTTGTTCCGCGCTGATCCGTTGAGCAATTCATTACCTCTACACATACGATAATCGGGTGCCGTTCTTCCGCTGTGTGTCGGTTTACGCTGATTTCCATATCTAGGGCTTGTTCCAGTTTCCCAAGTACAATCATGTCCCTCGCGCTACCGCTGATGTTGTCATGGTACGCCGACAACAGTCTATCCGGCTCGCTCGCGGGCGTGCTCACGATCAGATTAGGCGCCCCAGTCACGGGTCCCAAGTCATCAACGTGAGCGTAGTACGTGTATACCTCCACCGCCCAAAACACACCTCGTTCGCCCGGGTATTCCGTTTTCAGTGACAGGGTACCTCCTCGGTCGTCCTGCGCGATGAGTGTCACCTCGCGGTCGGTCCGGGTGTTTGGATCAGCCATCGCCGTGGATGGTTTTAAAGTAGCAGCAGCCAAACCGGCCGCAAAAACAAGTGACATAAGTTTTTTGGTGGTAAATTTCATAAAATTTACTTCCTTTCGTTATAAAATATAAATTTAAAATTCTGATCGTTTAAGCATTGCCGAGGCCGCGTATCTCAGTGGGAGCATAAACGATCTTAAAATTCATTTTACTATAACTATAAATGTGTGTCAAGTGGTTATTATATATTATTCTCTAAGATTGTAAATAAAATAGCTCTAACCAGGCTGACGGGTAATCTCGTGCAGCATTCGGTCGAACCCTGCTGAGCGACTAACGGTGCAGTAGTTAGTAGGTCTTATCCAGGTCGCCCCAGTTAGTTCCCGCGGTTGTGGGCTACATTACGTCCAGGGCCTCACGGCGCTGGGAGGGTTAAACTTGAAATAGCGCCATGTGGTCTGGCCGGGAAGCGGTTTTGGATCACTCGTCTGCGCGGCGTAGAGTGGAGCGCTTCCCCTTCCAGCATCGTTACCCCGGGTCTGTCTGGTTGAGCTTTTCATTATTTCCACTACCACGAACGCAGAGAGTGGGTTCGCACCTTGTTGCATCAGCACTTCGACTCGTCCTTTGACTCCTTCTCCTAGCGGCGCTGAGGCGTAGTAGTCTCTGGTGTCGTCGTATTTGCCGCCGAGCCGAACTTCTGGTGGGTTAGTGTTCGGGTCGTTCTTAAACAGTGCGTCGGGGGCGTCTTCTCGCGTTACGCGCCTATCGCGTGCCACCAACCCTGTCTTCACGTGGACCACCCAGTATTCGTTTGGTCGTAGCTCACCGTTAGCCTCGTAGTCGATTGTCGCTTGCGCTCCTTCAATGTGAGGGTCCCCAATCCAAGCGGAAAAGGGTGGTACATCGTCACCATTTGCGTTGGCAGTGGATGGGTTGACATTAGCACCGGCAGCCAAACCGGCCGCAAAAACAAGTGACATAAACTTTTTGGTGGTAAATTTCATAGAATTTACTTCCTTTCGTTATAAAATATAAATTTAAAATTTCGATCATTTTAAGTACCAACGAGCGCGCGCACCTCATTGGGAGCATAAACAATCTTAAAAATGATTTTATCATAGATATAAATATGTGTCAAGTGATGATTATGCACTATTTCTGAAAAAATGCAAATTAAAATGCCCAAACAGCACACACCTTTATAGTCAAAGGTGTGCACAAATTTGAGCAATGGTATGAAAATCAATCGACAGGTTAGCTTTATATCACCCGTCTTTGCATTTCGAACGTTCCTTGGCTCGCTTTACCGTGGCGCAAAATAATCATCCGCCATGGCCGGGCCGGTTAGTTATCGGCCTTTCGCCGATTTCAGCCCGGGCAGCCAGTGCTGTGGCATCGAAGCCATCCTCCAGCGTTAAATTATAAGTTTCTATCACGGTATCTGGCTTATCCAGTGAGCGGAAGCAAATACGCAACTCATTCCGCCACATTCCGCGCAGTTGTTCTGGGTCCAGCCCTTCAGGTGAAACGTCGCCCACTACTTTAATTTTCCCCGTGCAAAAAGACTGTACCACCACGACTAAGTAATTCGGCTCATCTTCCCGATCGTCCGCAAGGACTGTGTCTACCGGCCACTCACCTTCTCGCTCTGCACAGTCGGCGTTGACCTTCAAAACTGTAACGACGCACTGAGCAACGGTGTCCATCGGTCCTGATTGTGCATCCACCCTTAGCATGGCGCTCATTTCTGCCCCGGGTAGCCCTAGTAGTAGTCCCGCGTGGCCTCTATCCTCTCTGTATGCCCTGGCAGTGTGCATCGGGGTGGAAGTCGAAGTAGTGGATGCCTCGAAACGTGGGTGCGTCGGGAGATCTACTCTTACACGCGTCTGCGTCATGTACGGGACGATGCCTTCAGGCCGACGTATAATTTTCGCTGCTACATCTTGGCTTAAATCGAGCGCGGTGTCTAATAGGTATTCCGGCTGCACGATCACCACCCACTTCTCGTCGGGAGCGGGTGTATTCGCTCTTATATATAACCCGATGGTGCCGTTGGAGCACGAGTCAAACGTGATGCACCTGTCCGTTCCTTCAAACGGGTTACCTACCACATGTAGCGAGAGTGAAGTAGCGCTGGCCAAACCGGCCGCGAAAACAAGTGACATAAACTTTTTAGCAGAAAACTGCATAAAATTTACTTCCTTTCGTTATAAAATATAAATTTAAAATTTTGATCGTTTAAGCATCGCCGAGGATGCGTATCTCATTGGCAGCATAAACGATCCTAAAATTTATCATATTATAACTATAAATGTGTGTCAAGTGATGTTTATGCGATATTTCTGAAAAATGTAAATTAAAACGCCCAAACCTGCGCACGTGCGTGAGTTTCAAGGCCGAGGCAGATTCGATCAAGCGGTCGCAAACGAAGCGGTTAGGTCGTTGGCCTTAAAAATGAAGATTAAATTGCCCAAACCGCTCACACCTTTAGTAAACTATCGATGTGCAACGATTTGAGCAGCGCTGTGAAAATCAATCGACAGAATAGCTTTACTCTACCCGTATATAGATGGGGAATGGTGTTAGCGGGGCGGCACGGTACAGACGATATCGATTGGAGGCGGAGTTCACCTCAGGATGGGCACAATCCGTTAGACGGCATTCAATGCTGGGTAAACCACCCTCTTCCCAGTAGTGTCAGCTATGGCTTGCAGTTCGCGCTCTTCGTACCGTCCGGTCGGGGATAAATCATAGCTTTCTGACATTACCTGGTTGTCATCTTCATTTATGAAGAACACGCGAAACACCTTTTCCCCAGGCGAGTGGTCAACCTCACCCGGCAAACAAGCCTGCACCGTCAGGTCTAGCGCGTTACCACAATCGGACAAACTGTCAGTCAGTACGTTCTCTTGTGTGCACGTGCCCTTGGCCCAGGTGCGATCGTTGTTGAGCCGCGTCAAAAAAATTTGGCATTGTGCCACGGCCCCGAATGGTCCCGGCCGCATATCGACATGCAGTAGAACATCGAGTCTCACCCCTGGTGGAGATATCACTATTGTCTCGTAGCCGCCTTGGAACGTGAACAGGTTAAAGACCTCGAACGTATGCCCACTCGGACCAGATACTACGTTCACTCGCGGATGCGACGCGCCGTATCCATTCAGGTCCGCCGGGTCCTCGGTGGCCGCCGTCGCCTCCGTCAGATGAGTTTGATCGATCGTGTCTAGGCAGTATGCAGTGTCCACAATCGCTGCCCACCTGCCTGCATGGAACGCCTTCCCCCCCAGCAGCCTCATTTCAATTGTTCCGTTCTCGAACCCTGTCAATTGGACCCTTCGCCCATCCGCTGTATATCGGTCACCTAGCACAGATAGCGAGGGTAAAGTAGCAGCAGCCGAACCTGCCGCGAAAACAAGCGACATAAACTTTTTGGCGGAAAATTTCATGAAATTTACTTCCTTTCGTTATAAAATATAAATTTAAATTTCGATCGTTTAAGCATTGCCAAGGATGCGTATCTCATTGGCAGCATAAACGATCCTGAGATTTATTTTATTATAACTATAAATATGTGTCAAGTGATGATTATGCGCTATTTCTGAAAAATGTAAATAAATTGCCCAAAACGCGCACACCTGTAGGGAACCTATAGGTGTGCAACGAGTTGAGCAGTGCTGTGAAAATCAAGCAATAGGTTAGCTATTCATAATCCGTCCAGCGTATCGCACTTTCGCGGTAGTTGCGGCCTATCTACGTCTGAGGATGGGGTGTGGAGCACGGTGTCGCCCATGGTTTAAAGCCGAACGTCATCCGTCGCCGTGCAGTGGACCTGGCTGGCGAGGTATTTCCCGTCGCCTCGTGGTGTCCACGATGTTCTCGAGCTGTTCCTCGGTGTAAATTCCGTGGCGGTTTACATCATAAGTTTGTTCCACTACAGCGGTCTCATCGCGCGTCATTACGCAAACGCGCAATATAGGTAGACCGGCGTCTGTGAAGGCTCCATCTGGGTGAAAACAATATAAGTGAACACCGAGTGCTTCCGCCGCCGAATCGGCCACATCTCCGCTCAATTCTTCCATGGTCGTATGTCCAGGTTGGAAGTCATGGCCGGTTTTGAATTTCAATACTGTTATATCGCAAGTCGCGGCCGCCTGCCACGGTCCCGGAGATAGATCGACTTCCCATACGTAATCTAGCCGCTCTTGTGGGTTTCCTAGCGCACAATCATCGTAGCCCCGGTCATTGGTGTAGATCTGGAAGCTCGCCGTATCTGGCCCTTGTGCAGCGGGCGCGCCAATTACGCTTGGATGAGTGCGTCCGCCGGCGTAAGGGTCTCCATGGGCATTAAATAAGGTCCTTGCTGCCGGACGGCAACTCTCAGCTATCGATGCAAGATCGTACGTGCCGTGAGCCTGTGTCAACCATCTGTTGTCGCGCTCTAGCCTTGTCCCGTTCACTCGTACACTAACTACGCCTTTATCGAACCCCACTATCTCTAACGCCCGTTGCGCTCTTACGATCTGTTTACCACCTAGCACACGGAGCGAGGGGAAAGTAGCAGCAGCCACACCGGCCGCGAAAACAAGTGACATAAGCTTTTTAGCAGAAAATTGCATAAAATTTACTTCCTTTCGTTATAAAATATAAATTTAAATTTCGATCGTTTAAGCACTGCCAAGCGCGCGCACCTCATTGGGAGCATAAACAATCTTAAAAATGGTTTTATCATAGATATAAATATGTGTCAAGTGGTTATTATATATTATTCTCTGAGATCGTAAATAAAATAGCTCGAACCAGTCACATTATAACCAGGGCGGCGGTTTGGGCAGGACCTTTATTCAAAGAGTATACAACAATAGACTAGAGAGCGCGAGGATGAATCTTCAGCTTGCATTTCTAAACTAGCTGACCTTTAGTGTTCTTGCGCTAGCAGCAAATCAATTACAGGAAAATCAGCGCCACCAGCGGCTGTTGGTCCATATCAGTGGGCCGACCTTTTAATACAGGGAACCCGTCCGCCCCTCTTCTCACTCCGCTCTGCTGTGTCGAGCACAGCATTGTAGTTATCTCTGCTACGATAGGGATCCCATCTCCCTCGGGCCGTCCTGCCACGTCCAACTGTGCGTCGAGTGGCGCCCCCAGCTGGCCTGCCACAGTCAGGTCCAGTAAGGTCCCGTCGCGTACCACACGGGGTTCCCGCATCCTAGGTTCACCTGTTTGCGTCAGCCACTTCACCGTCGCCGGTTGAATACCGTGCGGAGGTCCGACCTCCTGTTGGTATCCTATTTAGGCTTCTACGGCGCAGAATGAGTTCTCACCCCGGGGCGCTATTCCCCGTAGGTGTATCCGTTCGCACACAGCCCTCCTAGTCAAGACAGTGGTGGTTCGGCCATTGCCTTGAAAAGTGTCGTCAGCCATCGCCGTGGATGGTTTTAAAGTAGCAGCAGCCAAACCGGCCGCGAAAACAAGCGACATAAACTTTTTGGTGGTAAATTTCATAGAATTTACTTCCTTTCGTTATAAAATATAAATTTAAAATTTCGATCATTTTAAGTACCAACGAGCGCGCGCATCTCGTTGGGAGCATAAACGATCTTGAAAATTATTTTATTATAACTATAAATATGTGTCAAATGATGATTATGCACTATTTCTGAAAAATGCAAATTAAATTGCCCAAACCATATCTACCACCTGGCTTTTTATGGATAGATGATTTGGGCTTTAGTATCAATATTGGGCCTCTCCATCCGCGACTTAGCCGCCGGCGCCTTGTAGGTGGCTGGTCAGCAGTTGAGTCAGCTCGTCTGGCCCACCCAGTAGCCCTCTTTCCTCTTTAAATACCACGTCTTCAGTTGTATTGAACGTGTATGCGGTACTGAGTAATACCTTCGTACCCCGGCCCCATCCTCCGTTCTCAAATCTAACCAGGTGTGCATACACGTTCCCTTGGGTTGCCCGACCGTCTCGTTTTATTCGCGGAGTGGCCAGTGTGAACCCCAGCGCGTCACCCCACTGAGCGTGTAGGGCTACCAGTGTCCAGTCTGCTCCCCTTTGGGCTTCGTGTAGCCCGTGCGTTGTGCCTGGCGGCCCTTTCCGTATGTGGATAGGTATAGGTGCCAACGGCCCCGTAACGTCCGTCGTCTGCACAGTGAATAACATCACAGTCACAAGCCAGCGCGCATCGCTTTGCGCATCGGGCGTTATGACAGATAACACAATGTTTCCTTGCTGGTCCGGGAACAACGTAGGGGTTTGCATATGAACATCGTCTGTTGGAGCGCCGCTCACAGGTAGGGAGGGTAAAGTAGCGGTGGACAAACATGCAGCGAAAACAAGTAACATAAGCTTTTTTGTGGTAAATTTCATAAAATTTACTTCCTTTCGTTATAAAATATAAATTTAAAATTCTGATCGTTTTAAGTACCAATGAGCACGCGTATTTCATTGGCAGCATAAACGATCCTTAACTTTATCTTAATTATAACTATAAATATGTGTCAAATGGTTACTTTAACTAATTATATTATATAAATTCAGGTAGGTAATTAAGCAAAAAGCGCTTTTACGACTTCCTCCAGGTGCATTCCTCGAGATCCTTTTATTAGAATTACGTCGTCCTTTAGCAAATATTTTTTTAACCAAAAGATAGTTTCTTGCTTTGTTGAATGTGAATGAACTTTTATGTATGAGTTGTTATCCTTTGCGCCTTTTGCGATGTATTTCGCTAAACTTCCTATGGTTAAGAGAATATTTATTTTTTTAGACAAAAACTTACCTAGTTTATAGTGTTCTTCTTGGGCACGCTCGCCAAGCTCCAACATATCTCCTAAAATAGCTATTTTTCTAGCTTTTTCTTTGAATTGCTCCAATAATTTGACTGCACTTCTCATGGAATCTGGGCTGGAATTGTAGCTGTCGTCGATTATGGTTAGGCCCTTTATTTTATGTATTTGTTGCCGCATTGCAATACCAGAGTAATTCGAGAGACCGGATTTTATCTCCTCTAATGAGAGCCCGAAGTCAAATCCTACGGCAATCGCGGCAAGGGCGCCATACACATTATGCTTACCTAAAACTGGTATTTTCATTTCTTTTTTTACGCCTTTATGCGTTAAATTAAAATGGGTAGAATTTTCATTAAAGGAGATATCGCTGGCGCGAAAGTCAGCGTTTTTGGCAAACCCAAAACGAATTTTGGGGCAAGAAATATCTTCAGCAAAGTGCATTAAAAGTGGGTCGTCCGCATTGAGAAATACTGTTTGGCCTTTTTCTTTCTCCGACACGTGATTTTCAAATTCGTCTAAAATATGAAGCTTTTCTTTACAGATATTTTCTTGGCTTTTTAAATTTGCTATGTGAGAGATGCCCATATTGGTGATTACTGCTTTAGTTGGGAGAGCAATTTTGCTCAATTTCGACATCTCTCCAAATTCGCTTATACCCATTTCTATCACTGCAACCTGGTGTTTTTGCTCAATTTCAAATATCGATAAAGGTAACCCTATTTGCCCGTTAAAATTACCCTTTGTTTTTGCAACACAAAACTTGATTGAAAGCACCGATGCGATCATCTCTTTGGTGCTAGTTTTTCCAACGCTGCCGGTAATACCAATAATTGGTATTGAAAAATTTTTTCTATAATCTGCCGCAATTTTCTGTAATGCGTCGAGTGTATTGTCGACTTGGATTAAAATTTTTCCTGTGGGCAAGTAGTCAGATTTTTGAGTTAGCGCTGCAGTGGCTCCTGCAGAAAAAGCTTGCTCTATAAAATCATGCCCATCCATTTTTGTCCCACAAATAGGAATGAATAATGCTCCTTTGCCAATTTTTCTACTGTCAACACTGATGGATGTGATAGCGGCAGCGGTTTCTTCAGAAAATAACTTCCCTTCGGTAACATCGATTATCTTTTTTATAGAAATGGATTTCATGTTAACCTCTCCTGGTTTAAGATTTAATTATGTAAAGCTTCATTAACTTGGATATTTTTATTATATATTAAATGATAATACAAGCAAACAAGATCGTCCTTCTGATTTGGTACGCATCTTTCCCGCAAAAATAGTGCTGTTACCCTGGAGTTTTTATATTGCGTCGCTTTTTTATCAGTATTTATTATCAATATTCAATAGAAGATTTTATATAACTAATATGAAAATGTGTTCAATTTGATGTAATTCTTCAGAAAGGATGCCTCTCTTGCGAAATGTGATGGTTTTCAGCTCAAATCAAATTTATTGAGAGAAATCTCACTTCCTACTCTCAGCGCCGCCTGAGGCAAAACTGGGCACCACAAGAAAATGCTTCGCGCGGCTAGCCATCCCTGCGTTGGTGAATATTTTTACCGTAAAGAATAGTGCTGTTATTTTGAAGTTTTTATATTGCGTCACTTTTTACCAATATTTATTATCAATATTCAATAAAAGATTTTATATGACTAATATGAAAATGTGTTTAATTGGTTGCAATTCTTCAAAAAGGATGCCTCTTTTGCGAAATGCGATGATTTTCAGCTCAAATCAAATTTATTGAGAAAAATTGCACTTATTGCTCTCAATGCCGCCTGAAGCAGAACAGGGCACCGCAAGAAAATGCTTCGCGCAGCTAGCCATCCCTGCTTTGAAGTATATCTTTCCCGCAAAAATAGTACTGTTACCCTGGAATTTTTATATTGCGTCACTTTTTATCAGTATTTATTATCAATATTCAATAAAAGATTTTATATAACTAATATGAAAATGTGTTCAATTGGTTGCAATTCTTCAAAAAGGACGCCTCTCTCGCGAAATGCGATGATTTTTGGCTCAAATCAAATTTATTGAGAAAAATTGCACTTATTGCACTCAATACCGCCTGAAGCAGAACATGGCACCGCAAGAAAATGCTTCGTGCGGCTAGCCATCCCTGCGTTGAAGTATGTCCTTTACTTTTATAAAGAAGCTACAAACCCGGTGTAAAAGCTTATATTTTTATCGAAAATTTAACTAAATATGAAAAGATGTGCATTTCTTAAATCGAAACTGCACATCTGCGCTCAATGAAAATTGGTCTATTTTCTTTTACTCAAAATTATTGATTTTTGATAGCCGCTTGAGCCGCTGCTAGCCTAGCGATGGGAACCCTAAATGGTGAGCAAGAAACGTAGTCAAGCCCGATTTTATGACAAAATTCCACAGACAAGGGATCGCCGCCATGTTCTCCACAAATTCCAATTTTTAACTCCGGTCGGGTTTTACGTCCGAGGTCTGCAGCGATTTTTATTAGCTTACCAACACCAATTTGGTCAAGCCGTGCAAATGGATCTGACTCATAAATTTTTTTCTCATAGTAGTAATCCAAAAATTTCCCCGCATCATCTCTGCTGAACCCGAACGTCATTTGCGTGAGATCGTTGGTCCCAAAGCTGAAAAATTCCGCCTCTTTAGCAATTTCATCGGCAGTCAACGCAGCTCTCGGTACTTCTATCATCGTTCCAACATGGTAAACCATGCTCGATCCGGCCTCTTTAATCAAGCAATCGGCTGCTTTTTTAACTATATCTTTAACGAAACATAGTTCTTTCAGCTCTCCCACGAGCGGAATCATAATCTCCGGGACGATATTATATTCAGGGTGTTCCTTAGCCACATTCAACGCCGCTTTGATGATCGCGGTGGTTTGCATTTTTGCAATTTCAGGATAAGAAACCGCTAAACGGCACCCTCTGTGCCCCATCATCGGGTTAAATTCGTGAAGGCTCGATATCACATTTTTGAGTTCATCAGCGGTGGTGTTAAGGTCCTGTGCAATTTCAACGATATCTTCTTCTTTTGTGGGCAAAAACTCATGTAGCGGAGGATCGAGGAGCCTAACCGTCATAGGGCGATCTTTCAGCTCACGATACATATCTTCAAAGTCTTTTTGCTGATAAGGTAAAAGCTTTGCCAGGGCTTTTTCTCGAGCTTCTAATGTTTTAGCAACTATCATTTCGCGTATTGCTTGAATTCGCTCTCCTTCAAAAAACATGTGTTCAGTGCGGCACAAGCCAATCCCTTCGGCACCAAATTTTACCGCTCGGGCTACATCACGCGGCGTATCGGCATTGGTGCGCACCTTTAACCGACGCCTTGAATCTGCCCACTTCATCAAGAGATCGAAATCACCGGAAATGCTCGCTTCCACAGTTGGGAGAGCTTCGCCGTAGATAGCGCCTGTTGAACCGTCAAGGGAGATGTAGTCTCCTTCTTTAATCGTCAGCCCATTGAGGTTAAAAATCTTTTTCTCTTCGTTTATGGTAATATCTCCACAACCTGAAACACAACAAGTGCCCATTCCGCGAGCAACAACGGCAGCGTGTGAAGTCATTCCACCGCGCACTGTTAATATGCCTTGCGCGACGGCCATGCCTTCGATATCTTCAGGCGATGTCTCGAGCCGGACGAGAATCACTTTTTCGCCGTTTTTGTGCCACTTTTTAGCATCATCTGCTGTGAAAACAACTCTACCACATGCCGCTCCCGGTGAGGCTGCAAGCCCCTTAGCAAGAGGTGCCTTGGCAGCGATCGATTTCTGGTCAAATTGCGGATGTAATAGAGAATCTAGCTGTTTTGGGTCAACCCTTAAAACAGCTTCATCTTCGCTAATTTTACCTTCTTCTACCAAATCGGCAGCTATTTTAAGTGCTGAGGCAGCTGTCCGTTTGCCATTCCTGGTCTGTAGCATAAAAAGCCGTCCATTTTCGATAGTAAACTCCATGTCCTGCATATCGGCATAGTGATCTTCCAATTTTTTCGCTGTCTGCACAAACTGCTCGTAAACCTCCGGCATGATATTTTTTAGTTGATCGATCGGCTCAGGGGTCCTTATACCGGCCACAACATCTTCACCCTGGGCGTTTATCAAAAATTCACCAAAAAGCTTTTTTTCGCCCGTTGCTGGATCCCGGGTGAACGCCACGCCGGTCCCAGACGTATCGCCGGTATTTCCAAATACCATGGCCTGGACGTTCACAGCAGTACCCCAACTGTAAGGAATATCGTTCATGCGGCGATAAACGTTTGCGCGCGGGTTATCCCATGAGCGAAAAACAGCTTTTACGGCTTCCATCATTTGCTCTTTCGGATCAGATGGAAAATCTCTGTTTTGCTTTTCTTTATAATAAGCTTTAAATTTTTCAACTATATTTTTGAGATCTTCAGCAGTCAGGTCAGTATCAAGTTTCACACCTTTTTCTCGCTTAACAGCGTCCAATAATTTCTCAAAGTGCGATTTTGGAAGTTCCATTACGACATCAGAAAACATTTGTATAAACCTGCGATAAGAATCGTAAGCAAAGCGCGGATTATTAGTTAAAGCAGCAAGCCCTTCCACTACCGTATCGTTGAGGCCGAGATTTAATATGGTGTCCATCATGCCTGGCATGGAAGCTCTTGCACCGGAACGAACTGAAACTAAAAGCGGGTTTTGAGGATCACCGAAATGCTTGTTTGCAGTTTTTTCCAGTTGTTTTAAATTTTCGAAAATTTCTGTTTGAATTTCGTCGGTAATTTTTTTCCCATCTTCATAATAGCGGGTGCAGGCTTCGGTGGTGACAGTAAAGCCCGACGGAACCGGCAAACCAAGTCCTGTCATTTCGGCAAGATTTGCCCCCTTACCACCCAATAACTCTCTCATTGACCCATTACCTTTTGAAAATGGGTAAACGTATTTACAGCGCATAATCGTCAATTCCTTCCTGAATTTTTCTGTCCGTTTAACTATTATATTCTTGCAGATTTTTTAGTTACTGTCAAGGAAGGTGTGCTATTTTTAAAATTTATTTCGCTTTGTCAAAATGCCTCCAATATAAAAAGTGATTTTAGTTGATTAGTTGAAGTGTATTTTATATATAGAAAATCATATTTTAATATTGTTTGATTTAACTCTTAGTTTTTGTAAAAACTATGCTATAATGAAAAAAGGAGTGGGTATATTGTCAAAAATTTTTAACTTTTTAAAAATTTACCTCAAAAAATTTGATCCCATTTTTTGGACGATTGCAAATCTAATTTCAATATACTGTTTGGTGTTAGTTGCCAGTGTGTCGAGAACGGGGATCAATTTTTTCAAAACGCAGTTAATAGCCGTGATAATCGGTTATTTGGGTGCAATGATTTTAAGCGATATAGACTATCGCAAAATTGTAAAATACTGGTATATCCCCGCCGCTGTTTGCTTTGTGCTAATAGCCTTGACTTTCTTTATCGGAAAAGCAGTTGAAGGGCATGCAGGAGTAAATGCCAGAGCATGGATTAAACTTCCTTTTAACATTAATTTTCAACCTTCAGAGCTCGCTAAAATAGGTTTTATAATCACTTTTTCAAAACATCTCTACGCGCTTAAACAAAAAGATTTGCTGAAGTCTTTCCTGCAAATAGTATTTTTAGCTGTGCATGCCTTCATTCCTGTCCTTTTAACGCATATTCAGGGAGATGATGGTGCTGCGATAATTTTTTTCTTTATGTTTTTGTTTATGTCTTTTACTGCCGGAATTCAGTTTAGATATTTCGCTATGATTTTGGTTTTAATAATAATAGCGGTTCCTATAGTCTGGAATTACCTGATGGCCGATTACCAAAAATTGCGCTTACTCAGCCAGTTAAATCCCGAATCCGATCCTTTGGGAATTGGTTTTCAGCAAAATCAAGGGAAAATTTCTATCGGATCAGGCAGAATTTGGGGGCAAGGCTTATTTCAAGGCCCAAGAGTGGGTGTGCGCGGCACTGTGCCGATCCAAGAAAGCGATTTTATATTTTCAGTCGCCGGGGAAGAGTTAGGTTTTATCGGATGCAGTTTAGTCTTAATATTGCTGATCTCGCTTCTTTTCAGAACGCTTTATGTAGCGCATACTTCTTATGATATACTCGGTTCATATATCTGTTGTGGCTTTTTCGGAATGGTCTTATCTCAAATCGCTTTAAATTTAGGCATGTGCCTTGGATTTCTACCAGTGATTGGGGTAACTTTACCATTTTTCAGCGCAGGCGGGTCATCTGCTGCGTGTTTATACCTCGGGCTTGGGCTTGTTCAAAGCGTTTTTCAACGAAGAGAGGACGAAAACTTAGAGGATAATCCTGAATTTATAGAATAATCGAAGTATTATAAAATTAGCAAATTTTCTATAAAATTAAAGTAATATATTATAAAATATGTTTTTAAAATCAGAAGTTCGAATTCAATCTTGAGCGAAAATTCTTTTTTATAAATAAAAGCTCCAAAAACGCATAAAGGGCCTCTTAATTTGCCAACGCCTTTACTCACTGTTGCTCCGTCAATTTTGCGGAAAGTTTTAATCGAAAAGAGGTGATGAAACACAATGCTAGATGTGAATTGCTATAAAAGTTTAGAGTTTTGTAAAGTTTTGGAAATGCTTTCCAAAGAGGCAATAACATGGGAAGCCAGAGAGAAAATTTTATCTCTAAATTTTGTGAACACCCTTGACCGAGCACAAATTTTATTAGACGAAACACAAAGCGCCTATAGCTTAATAAACCACTTAGGTGCTCCGCCGTTTCAAGTTATGGGAAGTGAAAAAATCTCGGTAGCACGGGCAAAAAATGGAGGTTTATTGACTGCAGGTGAGCTTTTATCTATCGCAAGCTTACTGAAAATTACACGCCTGACTAAAGATTGGCGTAAAAATGCGAAAAAACTGGAAACAGCGTTGGATGAAAAATTCAATTTATTGCGACCTGACAAGTACCTTGAAGAGAAAATATCTGCATCAATACTTTCTGAAGATAAAATAGCCGATGAAGCCTCACCAAATCTTATGTCGATAAGGCGAAAAATCAGTTTATCTTCAAATAAAATCCGAGAACAGCTCGATAAAATGATTCATTCTTCGCATTATCAAAAATATCTCCAAGAGCCAATAGTAACTATAAGAGACGGTCGCTTCGTGGTCCCGGTTAAATCGGAGCACCGTTTTGAAATAGCAGGCATAGTGCACGATACTTCTTCAAGCGGTGGGACCGTTTTTATCGAACCAATTGCCGTGGTAAAAGCGAATAATGAAATAAAAGTTTTCTGCTTGGAAGAGCAAAGGGAAATAGAAAAAATTTTGCAGAATCTTTCAAATGAAACCGGTAAATTTGCTGATTTAATTCTTTCTAACAGAGAAATTATTATAAAACTGGATATAGTTTTTGCCAAAGCTAAACTCGCTTGCATTATGAAAGCTAACCCGCCAAAACTCAATCAAACAGGCAATATTAAACTAAAAAAGGCGCGCCATCCACTTATTTCCTCAAAAAAGATTGTCCCAGTGGATATTTCTCTCGGCTATAAATTCGATTCATTAATCATAACAGGCCCTAACACGGGAGGCAAAACAGTCGCCATAAAAATATTAGGTCTTTTCACACTAATGGCAAGCCTCGGCTTGTTTATTCTCGCTGAAGATGGAAGTGAAATTGCAATATTTGAGCAAGTATTAGTTGATATCGGCGACGAACAGAGCATCGAGCAATCACTTTCCACCTTTTCTGGCCACATCTTAAATGTGAAAAGAATAATGGACAGAGCAAATTCAAAAAGTTTGATTTTATTGGACGAATTAGGTGCGGGGACAGATCCAATAGAGGGCGCCGCTATAGCGATTTCAATACTTGAGTTTTTAAGAGATGCAGGTGCGAAAATTGCACTAACAACGCACTATGCAGAGCTAAAAGAATATGCCATATCAACCAATGGCGTTGAAAATGCCGCGTGTGAATTTAACACCGAAACCCTGTGTCCAACTTATCGTTTGATCATAGGCGCTCCTGGACGTTCCAATGCGTTTATAATATCTGAAAAACTCGGCATAAAAAAGCAAGTGATAGACAGGGCACGGCAGATTATGTCGTCAGATAACAAGGAATTGGAGTCGGTCATAGAAAAGCTGGAGGAAAAGAGGAAGCAAATAGAAAAAGAGCAAAAAAAGCTCGAAAAACTCACTGATAAAGCTCAAAAAGAAGCTAAAGATGCAGAAGAAATGCGAGAGCAGCTGCAAAGGCAAAATGAAATTTTTTTGAATTCATCAAAAGAAAAAGCAAAGAAAATAGTAATAAAAGCCAAGCGCCAAGCGGATTTACTTTTAGAAGAATTGGAAATTTTGAAAAAAAAGAAACAAAATATTTCAATCGAAGATAAAGCGCGTTTAAAATCGCAAATTAAAAATATAGAAGAAATAGCTGATCCAACAGTAGAGAGGAATAACGAAGGCTATAAGCTTCCGAGGGAGATAAAAAAAGAGGACAGGGTCTTAATCGTCGATATAGATAAAGAAGCGGTGGTCATAGAAAATCCCAACCAAGCGGGCTCGGTGTTGGTGCAAGCTGGTATCATCAAAACGAGAGTTAATATATCTAACTTAAGATTGCTGGAAGAAAAAAAGTTGAATTTACCGGCCTTAAAACCAGTTACTAGAAATGTTAAAAGCAAGCTAGATACAAAATTAACAAGAGAGCTAAACCTGTGCGGACATACAGCTTTGGAAGCAATATCGGAACTGGATAAATTTATAGATAGTGCTATCCTTTTGGGGATAAATGAACTAAAAATAATACACGGCAAAGGCACGGGTGTTCTTCGCAAAGAGGTTCACGAATATCTAAAATCTCACCCTTATATCAAGGAATTTCGCTTGGGTATTTTTGGAGAAGGCGAAACAGGGGTTACAATAGCACAATTAAAATAATGTTTTTTTGTTTAATCAAGGATTATCGCAGTGCTTTTTTCTAAATTAAGGAAGAGCTCTTTGGGAAAATTACGTCAATTTGAACGCATTTTCACTTAAGTTATAAGCGAGTTTTTGTTGTGAATTGATATGAATTTAAAAAGAGAGCGGGGCGACGGTTTTAGCGGCGAAGCGAGCGCTTTGAGGAAAATTAAAAAGCGCGGCGCAACTTTTTACAGGTAACTACACGACTAAAATCGGTGATACGTGAGGAGAAAGTGCGGTTTTTTTAACGTATTCAGCTTAAGTAAAAATTTACCAAATCTCGCACACGAGAAAGCGCTTTTTTGGAAAATTACGTTAAATTAAACATATTTTTCGATAAGTTGTAGGTGAGTTTTTGTTGTGCATTGATATAAATTTAAAAAGAGAGCGGGGTGGCAGTTTTAGCGGCGAAGCGAGCGTGCTAAAAAAAGGCAGAAAATAATGGAAAACATTTCTAGTACTGCTTTTACTGCGCGCCTATCGCATGACTGCGCAATGACCAGCTAGCCTTTGATCAGGCCGCAGCACGCTTTTCTCGAGCAGAGCGTGTCGCTATTAGCAGTATTTTTCCAGTAGCGAAGGTCCAGCGCGCTGAAGAATGACAGAGAGCGCGGCGTTGAGCCAATGAAGCTGAGCTAAAACCCAAAGCGGGATCATTCGTCAAAAATTCAGCGGAGTGTGTGCCTATTTTCATGGCAATAAAAGGTTGCTCTCACTTTCAAAACCCATGTCGCGCTCTGACTTTTTTGCGCACACCTTTATTTCAAAAGAAAATGAGAACGCATTATTTATGTCAATATTTAGTAAAACTTATTTTATAACTTAATAGAAAATATATTTAAAACAAAACTATC
>JAISBE010000007.1 GCA_031266365.1 Oscillospiraceae bacterium
CTAAATTTTGGCAGCAAATTTTACCACAAGCTCAGGCCGCAGCTTGTTTTTTCAGAGCAGAGATGTCGCTACCAGCCGCATATCTTTCCAATAGGGAGGAACTAGTGCGCTGAGAACAGACAGCTTAGCTTGCGCTGGCAAATCGCATATTTTTGAAAATTACATCTAAATTGAATAGATTTTTAAGTAAATTATATGAGAGATTTGGTTGCATATTGACATAAATTTAAAAAGAGGGGCAAGGCGACGGTTTTGGCTTCTGCCGGTAAGAATAGGCTTTAAAGAATGGATAAGGAGCCACGCGAAACATCTTCTATGCAGTTTTCTGGCCGTACGCCTGCGCAGTGATCAACAAGCCATTATTTAATTTCCGCTGGCAAAGATAGGCTTAACAGGAATAGTTAGAAAAACGTGATAAAAAAATCCTGTTTTTGGGCAAATTTCACTGCTAGTGAAGTGGGTACTCTAGATATGCAGCTTAAAAGCATGCTACAACTTTGAAATTGCCGAAGATAATTACTGCAGCTATTACGAAAATTTTTAATGAATATTAACTTTAAAAACGCTAGTTTTGGAAATTAAAACCAAAGTTTTTAATTAAACTTTCTTTATTGCGCCAATTTTCTTTAACTTTTACCCAAATTTGCAAATTGACTTTGCAGCAGAAGAAATTTTCTAAATCGAAACGAGCAAATTCAGCTATTTTTTTAAGCATAGAGCCACATTTGCCGATGATAATCCCTTTATGATTAACGCGTTCACAATAAATCGTGGCGTCTATATCTAGCAAAGGAACGGCATTTTCATTCTTAAATTTGCGCTCTTTAATCTTTTCAATTGCAACGACTATGCCATGCGGTACTTCTTGATTTAGAGAATTAAGAAGTTTTTCGCGGATAATCTCTGCAGCTAACACGCGCTCTGGTTGGTCTGTTAAAGCGTCTTGCTCAAAAAAATGCTCACTTGGAGATGCCAATTTCGTAAGTTCGAAAATCAGTAAATTTAAATTTTCACCTGTTTTTACGGAAATTGGAATAATTGACTCAAAATTAAATATATCTGAAAAAGAAGCCATTTGTTTAATTAAAGTGGATTTATCTTTCACAAGATCTATTTTATTTATAGCTAGTATAGCTTTAAGATTTTGAAATTTGAATTTTTTTACCAGATTGCGCTCAAATTCAGAAATATAGTCCACTGCTTCTACTACTAAAAGGCAAGCATCCACATCTGCAATTGACTTTTGAGCTGAATTTACCATAAACTCACCGAGTTTTGTCATCGGTTTATGGATCCCCGGTGTATCTATAAATATAAATTGAATATCTCCACGCGTTAAAATCCCTTTTATTCTTGAGCGGGTCGTTTGAGGTTTTGGTGATACTATAGATATTTTTTGCCCCAATATTTTATTCAAAAGCGAAGATTTGCCGACATTTGCCCTGCCAACAATTGATATAAACGCAGCTTGCTTTTTAGAAAGAGCCAAATTTTCTATAACTCATTCCCCCTTGCATTTCTCCGCTTTAATTTTTTTATTATAAATTCTTTCGACGTTTTAATAAGCGCAGCTGGGCTTATTGAGATATAAATAAATGAGGCGGCAAAAGATAAAATTAACAATAAAAAATTTATTCTATTATCAATAAAATAATAAAATATTTTTATTAAAATAGGAGGATTATAAAATAAACATAAACCTATTATCGCAGAAAATACGGAACAAAAAAGCACCATACCAGCGGCAATATCTTTGACAGTTTTAATAAGAGGGCTATAATTTTTAAAGAAATTATCACAAAGTTTTTCCACGATCGAGTTGCACATTTCAGCAGTAATAACCGATGAAATAACTAACCAGAGAATCATATACTGAATTTTAGAGAAATTGAAAAACGCTGCAAAATAAAGCACATAAAAAGCAATTGCAGTATGAATTCTAAAATTTCTCTCATTGTTGATACAGTAAATAATTCCCCTGAAAGCGCATTTGAGACTTCTCAAAAATTTCATCGTCAATTTTCTATACATCACCCAGAACATAACTTGAAGTGCCTGGTAAACCAAGTTGTGTCATAACTTTTTCTTCTTTTTCGCGCATACGCACTCTTTCAAGGCCCTCTTCATGGTTATATCCGAGCAAATGCAGCACCGAATGAGCTGTTAGATAGGCAACTTCTCTTTGCAAGCTGTGTCCATATTTCTTTGATTGATCTATTGCGCGCTCTATAGAGATTACAACATCTCCGATTAATTTTTCACCCGTTTCAATATCCACATCATAAATACCGCGCTCCTCATTCACAGGAAACGAAAGCACATCCGTAGGGACATTTTTACCCCGATATTTTTCATTGAGCTGCCTGATCTGTTCGCTACTTACAAAAACAACGCTCACAGCAACTGAACCTTTAAATTCCTCCATTTTTAAAACAGCATTACAGCAACGCCGCACAACCATACGAAGACCTGTTGGGATTTTGATATCATTTTGCCTATTCGAGATAATAACCCTTATCTTTTCCATGTGTACCTCTGCCTTTCATAAAAATATAAAAATTTTAGTTAGTACTCCGCATTTAATAAAAATCTCGTCAATTTTTATTTTTCAAATCACACTGTAAATAAAGACCTCTATGACAAATTGTTCTCTTTTCGTCTATGTATAATTTAATTTTATATCCATTTTTGCTTCCAAATTTAAAAAAGTTCTATAAATTTTACTCTGCTTTATATCAAAAATTCAACCGACGTTTGCAATACTAAAGCTTTAAAAATTTTTAAGATATAAAATCATAGTTTATATGTTTAAGAAACCCAATTCATTATCTATTATATCATATAAATTTAAAAATGTCAGCAAAAATAGTAAAAAATCTCAATTTCGTTGAATTTAATAATATTTACACGATTTTTTATGAATTTTATATTTACATAGCATCTAATATTCACAACCAACTTTTATTTTAGCACAACTTCTTCTTGAAATGCAACATTTTATTTGCACGCATAACTAAAAGTGCGCTTCAGCCCCTTAATTAGTAGTAATAAAGCTTCAATAGGTGAAAAATACCCGAATAGAATTAGAGATTCTTGAAGTTAACTGAGAAAGTAATAAATATTTTTCAAATTATTTTTATTAAACAACTGAGTAGAAATTATCTGTCATACTTCAGCTAAAATATATAAAACATCCAATTTTAATCGCTATCTTTCGTCAAGATTTTTTTTAATATACTGTTTTTTATTTTAAAAATATGTTAAAATAAAATTGAATAAGAATAATGTATATCTAAACTTTAAAAAACTTATCTAGCTATCAAGTAGTCTTTCAAAATGCCAAAGAAACAACGAATTAGCTTTTTAGTATTTAATTTGCTTTAAAATCATTTTATTCACAATTAACGTCATGAAACAGCGTTTATCGCTGGAGGAGGCTTTTATGGCAAAAGTATCACTAAAGAACGTATATAAACTATACTCAGAAGATGTTAAGGCAGTTGTTGATTTCAACCTTGAAATTGCCGACAAAGAATTTATAGTTCTTGTTGGTCCTTCCGGATGCGGTAAATCTACGACTCTTAGAATGATTGCAGGGCTTGAAGAAATCTCTAAAGGCGAAATAAAAATAGATGATGTCCTTTCAAACGATGTTCCCCCTAAAGACAGAAATATTGCGATGGTTTTTCAAAACTATGCGCTTTATCCACACATGACCGTTTTTGATAACATGGCATTTGGTTTAAAACTCCGAAAAACTTCAAAAGAAGAAATCCAATGCAGGGTGGAAGAAGCGGCTAGGATTTTAAATATTTCTCATCTTTTGTCCAGAAAACCCAAGGCACTTTCAGGTGGCCAACGGCAGCGTGTTGCTTTGGGGAGAGCGATAGTCCGAGACCCGAAAGTATTTCTTTTGGATGAGCCTCTTTCAAACTTGGACGCAAAATTACGCTCTCAAATGAGGACGGAAATTTCCAAATTGCACAAAAGATTGAGTACAACTTTTATATATGTGACGCACGACCAAACGGAAGCCATGACTATGGCAGATAGGATAGTTGTGATGAAAGATGGTTGTATTCAGCAAGTGGATACGCCGTATAATTTATATAAAGCTCCATGCAATCAATTTGTTGCTGGGTTTATAGGTTCACCTCAAATGAATTTCATTGACGCTACTTTACAGCATGAAAATGGTAAGTTTAGTTTGGTGTTTGGTAAAAATAAAGTCTCAATTCTCGAAAATAAAGATAAAAATAAAAAGCTAATCTCCTATGAAAATAAAATGGTTGCAATGGGAGTTAGGCCAGAAGATATATATGACGAATTCACTTCTTTAGCAAATGCTGAGGTTCTGGACGCTTCGGTTGAGGTGGCAGAATTGACCGGTGCCGAGACTTTTTTATATTTAACTGTTGATTTACACCCCCTTACAGCACGTGTTAGCCCTAAATCAATAGCTAAACCGGGAGATAAAATCAAAGTGGCAATAGACACAGAAAGAATTCATATTTTTGACAAAGTTACCGGTGAAACCATAATAAACTAAATCTTGTAAAAAATATTTAAGTAAAATCAAAAATCTGACACACCACACGCCTTTACCTCAAAAATAACTGAATAGCGAATCAGCGCTTAAGCCTTAAGCGTTATAAATATCACAAACTTTAAAACGAAAAAGGGAGCTTATACGGCACAGCGGAGTGCCGTATTTCTCTCTTTATGTAGCCATGAATGGAAATAAACGTTATCACCTGGGCTTGCATTAAAGCAAAACTGCTAAAATTTGGCATTGCCCATAGAAGCCTGCACCTCGCTAAATATATATACTTATACAATAAAGTTTGGCATATAACTTAATCGAAAATATGTTCAAGTTAACTCAATTTTCCAAAAGAGCGCTTTCTCATGTGTGAGATTTGATAGGTTTTTACTTGAGCTGAATACATCAAAAAAATCGCACTTTTTCCTCATGTGCCACCGATTTTGGTCGCGTAGTTGCCTGTGAAAAGTTGCGCCACGCTTTTTAATTTTCCTCAAAGCGCTCGCTTTGCCGCTAAAATCACCGACCTTAACCTTGTCGTTACCCGCAGAAAAATATTTCCCGCTGCGTTCCATCCTTTATTTAAAATTATTCCCTCGCCGAAGAAAGGCCAGTGCGGCTTAAATATACGATAAAGCATAGCTGCCAAAATTTGGCATTGCCCATGGAAGCCTGCACCTCGCTAAATATATATACTTATGCAATAAAGTTCTCTGCATAACTTAATCGAAAATGTGTTCAAGTTAACTCAATTTTCCAAAAGAGCGCTTTCTCATGTGCGAGATTTGGTAAATTTTTGCTTGAGTCTAATACACCAAAAAATCGCATTTCCTCCTCAGGTGCCACCGATTTTGGTTGTGTAGTTGCCTGTAAAAAGTTGCGCCGCGCTTTTTAATTTTCCTCAAAGCGCCAGCTTCGCCGCTAAAACCGTCGCCCTTAACCTTGTCGTTACCCGCAGAAAAATATTTCCCGCTGCGCCCCATCCTTTATTTAAAATTATTCCCTCGCCGAAGAAAGGCTAGTGCGGCTTAAATATACGATAAAGCATAGCTGCCAAAATTTGGCATTGCCCAAGAAAGCCCGCACCTCGCTAAATATATATACTTATGCAATAAAGTTTGGCATGTAACTTAACGAAAAATGTGTTCAAGTTGACGTAA
>JAISBE010000012.1 GCA_031266365.1 Oscillospiraceae bacterium
CCAATCGCCCAAATATTTTCCCGCGCACCGTTGGCGTGAAATTTCACAAAAAAAGCCGCGGACAAGGTCAATCACCAGCAAACTTTTTGAAACTATGCAGGTTTTGCGAAGGCACCTGGGATACCAATGCCGCTGGCAAAAATTATAGCCCCAAACGCCACGATTTGCAGCTCTGCTCTGCACCTAAATTTTAAACAAAAATCTCAGACAAAGTTCGTGAAAGTTTTTGCAAAAACCTTGCCCTCTAAAGAGCAAAATTTCCCTCATTTTCCCCTATTAGTGAAGGGAGAAATTTTCACCTAAAAAACTCAGCGCAACCTCAACTTCAAATAAGCATATTCCAAAAAAGATTACAAACCAACCGCCCCAATACTTCCCGCGCACCGTTAGCGTAAAATCTCACAAAAAAAAGCCGCGGACAGGTCAATCACCAGCAAACTTTTTGAAACCATGCAGGTTTTGCGAAGGCACCTGGGATACCAACGCCGCCGGCAAAAGTCATTGCACTAAACGCCACGAATTTCAGCTCTTGTTAATCCTTTTTTGCACTATTCTAAGAAATTCACTATTTTTAAATCACTTTTGCAAAAGCGAGTTTTCCAATTTTCTAATCCTTTTACGTTCCTCCTGCGTTCGCGCAACATCTATTAAGAATCTGCCACCTTCTTCAAGCGATAAAATAGTTCCTTCAACGACATTTGGCGGCAATCGCTTTTTCTCTATAATGTGAACTTTTCCCTTTTCATCAATGCAAACCGCGCCCGATTCCAAAATACGATCCACCGAAAAATATTTTTTCATATTCGCTCTTCCTCAAATCTTGATAATTACTATATCATAATTTCAAAAATAATACCGACATAAATCCCAAAGCTATACAAAATAATAGTTTTACCAATAGCAAACTTTGCATGTAAAATAAAGTTAACCACACTGCTGACGTTTTCTGAAAAATTTGCTCCAGCGAACAGCAACGTGTTTTCTTAATTCATCCCAGATCTCAAACCGGTACATTCACAGCGATGAGCGGACATTACAGCGAAAAATAAACACGCCGCCCTGCTCACTTTTTAAATCTATATTGATATGCAGCAAAATGTTATGTATAATTTATTTGTGGATGTACTCAATTGAATGCCATTTTTCAAAACAAATGCTTTCGCACAAGATGTGATAATTTTACGCCCAAACTATATTCCGCACTTCCTTTGCTTTACGCCACCGGTCTCGGCAGAATCGGCATTCGCAATAAAATGCTCCACTTTTCGTTTTCTACCCTGATTTAAAGTATAGCCTTTTGGAGGGTTATGTAAAAAATAAATATTATAGTCTGTTGACATATTGACAAAATAGGTCAAAAAAGATAGAATAAAAATATAATAAATTTATATATTTTAACATTTTTGGAGGTTTTATTTAAAATTGGAAGAAAAACAATATCCGAAACCAAAGACTATGTTTAGTGCAATTCAACCCAGCGGAACCATCACACTCGGGAATTATTTAGGCGCTCTGCGCCATTGGATCAACCTTCAAAAAGAATATTTTTGCATATTTGCCCTCGCAGACCTGCACACAATCACAGTGCGCCAAGAACCGCTAAAAATGCGAAAAAACGTCTTAGAGGCGTACGCACTTTTGATTGCCTGCGGAATCGATTTAGATAAATGCATATTTTTTATACAAAGTCATGTGAAGGCCCACTCCGAGCTGGCGTGGATACTCAACTGTTATGCACAATTCGGCGAGCTTGCCCGTATGACGCAATTTAAAGATAAATCACAAAATCATAAAGATAACATAAACGCTGGACTTTTTAGTTACCCTTGCCTCATGGCGGCCGATATTTTGCTTTACAAAAGCGATTTCATTCCGATTGGAGCTGACCAAAAACAGCACGTTGAGTTGACAAGAAATATCGCTGAAAGATTTAACGGAATTTATGGAGAGGTTTTTTCTATACCAGAACCATATATAGCCAAAACCGGTGCTAAAATTATGTCGCTGCAAGACCCTAGCAAAAAAATGTCTAAATCAGACAAAAACAAAAATGCTTGGATTTCTATTTTAGATAATAAAGATGCAATTATAAAAAAATTTGGACGAGCTATCACCGATTCTGAGGCAATAGTTAGAAGTCGCGAAGGTAAAGATGGAATAAATAATCTAATTAGCATATATTCATGTGCCACTGGAAAAAATCTTGATGAAATAGAAGAAGAATTTTCAGGTAAAGGTTACGGCACATTCAAAGCTGCGGTCGCAGAAGCCGTTTGGTCTCATATTGAGCACATACAAAACCGATTTAAAGAGATTATCGACGATAAACCTTATTTGGAAAAATGCTATCGCGAAAATGCAGAAAAAGCAAGCTATTTAGCTGAGAATACTTTAAAAAAAGTCAAAAAAAAGATAGGCTTTATTATTTAATAAATATATTGCAAATTAAAGTTTTGTATTTCTCGCTTCTAATCATATTATTTTTTAAAAAAGCTTGATTTTTTTAAAGATTCGCGGATTTGATAAGGCATTTGCGGTACTTTTGACACTACTTTATAATTTTCTTTTGTGAAAAATTGCAGAGATTTAAGCGCACTCCGGGCATTGATACTTATCCCTTTAAACGAACGAGCCCCAAAATGGATCTCAAATATCCAAAATAAACTACAAAGCGCAACTTTTTTCGAATAATAAAGCAGACATTTTTTATATATTTCACACATATCATGCCTTTCTAAAAAATCACGAATTGCACCAAAAGATATGATATAATCATTTATTTTGGTTGCGTTCATAGATGTTAAAATGCTACCTTTATGCAAAGTATAGTAATAAAGCCGTTCACTGATAACAGCCACGCGCTTTGCATGGTAAAAAAGCTGCAGCGCAATTACGATATCTTCAAAATACATTTTTTTAAAAAATATATTATTTTCATAAAAAAGAGAACGTTTAAAAAGTTTATTACACATAAAATAGCCAATAGTATTATCCGCAATTAACTTTTTCAATGCCTGCTCAGTGGTATACACAGAAGTTTTCAATCTGAATGGATAAGGAATCTTCAGTTTTCTTTTTGAGAAATAATAAAAATAACTGCAGCAGCTAATATCTGCGTTATAATACTTTATTGCATTATAAAGTTTTTCTAAAAATTGAGGATGTATAAAATCATCACTGTCGATAAATGCAACATATTTTCCACGAGCAACTTCAAGCCCCATATTTCGGGCACTCGAAGGCCCACCGTTGATTTTTTTTATAACAGAGAAGTTTTTGTATTTATCCGCAAACCCTTGCGCTATTTCCACGCTTTTATCTATAGAACCATCATCTACCAAAATTACTTCAACGTCTTTAAACGTTTGCATCGCTATAGAATTCAAAGTTTTACTTAAAAATTTTTCAGCGTTATATATGGGAACAATAACACTGATTATCGGTATACTTTCTTTCTTTATCAAAAATCATCATCCTTCAAATTTAAAATTACTTTTCCGGTTTAAGATTCTCCAGCATTTTTTTATCTTTCGTCATGCGCGAAAATGGAAAAGATATCAAAATAGTTAAATAATAAGAGATTAATCTAGTCATAGCCACTGCGGGTTTAATAGTTGTTTTCGTGAAAAAATCATTCAAAAAAATCATACCCGCACCTTCGGTCGCTCCTGAAGCTCCAGGAATTGGAAAAAACGCAGTTGACATAGTAATGAACGCCTGCACGCAGACTATATCTAATAATGTTGCGCCACTGAGGTTAAATGATCTATAGATACAATATGGAATCAAAAACGTAGATGTTATCTGAATTATCGTAAATATATATGCCTTAAACAGTAAGCTCTTATTTTTATAAAGTTCCCTATTGCTGTCATGGAAAGCTTTTAACTGTTTTTGTAATCCCTTCACTTTATCGTCAGGATTTTTAATAATATGCAGCTTGCCTAACAGAGACAATATCATAAAAATAAAACGCATTGTCAGTTTTTCGTAAAAAGAAAAGAAAATAAGCACAAAAACCATCAGTGATTGAATGATAAATCCAAATATCGCCCAAATGCACACCCGACTGTCCAAAGCTGTAAAATAATCAAATTTTACGAAAAACGCGAAAATACAGTAACCTACCAGAACATTTTGGTAAAGAAGGAATTTTTGTATAAGAGCTGAGGTTGAATGACCAGCACCTACTCCCTGCTTTGACATAACATAAACCTGCATAGGCTGACCTCCTGTGGCCGATGGGGTGACAGAGTTAAAAAACTGCCCTACTAAAGACGCTTTGATAGCGTTTTTCATATTATAATTTTTCTCTCCATTAAAGACAAAAAGGTAAATCAAAAAAGCATCTATTAATAAATCGACAAACTGGCATAAAACAGCGATAATTAACCAGCTTTTTTTGAATTGCTTGGCATTTTTCGATAAATCTATCAACCCATTTTCAGAAAAGCAAAAATATACAAACACTCCAACCACAAATAAAGTTATAATAAAGTTATAAATCGCTTTTGCATTAATTTTTTTCCTCATCACAGCCTCCCCGCAAGCATAATAATAAAAATTTCTTAAGAAACCGTAGCGTAAAATAGCATTTTTAACCGTTAACCGCAAATAGCTAGCGAAATTATTTTTTATTTTCTAAGATTAACTTTACTAACTTCATAATGTTCTATATTATTATATTAACCCTATTTTCTAAAAAGTCAATACAAAAGCCAATCAAATAATAAATTAGCTACTTATTATTTGATATCTCACACATCTTTTAAGTGTTTTATGTTATAATAAATATCGGAGGTAAAAAATAGGATGAAAAAAGCTGATATCAATCAGTATGGAAATTTAAAAAATAGTTCACTTGCGGACGTAAAATATAAAAAAGAAAATAATTTTAAAATTATTTTTAAGCTAATTCTTACTGTTTTTACAATCTTCGCAACCACCGGCATGATTGTTGGGATGTATCTTATTTCCTATATTATCAGCATGTCTAGCGAAAAAATCGATTACGATTTAAGGGCAATGAAATTGCAATTAACAAGCCAAATTTATATACTAGACGAAAACGGAAAATTTAAAGAATACGATAGCGTTCATCACTCAGAGGATAGAATTTGGGTAGATTTCAAAGATATACCAGACGCGATGAAAAACGCTATCATTGCTATTGAAGATAAGCGCTTTGAAAGCCACAATGGCGTGGATTGGATACGCACTTTCAGCGCAGTGTCACACTTATTTGGTAGCGGAAGTAGTTACGGCGGTTCCACTATAACTCAACAAACTATAAAAAATTTAACTGAAGATAACGAAGTGAGTCTAACAAGAAAAATTCGAGAAATATTTAGATCTATAAACATGGAAAACGAATATTCAAAAGATGAGATATTAGAAGCTTATTTAAATGCTGTTAATTTTGGAAGCGGCTGTCGCGGGGTTCAGGCATCGGCAAAAAATTATTTCAACAAAGATATCTCCGAATGTTCAATAGCTCAATGTGCAGCTATAGCGGGAATTACTAAAAATCCCGCAGCTTATAACCCGTTAATTTTTCCAGAAAATAACAAAAAGCGTCGAGAACTTGTTTTGTCTGAAATGTACAATCAGGGAAAAATTTCAAAACAAGAATATGACGACGCAATTGAAGAATCAAAAAATATGACATTTGGTAAAGTAAGCGATACCGATGAAGAAGAAGTCAGTGAAAAATGGATTTACAACTGGTATGTAGACGCCATGTTAAAAGAGGTAGTTGATGACTTAAATACCCGTCTCGAGCTTGGAAGACAATCTGCATGGGAAATGCTTTGTAGGCAAGGTCTAAAAATTTATTGTGCCATGGATGAAAACACCCAAAAGGCGGCGGAGTCTGTGATTCGCGATCCTAATATTATGCCAAAAGATGAAAAATTAGAGTTAGGATATATCATGATGGATTTCGATGGAAGAGTACTTGCGAGTTTGGGAAGCAGAGAGGAAAAGAAAGGAAATTTATGGAGAGATCGCGCAAACGATAGGCAAAGCAGACGTCAGCCCGGCTCTGCAATAAAACCTTTAGGCGTATATGCCCCTGCAATAGATTCGGAACTATGCCACTATTCTTCGTTTATAAGCAATGAAAAAATTCCAAATTTTTATGGAGCTGGAAATCCCGGGCCCAATAATTGGGATAACAGTTCAGGCGGAGAAGTTTTCACTTTTAAAGCAATATCGAGATCCTTAAATATTCCAGCTGTCCGAACGTTAGAAAAATTAACATCCATGAAAAGTTACGAATTTTTAACCAAAAAGCTTGGATTTACCAGCTTAGAGGAAAGCGATATTCACGCTCCTGTGGCGCTTTCACTCGGCGGAATGGCTCATGGAGTTACACCAAAAGAAATGACAGCTGGTTTTCAAATATTTGGCAACGGTGGAATTTACCATAAACCTTACAAATATTTTTACATAACAGACAGAAATGGTAAAGTTTTACTCGATAATAGAAACCAAGTTGGCATTCAAGCAATAAAACCAGAAACCGCCACTATTATGAACCGCTTGCTCACAAACGTTGTGCAATCCGGAACAGGTACAAGTGCAGCCATTTCCGGTTGGCGCATTGGAGGAAAAACTGGAACAACCAATAACGATAACGATGCTTATTTCGTTGGTTTTTCTCCCTATAGTGTTGCAGGATTATGGCTAGGGTATGAACCGGCCAAAAAAATCAATCAAGCAACAACCACCACCAATATCATCTGGCGTGAAATAATGAAAAAATTTCTATCCGGCAAACCTTCAAAAGATTATCCCTCGAATTCAAATGTCGTTGAGCGATCTTTTTGCGCAACAACTGGTAAAATTGCAACCAACAGGTGTCCTATAGGTGGGACTGGATATTACGCTTCAAGCAACATGCCGCCGGTCTGTAATTTACACCCCGGGGATTATTCTACTCCCCCCAAAAAAGAAGAACCTTCTCCTCAAGAGCCAAAAGAACCAGAAAACCCAGCTCCGGGAAACGATGCAGAACAACCCAATATAGCTCAACCGAATGGAGAAAACAATACTGAAAATACCCAACAAAACCAAGCAGAGCAGTAGCATCTAGGATAATTACGTTTTTATCTTTACACAAGAAAATCACAAATTAATTTTAATTTAAAATCCTTAATTGTTTTAAATAAGGGGGCATAATAATCATGAGTTTAATTGTTCAAAAATTTGGTGGCAGTTCTGTTGCAAATACCAACCTTTTACTCAATGCAGCAAAAAAAATTATAAAAAAATATAATGAAGGCAATGAAGTTATCGCTGTGGTTTCTGCTCAAGGGAACACAACAGACAAGCTAATCGCAGAAGCCTTTAAAATTAGCCCTCTTGCATCAAACCGAGAACTGGACGTCTTACTTTCGTCCGGAGAGCAAGTTTCTATTGCACTTCTCTCAATTGCCATCAAAAAATTGGGATTTCCCGTAATTTCGCTGCTCGGTTGGCAAGCCGGGTTTAAAACAGACTCAAATTTTGGCAATGCACAAATTAAAAAAGTTGAAACAGAAAGAATAAAAAAAGAAATCGAAAAGAAAAATATTGTAATTGTCGCAGGATTTCAAGGTATAGACAGTTACGGCGATATCACAACTTTCGGTAGAGGCGGTTCAGATACAAGTGCGGTTGCGATTGCCGCCGCTATGAAAGCTAATATTTGCCAGATTTATACCGATGTAGAAGGCGTATACACCGCTGATCCACACAAAATCCCTGATGCGCGAAAATTATCAGAAATTTCTTATGATGCCATGTTAGAAATGGCTTCTTTAGGGGCACAAGTTTTAAACAGTCGATCAGTTGAGATTGCCAAAAAGTATAAAGTTAAACTCGAAGTATTATCTAGTTTAACAGATGTTCCCGGCACTATTGTAAGGGAAATGGCAAAAAATGACGAGATAGTAATCACCGGAATAACCGGCGATAAAGATGTTGCTATAATAGAAATATTAGAAATGCCCGATAAAAAAGGAGAAAATTTAAGAATTTTTTCTAAATTATCGGATCTTGGCATCAATACCGATGTTACACAGCAATTTATAAATGATAAAACAACAAAAAACCCTACCTTCGCTGTAAAAAGAAATATCTTGCTCGAAACACTTAACATACTTAAAAGCTGTTGTGTAAACAAAATATTTTACGACTCTAAAATAGCTAAAGTTTCCCTAATTGGCGCTGGATTGAAATTGCACCCTGAGGTTGCGGCAGCGGTTTTTGAAACACTAAATAAAGCCAAAATTAAAGTACATCTAAGTGAGACAAGTGAGACGAAAATATCTGTATTTATCGACAATCAATACATGGATAAGGCTGTTAAAATTTTGCATGATAAATTTTTTTGAAAACGTCAGATTGACTATTTCTATAAACCTTATAATTATTCTAATAGCTTTATATTCAATGTAAAATGTAAATTAAAAATTTTTAATAAAATTAATGGCGATTTGCTTCTAAAATTCTTCTCAATTATGCTTTTAATTCATACAATTCCAACAAACTTAAACTACATAAAAATAAAATCTGTTCACGCAGCGTTAATTTGCGATTTTCATCTTTTTTTGACCATTTTTCTATGTTTCGTGCTGCTTTGACCGTGATTTTCTTCAATACATCTTTAGCTTCATCGGAAAGCCCCACAGTATAAATAGAGAAACGACCTTCTGTTTGAGGTTTTGGGTAATCATCTATCCCCATGCCGATCAAAAACCAATCTGCGTGATACTCACCTGCAGCAGACGACATTCCAGCATAATCGGCGATTAATTCGTCGTGCAAATTATTTTGAGAAGAACCCAAAAAACGCTTTGTAAAATAATGCGTACATTCATGTTCACGACGAATTATAAGCGAAAAATCTTTCCATTGCTCGTCTTCAAGCCCCAATTTTTGCGCAGGAATGTTGCTATACGGCTTATTCGAAAGAATTATGAACCTCGTGGACTTTCCATTCGCAAAACTAGCACCTGTTTTCTCTATGCCTGGAAATTCCTTGCCTTTGTGTATTAATTTTATTACCAATTCCTCAAAATCTTTAGTATCCGTGGCATAAAATATTGGAATTGGGCCCGCTAAAGAATCATATATTTCTATTTTTACGCCTTCTGGTTTTTGAAGAACTATATCTTCTTCCCCATGAGATATATTATTGTTTAAAGCAGCCACTATGCCCTGATCTTTTACCTTTTCTATAAAGCTTTTCCAAGCTCCAATAAACGGTTCCTCTGCGATTACTTCTGGAATTTGGGGATTTTTACCAAAGCGGTTAGCAGTATAATCAAGTAATTCCTGCAAAATTTCGCCCTTGGCTCCAATCGCTTCCAATAATTCGCTGCTCTTATCAATTGGCATGACGTCACCGTCCTTTCACTAGTCTGGTTCCACAGACTCAACATTAGGCTCAGCTTCAGGCTCAGCTTCAAGCGGACCGAGCGTTGAAAATTGCTCTCCACCGAGCATCATTCCGTTGTTATTGTTCAAATCGCCACTATAGTTCTGTTGCGTCGCATCACCTCCACCTATAACAAATCCCATTTGGTTATCGTTAAGTTTACGCAATTCTTCTTTTTTTGACATAATATTCATTCCTTTCCCCAATTCAATTTATAAGTTTTATTTTCTTTCCAACAAGATATATCAAAACAAAAACAGTAATGCGAGCAGCTCATCTGCAAACCTTTTATTTTTGCCATAATTGACTTTTTAATCATACGAGCAACGCTAGTTAAGCTGAATATTTTTTTGATATAACCACATTGCTCGCATTCATTCGATATATTCAACTTTAAGTTACCAAAATTATTTGTTACTATACTTGTTGTTGTATACCTCCACTCCAACCAATGCCGCTAAGCCCGCAAGAGATTGTGCTAAGTCGATAACTTTTTGACTCCCTCCCGCTACGTTAACTACATTTCCGACTACCTGACTAGCTAGTCCCACCGCCGCGGTTGAGTCCACCGCACCACCGGCGACTTGTGATATATTTGCCTCATTTAGCTGGGCACAGACCGATCGCAATTCTTCGACAAATTCTTCGTAAGACAAACCGTCCAAGTAAGGTTTAAGAAAAGCTTCACCTTCTTTTTGAGTTTTCAGTTCTCCGAGTTTTCTAGCCAATTCCGGGCGTTTCACTAATTCATCAACAAATCTTTTCACTTGATCTTTCATATTGATTATACCTCTTTCCTAAATAAAATAGAAATTTCCTCATATATATCTCACTAGCTATGATCGCTAGTTTGTAATCTAATTTACTCAAAAACTTTTATCGCCATTTTTTAATGGATGCTCACATTCATAGCCATGCACATCTTTTACTTGGCCCTTCCCATCTGTGGCATATATGCCATTATAAGTCAATATTAGCGATCCATTATTATAGCCGCCAGAAACATATTGCAGCAGCATATCGTCGTTTGAATCTAGTTCCGCGGACTTATTCATAGCTAAATATCGATTCAATATTTTTCTGAAATCGCGGTAAGAAAGCTTGTCAAAATATGCCTTTGCTATTTCATATTTTTCTCTATCGGAAAGGTTAGAGCTAAAATCTCTTTTCAGTTGCTCATCTCGCTCAAGCTCTTCAAAAAACTTTTCTATTTCCTTGCTTTTCAGTTCTTTTAAAAAATCTTCTATTTCATTTTTCATACACATCTTTCACATGCCGTACTTTTCAAAAACTTTACTGAACTTTAGGATATATCATGCATAAGAACTATATTTAGCAAACAATTTATTTAATCACTAAATACTGGCATGCTTATTGACCTCCTATTTCTTCATATTAAATTGCGCATCCCATCCTTATTAATTTTATATGATGAACTTTTTATTTAATTCAGATATCTTTTGCATATATCAACTCAATTTTCAATATTTCCATTTTTATTATATATTATTTGCGAGTATATTGTCAAGTGTTTTATATAAATTATATAAATTATTTTGCTTGTCGAGCCATTAATCTCTTATTTCAAATTTTAATCATTTACTTTAAATCAAAAACAATGTAAAATTATATTATAGCCAAGTTTTGTTTATAGTTTACCTTACATATATAAACTACAGCTAAACCAAAAGCACAATAAAAATGTTAAAAATCGCTTTTAAATTTATTAATAGAAACGATTGCCATGAACAGAAAGTAGGTTTTTATGAGAAAAACTTTCTACATCACAACCCCAATATACTATCCTTCTAATAAAGCTCATATTGGACACAGCTACTGCACCGTCGCAACCGATGCTCTAGCCCGATATAAACGTATGCGCGGCTACGACGTAATATTTTTAACAGGCACCGATGAGCACGGCCAAAAAATTGAACAAAAAGCTTTAGAAAAAGGCGTCACACCAAAAAATTACGTTGACGAAATTTCTTTGGAGTTTAAAAAACTTTGGAAATTATTAAATATTTCTAATGATTATTTCATCCGCACAACGGATATTTCGCATAAAAAAACCGTTCAAAAAATTTTTCGCAATCTATATGATAAAGGGGAAATTTATAAAGGCAACTACAAAGGCTGGTATTGCACGCCATGCGAAACCTTTTGGAAAGAAAGCCAATTGAACGATGCAAAATGCCCTGACTGTCAGCGCGAGGTACAATGGGCTCAAGAAGAAGCTTATTTTTTTAAGCTTTCCGACTATTCAGAAAAACTTCTCTCACTCTACGAAAAAAATCCCAAATTTATACAACCGGAGAGCCGCAAAAATGAGATGATACAATTTATAAAAAGTGGCCTTGAAGATATATGCGTCAGCCGGACTAGCTTTAAATGGGGCATACCAGTGGATTTTGACGAGAAACACATAGTATATGTTTGGCTCGACGCGCTAACAAATTATATAACAGCTCTTGGCTATACCAGCGAAGATGACTCCACGTTCAAAAAATTTTGGCCAGCCGATGTACATTTTGTCGGCAAAGAAATTGTGAGATTTCACACAATTATATGGCCTGCTATTTTAATGGCACTAGATTTGCCAATGCCCAAGCAGGTTTACGGGCATGGGTGGCTTCTTTTTGGAGATGGGACTAAAATGTCGAAATCCAAGGGCAATGTTGTTGACCCAACTATATTATGCAAACGCTATGGCGTCGATGCGATCCGTTACTTTTTGCTGCGAGAGATACCTTTTGGTGCAGACGGCCTTTTCACCAATCATGCACTGATAAGCCGTATCAATTCAGACCTCGCCAACGACCTCGGCAACCTGCTTTCACGCGCAACTGCAATGATAGAAAAGTACTTTTCAGGGGAGCTTCCAACCGAGCAAAAGGCTGATGTTTTGGATGAAAATTTAATTAAGCTTTCTCGAGAGGTCTGCAATTCAGTGGAAAACAGTATGGATGAATTTCAATTTTCTTCTGCGTTATCGGATATTTGGAAATTAGTTGCATATTTAAATCGATACATCGAAGAAACCGTTCCGTGGAATCTCGCAAAAGACCCCTCAAAGCAAGGTCGCCTTGCCCGGGTACTTTATAATCTTTGTGAAGCCTTCCGGATAATATCGATTTTGCTGGCACCGTTTCTCCCCGAAACTTCCCAGAGAATACGCGAACATTTATCCTTAAAAAGTTCCACTTTAAGCTGGGGAGATGCAAAAGTTTGGGGTTTACTCCCCCAAAATTCAAAAATCAGCAAAACTGAGGCTCTTTTCCCGAGGATTGATATAGAAAAAGAGATTGAAGCGCTGAATAAACTATTATAACACCCTGGGGTTCCATGTCATTCCTCTATTATTGTAGTAAGGGTTGTTATAGTGCTCAGTTACAGTTCCATCCGAAGTGACTCTGTAAATCTTAAATTCACCCTTCATTTTAGTCGTGCAGGGCCCTTCAGCTGATTGCAAATCATTCACTATTTTATCAATAACTGTTTGCGGCTGGCCTTTTAATTGCTCGCCAACATAATCAGCATATGTTCCCGATTCATCACTTCTGTCAACGCGCGTGAACTTATAAACAATATCATTTCCTTCTTAAACACTACTTTCGAGACGATACCCTCCTCCGCTTTAAGTTTATCCATCGCATTGCCCTCCCTATATTGCAAATTATCATATTTATATTCACGCGCATTATAATATAATTATTTAAGGACCATGGTTATGTACATACGCACAGAAGGTCTCATAGTAATGGAACAGAATATAGGAGAAAAAGATAAACTCTTAACCATTTTGACAAAATGTGAAGGGCTAATCCGCGTATTTGCGCGCGGTGTGAAAAGCTTTCTCAATCGCAATGCCTCTGCAACGCAGCTTTTTTGCTATTCTGATTTAATATTATATAAAACTAAGGATAAATACGTTTTAACCGAAGCGAGTGCAAAAGTGCTATTTTTTGATCTCCGAAACGATATCGAAAAGCTCTCTTTGGCAGAATACTTTTGCGAATTAACCATCGCCTTAACGTCACATAATCACGAAATTGGCGACATTTTAAGCCTAATTTTAAACTCATTTCATTACCTGCAGACTGGAAAAATTTGCGCAAATTTACTCAAACCTATTTTCGAAATAAAAATTCTATGTTTTTCCGGATATACGCCAAATCTTATTTGCTGCAAAGACTGTGCCGCCTACTGTGCATCGACATTTTATTGGATTTTAAAAGAAGGCTCGATTTTTTGCGAAAATTGCTTTAAAAATCATTTTGCTCCAGGTTTGACGCTACACAGTGCTCCCTTAGCCGCCTTACGCCACATTATTTACGCTGAGCCTAAAAAAACATTTTGGTTTGAACTTTCCTACGAAAGCAAAAAAGAACTAATTTACGCAGCAGAGCAGTATATTCTCTATTGCCTTGAAAAAGAGTTAAAAACGCTCGATTTTTACAATTTAATCGCTCAAAACTAAACTTCGACCAACCAGCAATAAATCAAATACAATATCAAAATAAGTTAAGATTTTTGGCATAGTGAACAATAATTTTCCGCCAATATTTTGACAATAAAAATATTTTTTTAATTCAATTGCAAAATTTGTAAATATATAATATATTATGTATTATAATGTCTATTTTTAGACTTTACTGTAAATAAATACAATTTAAGCCTAATTTAATTATCATTTATCCATCTTTTTGAATATTTTATCACAATATCTCCTATTTATTAATTTTATAATAATATTTTATAGTTAAATTTTATAATATTTGTAAATATGCCGTAAAAATAGCAAAAAATCTAAAAAATACAAAATCCGCGTTATTTAGCTCTTGACATCAAGAATAAATTATAGTAAAATTAAATTAATATTTGATCAAATAGAAAACTATTATAATTTATAAAAACATGAAAGGAAGTATACCCATGAACATTAATTTTCGTAAACTCAAAAACTCTTTATTAAGCCTCGGCTTAAGTGCTACCTTATTTTCTGCCTCCGGCCTAAAGACGCTTGCTGAGCCGTTATCCCTGAGCTTTGTCAAGCAGCAGCTGAAGGACCTCCTCCCTGCCCCGACGGCGCCCCCTGATGAAATGGCGCGTGGTGTGCGTCTGCTACTAACGCGTGCGAGCCTATTTACACATGAGGGAGCCCAGCGGCAGGTTAAAGATGCCGATGGTCGAATCAGTAAGACGGAGGAGTGGGCTTCCGTTGTACGCTTGAATGCCGACACTTTCTACGTTAATACGCATAACTTAGCGAACGTGGCTGGAGTCGCGAAGTCTACGGTGAACGCGCGTCTGAAGGCAGCAAAAGTAATAAGAGTTTTTCTTACAGAGTCAGATATACGCTATGTGGAGGGGATAGTACCGACTCGCATCAGATCGAACTATTGGAGAAAAAGCACTCTAACGGCGGCTCCACCCATAGCGGCGCATGCACTGTTTCCCGACAAAGACTCTTCTGATGGCACAACTTGGGAGGAACAATTCGATTTAGCTGATGAATGAGCTGTGAGATGAAAACATCTTAATCGGGGGTACCCCCCGATTCTTCACACCCCACCGCATTTAATTTAAATAAAAAATTAATATAATTTATAAAAACACGAAAGGAAGTTACCCATGAACCTTAATTTTCGTAAACTTAAAAACTCCTTATTAAGCCTCGGCTTAAGCGCTACCTTATTTTGCACCGCCGGCCTGGCCGGAGTGCCCGCTTCAGCTAACGACCCGAACCCAGAGGCAACCAGTGCGTACCAACGGAAGGTAGTAACTATGCAGTACCGGAGCACAGCCGAGGGCGGAGAGTTTGCCAACCTGTCCGACTGGTTACACCAAGTCACAGACATGTCCACAGAGGCCAGAGAACAGGGAGCTGAGGTGGGCATATACTGGCAGGTCCGCGACCAGGTACTGTGCCTGAACTCGCAGATCCTGGCGGGCGATTTAGGTATTAAAGTTAACACGCTGAATAAACGACTGAAAGGGACATGCGGTCCGGCGCAGCCCTTAACGGTAGCACAAGTGAAAGAGATGGGGTACGCGAAACCAAGGAGCTGGTGCAAACGCGCTTTTTGGCCCAAGCGCACGACCCGCATGGTCGAGCCGCCGACGGCAGCGTGGATTCAAGGACCCGGGGCAAGCCTCGGCCGCCTGGCGACCGCCATCGCTGCCCCTGCACCGGCGCAACCGTTAGCCCCTCCGGTCTGTATCAGCCCTCAAATTGAAGATCATGATACGGACGGTTTGAATGACTGGGATCCTGACTTTGGATGGACTTGACCCTGAAAAATCTTAATCAAGGGTACCCCCCGATTCTTCACACCCCACCGCATTTAATTTAAATAAAAAATCATTATAATTTATAAAAACACGAAAGGAAGTTACCCATGAACCTTAATTTTCGTAAACTTAAAAACTCCTTATTAAGCCTCGGCTTAAGTGCTACCTTATTTTGCACCGCCGGCCTGGCCGGCTTACCCGTTTTCGCTACCGACCCGAACCCAGAGGAAACCAGGGCGTACCGACAGACTGTAAAAGCTATGCTGTACCCGCGCACACCCACGGGCGTACAGTTTGACACCATGCAAGACTGGTTACACGGAGTAGCGGACGTGTCCACAGTGGCCAGAGCGCGTGGGGCTGTGGTGGGCATATTCTGGCGGGTCCCAGGTAGGGAATTGTGCCTAAACAAGCATATCATGGCGAGCGATTAAGGTCTTAAAGTTAACACGGTGGCGAAACGACTGAAACTGGTTAGATCCGGTCCGGCGCGTCGCTTACCGGTAGAACTCGCGATAATGCTGGGTGGCGCGAACCCAACGCACTGGTCCCGCCGCGCTTTCTGGCACGAGCCAAGACCCCCCGTGGGCGTGACACAAGCGGCAAACGGGGAAGCACTAGCCGAGGCGAGCCAAGGCCCGCTCGCGATACCACGAGCGGCCAATGCATCGGCAACAGCGTTAGCCCTTCCTGCCTCTACCAGCCCTGAAATTCAAAATTATGACTGGGATCTCGACGATACACCCTTTAGAGAGTACCCTGACCCGCATGACGACGCGGACGACTTTTGGCGCTGAGCCGGGTCGGTCACGGCACCCTGGTGGACTAACTGCGTAAGTGCCGGCAGCACGCCCAACCACCGGACTGGGATAAGCTTGAAAATGAAACATCGTAATCGGGGGTACCCCCACGATTCTTCACACCCCACCGCATTTAATTTAAATAAAAAATTATTATAATTTATAAAAACATGAAAGGAAGTATACCCATGAACATTAATTTTCGTAAACTCAAAAACTCTTTATTAAGCCTCGGCTTAAGCGCCACCTTATTTTGCACCGCCGGCCTGGCCGGCTTACCCGTTTTCGCTACCGACCCGATACGCGAAGTGGCCTTAAGGGAATGCGTTATCGGAATCGGAAGGGGGGCAATCAGGTACAGCCGCGGAAAGGCTAGGGCCGTATTTGTAGCTATTGTGAATCAACTAGTAAACCTTGCGTCAGTGGCTGCCAAGCGTGGAGTCATCGGTCCAGATGGACGGCCAGTGCCGCTACATTGCGTACTACCACTAATCCCGCTGGGACGCGGCGCATTCATGGTGCATACACAACTGCTAGCTGAGGTCGCGAAGGTAAGTAAATCTTCGGTTAACTCAAACTGGTGCGCAATAGGTTATAACAGCTCAACGCCGACTCCCGCGCAGATAGCACAACTAGAGATGCAACCACACCAGTGTCGGAGCTGGACGGTCCGCACGCTACGGACACCCGAATCTACCGGCGAACCGGAGGTCCACGCCGACGAGGCGCACACGGATGCTCCGACAAGCACACCAGGGGGATCCTTCGCGCAGGCTGACTGGCCGGAACTCTCGCTACCCGAGCAACCCGAGGGCTACGACCCATTAGCAGACACAGACACTGGGAGCGGCGAATACGGCTTTTTTGAACGTGACGTCGCTACCGAAGACCAAAGGTGGCTTTTTTGACCTTGCCGTCGCTCCCGACGACCCTTGGCCTGTACTTAGTCCCAGTGGTTCAAAAGAACCCTTTTAAATGAAAAATTGTAATCGGGCGCTCTCGCCCATTTTTCACACCCAACCGCATTTAATTTAAATAAAAAATTATTATAATTTACAAAAACATGAAAGGAAGTATACCCATGAACCTTAATTTTTGTAAACTTAAAAGCTCCTTATTAAGCCTCGGCTTAAGTGCCACCTTATTTTGCTCCAGCCTGGCCTGCTTCCACGTTTCCGCTAACGACCCGATACGCGAAAAGGATTTAAGGGCACAACTTATCGAACTCAAAAGAAAAGCCGCGCCAGTCAAGTATCAGCGCGGACGGGCTGGGGCCGTATTTGCAGCTCTTTGGAATGAACTACTAACAATTGCGAATGAGGCTGCCGCGAGTGGAGTCATAGATGAAGCCGGAAGGCCAGTGCCGCTGCATACCGTACTATCACTAATACGGCTGGGGCCGACAGCATTCGCAATGAACACACCCGCCCTAGCGAAGGACTTAGGGAGAAGTAAATCTTGTGTTAACAACCAGTTGTGGAAACTAGGTTATACCAGCTCTCCGCTGACTACCGAGCATATGGCACAACTAGGGATGCGACCACACCAGTGTCGGAGCTGGACGGTCCGCACGCTCTGCCCACCCGAAAATACCGGCGAAGATGGGGGCTCTGCCGACGAGGCACTCACGAGTAATCCCCCAGAATCAACCGGCGACTCCTTCGCGCCCGCTGAATGGCCGAGACTATCGCTACCCGATCGACCCGCGGGCGCGGGCCGCTTGGCACTCACAGACACTGGGCGAGGCGACGGTGGCTTTTTTGCCCTTGACCATGCTCCAGCCGGCGCCAGCTGGTTTGACCTTTACTGAGCTTAGGAATGAAAAATCTTAGCCGAGGGTTACCCCCGATTCCTCACACCCCACTGCATTTAATTTAAATAAAAAATCATTATAATTTATAAAAACACGAAAGGAAGTTACACATGAACCTTAATTTTCGTAAATTCAAAAGCTCTTTATTAAGCCTCGGCTTAAGCGCTACCGTATCTTTCGGCTTCGGCCTACCCGGCTTCCACGCTTTCGCCATTGATCCAATACCGACCACGCGGGGCGCCTGGAGGGCCGCGTTGTTGAGCGTGAGGCGATACCACGAGCCGGGCAAGAGAGGCAACCACGCTGAAAAGGCCGATACCAAAGCGCGGTGGCTTAGGCTGGTGGCATTGGCGCCCGGGCCCGAAGGCAATGAAATACTTGGTGCGGACACAGGTGTCGTAGAGCTCGGTGACGGGTTCATCCTAATAAACTCGCGACTAGTGGCAAAGAACTTGGGGCGAAGTAAATCGTGCGTCAACGGACTCCTGGCGGAGCTAACTTACGAAAGACAACCGATAGCTGGTGAGCACAGGCAAGTGTTGCGCGGGCTCACGAAAAAACCTCGTGAGTGGTCTCTGCGCAAAATCAAGCCGCAAGGCGCGCAGGACGGGGGCCGAGCCACGACCCACTCGCCCGATACTAGACCTTTCAACCCTGATCAGGACGGCGCGCCTACATGGGATCCTGTCGATGACTGCGACTTTGATGAGATCTGAACAGTCTTAATCGGGGGTACCCCCACGATTCTTCACACCCCACCGCATTTAATTTCAACAGAAAATTGTTATAATTTATAAAAAAATGAAAGGAAGTTACACATGAAACTTAATTTTCGTAAACTTAAAAACTCCTTATTAAGCCTCGGCTTAAGTGCTACCTTATTTTGCACCGCCGGCCTCGCCGGCTTACCCGTTTTCGCCGAGGGACCTGCCACAATGGATGAGTGGCGCGAAGCGATACTACGCATCCTGGCCGGGATGCCAGAGTACTCTGCGCGGGGGAAGGACGCAGAAGCCCGCACATCCACTCTGTTGCACAACCAACTGGCAGTGAGCCGACAAGCACTAGCAAACGGCGTGAAACCACCCCTGCAACCAGTGGAAGGGGGGTTCACGATCCACTTGTCGGCATTCGCGAGATACACCGGCATTACCGAACGCCAAGTGGAAAGGCAGCTAGTACGCGGAGGGGCACACTTAGCCGGGCGTGGTGATGGCTACTGGAGCTGGTACACACTAGTGTCGGTGGACGACGGTGCAGGTCGCGCGGAAGGCGACATAGTTGAAGCCACCGCCGTTCCTCCCATGGTTGACGATCGTGGCCAATTGGAAGTCCAGGTAATAGAAAAATACAAGAAGCTGGAACCAAATTTAGCACTACGCAAGACCGCACGGGGAGAGAACCACCGTCAGTGGCTGAGAGATTTAATCACGATATCGGAAGAAACCCTCGAGCATGGACAGCCGGACCTAGCGACCGTCGTATTACTGGGCGACGGAACCTCCCTCGCTGTAAACGCGGGCGCGTTGAGGCGTTTGACTGGTATCTGCAAATCGGCGACGAATTACCGCTTACAAGCCGAGGGACTCCACAAACGCAGCTTAGCGGACGCCAGCGAGCTGGACGCACGCTTTGGGAGACCATTAGGTTTAGCGGACCGCCGGCACTGGGAAGTCTGGACACCCACCCCGCCCGCTGCGATCGACTATTCTGAAAAAGATAATCCCTGGTTAACCAGGGCCTTTACGGCCGCGAACTGGTCGCGCCGACCCGGGGAACAACCAGCCATCGCGAGAGGGACGGACGGCAAAACCCTATGGGTACGGGTCGAGGAGCTCAGCCGAAAATTAGACACAACGGATCTTGACGTTATGAGGCACCTTGAAAACTTGGGGTACCGGCTCACGGGAACTAAACAGTGCCGGCTCGCCACAGGTGAAGAAGTGGCATTGACGATCTGGGCACAGCGTTAAGAACGAAGTTGCACCCCCCGACGACCGCCCCTGGAGCCAGCGGTGGTGCCTTGGACCCGGCAAATCAGCTTGGGTTCTTCGAACATCAAGACAACGGAAATTCTCAATGAGCCTTGGCATTAAAAAATCTTACCCGGGGGTGCATCCTCCGATTCTTAACATCCCACCACATTTAATTTAAGACGACCACACACACCTGGTACGGCGAGGCGCGTGAACGGTGAGATGAAATATCGAAATCGAGGGTTACCCCCGATTCTTCACGCCCCACCGCATTTAATTTAAATAAAAAATTATTATAATTTACAAAAACATGAAAGGAAGTTACATATGAAACTTAATTTTCGTAAACTCAAAAACTCCTTATTAAGCCTCGGCTTAAGCGCCACCTTATTTTGCAGCTCCGGCCTGGCCAGCTTACCCGTTTTTGCTGAACCTGTAGTACTATCTGCTCTCAATATGCGTCTAGACGAAAAGAAGAAGCACTGGAGCGACTTTGACGTGGATAGCATGGTGAACACTGAACTGACATATACAGAGGAGCTGTTAGCCCATGGGGCAGTTGATGAAAAAGGTATGTGGAGTCCCGGTGAAGGGCACCTCGCCGTCGTATACGTAGGTTCTGGAGTTGTCGCAATTAAGATACAGACGTTATCAAAAAGGGCGGACAGAGCTAAAAGTCGATTAAACAAGGTACTTGCTTCTGCAGGTTATACCCCTTTAACACCGACTGAGGGTCACAAGCACATCCTAGCGTCACGACTAAAAGTAAACCCACATGACAGATCTTTAGTGTCCTGGTCGTTCCGAATCAAACCGGATCGCCGCGCGGACGCAGACAGGGCATCTAGTGACGCTGAGGCTACGGATGACCCTGCATTACAATTCCCAAGATTAGCAGAGGAACCAGCAGATGCTATGATTTTTTCCAGAATGCAAGGCGAAGCTACACAGCACGTCTTGCAATTTGGCCAGGGTGATTTAAGGCCGCACCCGGCCAAATTTGTTGCACCAGCTTCTGAGGACCGGATTATTGTTAGATGCAGTAAAGACAGGATCCCCGAATGCGCATGCTGCTATCGCGTTGACTGATGTAAAGTTAAAATATACAGCTCCTTTGCTTTTTGATGCCACCTGAATAATTATTATGTGATTTTCAAAATTTTAAGTTGCACGACCAGCCATAAGTATGACGGATTTTGCGAAGGTCGATATTATTAACTCACCTAGTCTTCTTGATGTTTTTGCAAAAATATGTTATAATAATATATGTAAATCAAAATAATTTAGGAGAAATAAATGCAGATCAAAAAAGCCGTCATACCCGCCGCCGGTCTTGGAACACGAGTTTTACCTGCAACAAAAGTCATGCCAAAAGAAATGCTCCCGATCGTGGACAAGCCTGCCATTCAATACATAGTAGAAGAAGCGGTGGCATCAGGAATCGAAGATATATTAATTATCACAAGTCGTGGCAAAGACTTGATAGAAGACCACTTTGATAAAACTCCAGAATTAGAAAGCCGCCTATATGGAACCCAAAAATATAAGCTTCATCAAGATATCCTCGATATTTCAAATCTTGCAAATATATATTTTCTTCGCCAAAAAGAAGCAAAAGGGTTGGGGCATGCCGTTTTATGCGCGCGATCATTCGTGGGAAATGAGCCTTTCGCCGTTTTATATGGAGATGACGTAATCATTGGCGAAAAGCCCGTTACCAAGCAACTAATGGAAGTTTACGAAAAATTCGAGCGCGGTGTTTTAGGCGTTAAAAAGGTCTCCAGTGACGTTATTCAAAACTACAGTTCAATAAAAATAGACCCAATATATGACAATATTTATAGTTGTACAGATATGATCGAAAAGCCCTCCAAAGATCAGGTCTTATCGCTCTATTCCATCTTGGGACGCTGCATACTTCCACCTGAGATATTTGAAGTATTAGAAAATACAAAGCCGGGCCGCGGTGACGAGATTCAATTAACCGATGCCATGTGCATTATAGCGCAAAGCACCGGTTTTATGGCAGTGGATTTTATTGGCAAACGTTACGATATGGGAGATAAATTAGGCATAATGAAAGCTTCTGTTGAAACCGCTCTAACTCATCCAGAAATTGGAGAAAGCTTTAGAGGATATCTAAAGAAAGTTTGCATGAATTTATAATCACCCATATAGCAAAATTGAGTATATAAATAAAAAGAAATTTAACTGCACAGCTGGGTTTGCTTGCAAAAGGAGGTAAATGCATGCTCACCGATTGCATTATAGCCGCCATTGCAGTAGCATTCGTAGTTATCCCCATTTATAAAGGCATTATGCATAAAAATGAAAATAAATTTTGCAGAAATTGCAAATGCAGTAGCTGCGAATTTTGTACTATCTCAGATAATAAAAATAAACTTTGAGAGTACATTTTGCCTTTTTCCAAGCTATTTTTATAAATAAACCTGCTTCGCAAAAACTGGAGGTCCAGAAAGCAGATACATCTGATCGGAAAGCAATTTTCCATGATATACATCATGTGTCACGATTATAGTTATGATATTTTTTGCGTTTTCTTTAATTAATTTAACAATTTTTCTTTTTAAAGTTAAATCCAATCCCACAAACGGCTCATCCAACAGAAGAATATCTTTTGGAGAAGCCAGCGCTCGAGCGATAGAAACTAACTGCTGCATACCACCGCTTAGATTTTCAACTTTTTGATCACAATATTCGTTTAATCCCATTAATTTCAGCCATTTTTTCGCTTGTGATTTTTTGTAATCGTCACTTATGCTTTTCCAAATTTCTCGCATTGAAAATTTCTCTATTTGAGGATTTTTCCCTATTACACACGCGATATTTTTCTCTGCTGTTTCCGAAAGCAAAAGCCTTTTATCTTGAAAAACGCAAGAAATTCGCTTACCCTTAACTCCATCAATAGTTCCATAATCTGGCATATAAATACCCATAATCAGATTTAGAATTGTAGTTTTTCCTATGCCAGAACGTCCATTTAAAAAAATTATTTTAGAATTTTCAAAGCATATTGAAAAATCAGCTAAGATTTTTTTTCCACCAAAAGCTTTCACAACATGATTTATATGAATCGCCATTGAAATTTCTCCTATTTTTCCAAATAATCAAAAAAATATTTAACATGGAAAAATTAAAAATACAGCTACTAAATTAATTTCCGTATCAAGCATAATTTCTAAAAATTCCTTTTAATACGATTTTCTCTAAAATTGAGCTAAAAAAAGCGATAATTATAGTCCACGCAAACAGGTTTATTGTATTCAGATGAACCTGCGAAAAATATATTTCCATCCCTATTGAATTTCTGCTGTTACTTATAACTTCCGCTGAAATGCCAGATTTCCAAGCAAGACCAATTCCACTCACACAAGACGAGAAAAAATGCGGTTTTATAGCGGGAAAGTAAATCATTTTCATTTTGTTCCAGCGACTAAAACGAAAAACTTTACTCATTTCAATCAGATTTGGCTCAACCGATGCCACTCCTTTTAAGATATTACTATATAATATTGGAAATGCGATCAAAAACGATATAAAAGATGGAATCCAAAAAGATGGAACCCAAATTAAAGCTAAAATAATAAAACAAGCTATTGGAGTCGTTTTGATTATGTGAATCAGTGGATTTAAAAAATATTTTATAAATTTAGATAAGTTTGTTACAAACGCAATTGTAATTGAAAATACGATTGCTAGAAAAAATCCACATAAAGTCCTCAAAGTAGATATAAAAATTTTGGGCCAAGCTGTGCAAGAGATAAAAATCAAGTCTATTATTTTACAAAACACAGAATAAGGATTTGCGATAATAATATCATTATTCACAGAAAGGTAAAATATTTGCCATAAAATAACCCAAATAATTAATAAAATCATCTGTTGGGCGAAATTCCACAATTTTGATTTGTATTTATTATTAAGCTTTATTGAGTTTGTGAATTTTTTTTTAATTATTTTAAGCAACAAATTTACTGTAGAATTCTTCATCCGGCAAACTGCCCCCTACAGATTCAGGGTTTAAGCTGTGTAAAATCTGTAAAAATCCTTTCATGCTCTGTCTCACATTGAACAACGAATTTATACCGCATAAAGGAATTGCTTTAACGGCAATATCTTTTTCCATGACGTTATATTTTTCACAAAGCAAAGCCGAAGCTTCTAAATCCTCATTTACAAATGAAAATGATTTTTCATAAAGCTTCAAAAATTTCTCCACTTCAGTGTCATTATTTATAAAGTCAACACTGGCGGTTAAACATCCCATAGGTGGCTCTGCTCCATTTATATCTTTCCATTCTTTGGTAATATTAACAGTCTTGCTTATAGAAGAATCTTTAAAAAGCACCTCTGTTGCGAATGGTTCCGGTAATAAAGCACAATCGCATTTCCCCGCTAACAACAACGAAGCAACCTGAGCATGACTTGATATATACTCAAGTTTTATATCAGAATCATTTAAGATATTGTGGTTTTGCAGTATATGTAAAAATATATATTCCGGAGCTGCGCCTTTTCCAGCCAAATAAAGAGTTTTGCCTTTAAAATCTTCAAGCGAATTTAAATTGCCATCTTTTGAAAGGATAAACAAGCTTCCCGATGCCCCTGACGCGATAACTTTTATTTTACGTTGAGTTTTATGATATAAAATAGAAGCTAAATTTAACGGAATCGCTGCAGCATCTATTTCTTTTTTGATAATTTTACTGACTATCTCCTCAGGACTATTGTACATAGATATATGATAATTATATTTTCCTGCATCTTCCATGAGTTTTAGCATTGTTATTGCACTGGGACCACGTAAGCATGCGATCTTTATTTTATTTAATTGTGTATTTTCAACATTTTTTTGACATGCTATTAAAATAAAAGATAATAAAATAGCAATCGTTAAAACTTTATATAAATTAATCCTCAACTTGCGGTTCAAAATCACATTGACAGTGTTCATGAATACACCCACAATTTTTATCACAAATCGAATTAAAATCAAATTCCAAACCTTCACCGCAATTTGGGCAATCAATTGGGCTTTTTAATAATACATCCTTGGAAAGACAAATAATTTTTTCGCAATTTGGACAAGGTATTTCGTAAAATGAATCAGAATTTTTTTCGCCTACGTCATTATCATCGTAATAGTCCTCTTCCAAAACACAGAGATTTTCATCTATTTCATCAACCTGATCCTTTAGATCACTATGACTTTGTTCTAGCTCAGAAACTTCCAAAGTTATGTCATCTAATAAATCGATTATCTCTTTTAAAACCTTATTTTCTGATTTTGTTTCGTCCAGCTGCAGCCCTTGAAATAAACCTTTAATATAAGCCGATTTTTCAGTAACTGTCATATCTTTTTATCTCCTCAATTATTTTTTTATAGAGCTGTCTTAAAAGCTAAGTAAATTCAAAACCACGTTAAAATTTCTGTACCTACGCTCGCTCCATATATTCACCGGTTCGTGTATCCACACGAATAACTTCATCTTGATCGATGAACAAAGGAACGCGAATTTGTGCCCCCGTTTCCAATATTGCTGGTTTTGTTGCATTTGTGGCCGTATCACCTTTGAATCCTGGGTCGGTTTCTACTATTTTAAGCTCAACGAAAAAAGGAGGTTCCACACCAAAAACGTTACCTTTGTGAGACAAAACTTTACACTCCATATTTTCTTGCACAAATTTAAAATTATCGGATAAAACGTTTTTATTAATCGGCAATTGCTCATATGTTTCGTTATCCATAAAATAATAGAGATTACCGTCATTGTAAAGATATTGCATGGTTTTGCGTTCCACATAGGCAGGCGGATATTTATCGTTGGGGTTAAAAGTTTTCTCGATAACACTACCCGTAATCACATTTTTTAATTTTGTCCTGACAAACGCCGCGCCTTTTCCTGGCTTAACGTGTTGAAATTCTATAATAGAAAAAACATTGCCATCCATCTCAAAAGTCACGCCATTTCTAAATTCACCTGCTGATATCATGTGATTTCCTCCTGAATTTCACCCATATTAAATTATTAAAAGATCTTTGGTTATGTTAGTTAGGTTTTCGCAGCCACTTTCTGTCACCAAAACCATATCTTCTATTCTAACACCAAATTCTCCCTTTAAATATATCCCCGGTTCAACCGTAATTACCATCCCGGATTCTAAAACAGTTTGGTTGCCCTGCGCAAGTCTTGGATTTTCATGAATGCAAAGCCCCACACCATGGCCAGTTGAATGCCCAAAACATGCACCATAACCTTCTTTTGCAATAACACTTCTTGCCGCATCATCGGCATCTCCCGCTTTAATTCCAGCTTTTATAGATTTTATACCCTCTAATTGGGCCTGCAACACAATTTCATAAACGCGGCGCTGCTTATCGCTCACAGATCTCACCGCAACAGTCCTCGTCATATCGCTGTTGTAGCCATCTAAATTCGCACCTATATCCATAGTTAATAGTTCGCCACTTTGGATTTTTTTATCACCCGGTTCGCCATGTGGCAGCGAAGTATTCTCACCACTGACGACTATTAAATCAAAAGCCACGCTTTTTGCCCCGTTTCTTTTCATAAAAAACTCGAGGTCAAGAGCGATTTGTTTTTCTGTCATGCCAGCAGAGATGTTGTTAAGAACGTGTTTAAAGGCATCTTCCGTCAGCTTTTGAGAAGATTTAATTCTCTCAATTTCGTCATATGATTTAATTGCGCGCATATTTTGTAAAATACTATCCAGCTTGCCGTCGCATAAAGATTTTACATTTAAGCTAGAAAATATCTCTTCCAGGCGTTCTTTTTGAGATACTTTAAGCTCTTTTTCGATTAAAACACCTTTTATATTATGTTTGCGAATTAAATTTTGCAACGTATTTTCAAGGTTATCCATTAATATAACTTCGCACACATTTGCGTTCTTTGCGGCCGCCTCATAATAACGAAAATCGACTAAATTATAAATATTACCACGAGCGGCAAAAATATAGCCCATATGAGAGTTAAAGCCTGAAAGGTAATAACGATTCTCAGGAGAAGTGATTATAGCTGCATCAAAAGCAGCGGAATCAACTTCACAAAATAGAGCTTTAATGAATTTTTCCACACGTTTTAGCAAATAATACCCCCTATTTTTATGACACCAAATCGGCAATCACAGTTTTCGTGCTGTTTAAAATTCAAAAAACACATGCAAAACTGCTCTAAAAAAATAAATTATTTAAATTTACGCTTTCTAGCCGCTTCCGACTTTTTTTTACGTCTAACCGAAGGTTTTTCATAAGCTTCCCTTTTGCGGACTTCCGAAATAACTCCAGCCTTTGAACACTGTTTTTTAAACCTTTTTAGCGCATTTTCAAGAGATTCATTATCTTTAATTCTAATTTCAGCCATTTATCTTACCTCCCCTCTATCAATCACCAGGGGTAAATCACATTAATACAATTAAATTATCTAAAATTTGATAAAATAATTTTTATATTATTATATCATGAAGTTGATTAATTGTCAAGTTGAGCCACTATATAAAAACATATTTTGTCGATTTTTTCTTTTGGCTATATATTGCCTTGCCATGCCACATTGCGCTTTAAATTATCAGTTATTATTTAACCACTATGTTTACTAACCTACCTTTCACATAAATTTCTTTAATTATATTCTTTTCAGCGATAGCCTGCACAACTTTTTCGTCTCGCTTAGCCAAACAAATAGCCTCATTTGCCTCCAGAGAAGCTGCAATTACTTTACGCGACTGAATTTTACCATTCACTTGCAAGGCTATCTCTATAAAATCATCTTTACATTTTCCCTCATCGTAAGCCGGCCACTTCCTTTGAAGGCCTAAGCACACTTCATCGCCTGCAACACTATGCCAAACTTCTTCCGTGATATGCGGTGCAAAAGGATATAGCAATAATGTGAAAATCTTCAGCTCTTCTTTAGTTATACTTCCTAAAGTATAAATTTCATTGATCAAAGCCATAAGCGCTGCTATCGCCGTATTAAACTTTAGCGCCTCTATATCTTCTGTTACTTTTTTTATTGTTTTATGAAAATTAGATGACAATTCTTCTCTTACAAAATTTTTTTCCTCTATAATATTTTGAAGATTCCAGTATCGTTCCAAAAAATGCCTGCAGCCTTTTATTCCCGCCGCATTCCAAGGAGCTGCTTTTTCGTAATCCCCAATAAACATTTCATATAATCGCAAAGTATCTGCCCCATACGCCTCAATAACGTCGTCTGGGTTCACAACATTTCCTCGCGATTTACTCATTTTTTCGCCACTTTCACCCAATATCATCCCATGGCTTGTACGCTTGGTGTATGGTTCCGGAGTTGGCACTATTCCTATATCGAACAAAAATTTGTACCAAAATCGGCTATAAAGCAGATGCAAAGTTGTGTGCTCCATTCCACCATTATACCAATCAACGGGCAGCCAATGCTTTAGAGCACCCATTCCTGCAAATTCTTCGCTATTCTTAGGATCAATATATCTCAAAAAATACCACGATGAACCGGCCCACTGCGGCATTGTGTCCGTTTCTCGCTTTGCGCTTCCGGCACATTTAGGGCAACTCGTGTTCACCCAATCCTCGACCCCGGCAAGTGGCGATTCCCCAGTAACAGCGGGTTCATATGATTCTATTTTGGGAAGTTTTAACGGCAACTCTGATTCAGGCAGTGGGACATATCCACACTTTTCGCAATAAACAATAGGAATAGGTTCGCCCCAATAACGCTGCCTAGAAAATACCCAGTCGCGCAGTTTATAGTTTACCTTTTTCTTCCCTTTATTATTACTTTCAAGCCAATTTATCATCATAAGCTTAGCGTCGTTGACACCAAGACCGTTTAAAAAACCAGAATTTACTATTACGCCTGAGTTGCAATCAGTGAACGCCTGCTTATCGATATCTCCACCGGCAACCACTTCTATCTTCGGTAAATTAAATTTTTTCGCAAATTCAAAGTCCCTTTCATCATGTGCCGGCACTGCCATTATCGCGCCTGTACCATACGATGCGAGAACATAATCTGAAATAAATATGGGAATTGCAGTCCCTGTTACAGGATGTATAGCAAAAATATTTTCCAGCTTAATTCCCGTCTTTTCCTTCGCAAGTTCAACCCTTTCAAACTCAGATTTTTTCGCCGCTTGCGTTTGATAGTTCTTTAAATCTTGCAAATTGCTTATTTTATCTTCCCATTTAGAAAGAATTGGGTGTTCCGGAGACAAAACAAGATAGGTCGCTCCAAAAAGAGTATCCGGGCGCGTGGTATAAATTTCGATATTATCTCCACCGCTGACCTGAAACTTTACTAAAGCACCTTCTGAACGGCCGATCCAATTACGTTGCTGAGCTTTAACGCGTTCCGGGTAATTAACCAAATCGAGGTCTTTAATCAAGCGTTCAGCGTACTCAGTAATTTTGAGCATCCACTGCGATTTAATCTTTTGAATAACTTCACTGCCGCACCGTTCGCACGCACCTTTCACCACTTCTTCATTTGCCAACACGCATCTACAAGAAGTGCAAAAGTTTACAGCCATTTCCTTTTTATACGCAAGATTGTGTTTAAAAAGCTGTAAAAAAATCCACTGCGTCCATTTGTAGTACGAAGGGTTAGTTGTATCAACTTCCCTATCCCAATCAAATGAGAGTCCAAAAGCCTTTAACTGTCTCCTAAAATGCGTAATGTTATTTTTCGTGACAATTTCAGGGTGGATGTGATTTTTTATAGCGTAATTTTCCGTTGGGAGCCCAAAAGCGTCAAAGCCTATGGGGTATAGCACATTATACCCCATCATACGGCGCTTCCTTGCAACCACATCCAGCGCAGTATAAGGCCTTGGATGGCCCACATGCAAGCCTTGACCAGAAGGATACGGAAACTCGACTAAAGCGTAAAATTTCGGAGCAACTGAATCATCGCGAGCACAGAAACATTTGCTTTCTTCCCATATTTTTTGCCATTTATTTTCTATGATTTTGTGATTATATTTCAAATTAAAAGCCCCTTATTATTTTTTTAATGAACTATTAAAATTTTTATATTATCACCTACAAGTAAAGTATACTAAAATATTGAAAATAACTTTAATTTCCCATTGTATGTTAAGTGCCCATAGACAGTAAAGCGTCCATAAAGCAGCTAATTCGCAATTTTAATAAATTATTGGCGATGCGCTTATTAAGTTGCCATTATGCACTTCATAAGAGTATAACGTGCGTTCATCTTGCATAAAGTGCATACCAAACGTTAATGATACAGACCCTTTCCATACATCTGCTATTTTTTCTAAAAATTTTTCAACTGTTATATCGCTAAGACATTGAATTTCTACAACATCTCCTGACGGCAATTCTACACGCACACTAATTTCTTTACCCTTACCTGGGTCCACTCCACCTATAACCAATTCTAACTCCTCTTCGCTAAGAGCAATCAACTCTCCTTGTTTTAGCAATTTTATCCCCCCCTTCCTTAATTTTTTTAACACTAATTATAAGCGACTTGCTGATCAGAATTAACTAATATCAACTCACATTAAGCTTTAGTCAACCCATCAGCCGCAATAGTTGATGTATAGTGCTATCACGCTCCACACCACAACTGCTTAACGTATCGACGTCTTCCAGTTGCTTTCCTTGAAATACTAATCTTATGCCATCACCAACTATGCCATAGCACTTTGCTATTAGTTTTTTAAGATCCATAACTGTCATCGAACGCCCACAAGTAAACGATGCAGTTTTTCCTGTTGTCAATATTATAAAAACCGTAATATTGTCATCCTTATCTGGGTTCGCTCCACCTATAACCAATTCTAACTCCTCTTCACTAAGAGCAACTACTTCTTGTTTTATCAATTTTATCCCCCCTTCCTTAATTTTTTTAACACTTATCAACCACACTGCCAAAATCAACACGTTTTAACTTTCATTAAACTTTAGTTAACCTCGCAACCGCATCATCAGATGTATAGTGCTATCACGCTGCACACTATAACTGGCTAACGGAAACCCATCTTCTAGTTGCCGTCCTGCGAATGTTAACCTAACTTGCTCAATTGGAATACCCTGGCAATTTGCAATTATTTCTCTAAGCTCTCTAACTAACATGCCATCAGTGAAAAGAACCCTTTTATGATCTCCTGTTAATAATTTTACATATATAAACGGTTTATCCGCATCTGGATCCTTTCCGCCAATAACCAATTCTAACTCCTCTTCGCTAAGAGCAATCAACTCTTCTTGTTTTATCAATTTTACCCCCCTTCCTAAATTTTTTTAACATTAACTCATTATAAGCGACTTGCTGATCAGAATTAACTAATATCAACTCACATCAAACTTTAGTCAACCCATCTGCCGTAATGCCGCAAATACAGTGCCATTTGCCACAACACTATCTCCTAAAACTTGACCATCTATTAGTTGCTTCCCACTGCATGTTAACCTTATCGCCTCCACGGGAATTCCAGGGAGTCCTTCTGCTACTTTTGCTATTAAATCATTAACTGTCATGCCTCTATTAACCCTCATCAGCTGTGGTTTCCCTTGAAACTTTACAAATATTTGAATTTCTTCACTTCCAGCTGGATCCACTCCACCTATAACCAATTCTAACTCCTCTTCACTAAGAGCAATCAACTCTTCTTGTTTCATCATTTTATATCTCCCTAAATTTTTTTAACACTAATTCATTATATGCAGCTATACTACCAGGATCAATTGGTAGATTTTTACTTAAAAGTTCGCGAATTGTGTACTTTAAACCAGATCTCATAGCTTTTTCCAAACTAATTGTAGCATCTTCCCTAATTCTGTCAACATCTCCGTAATTTCTATCTTTTGAAGTAAAATCCGCTACAAAAACAATTTTTTCGAGCAAAGACATTCCACCTCGAGCACTCGTGTGATATCGAATCGCGTTGTAAATGTCGATATCTTTGATATGTAAAACATGTTTTACATACGCACTGCCGGTGATAGCATGCCAAAGTTTAAAAGACTTTTTTTCTATATCAGTTAGTATTATACCAAAGCGATTTAAAATTTGCAAGTGTTCTTCTCGAGGAGCCTCTTTAAAAATATCATGTAAAATACCGGCAATTTCTGCTTTTTGAGGATCCATTCCATATCTCTTTGCAAGCCTTTTTGCCTCATTTGCAACATTCAAAGAATGCTTGAATCGTTCATTACTCAAGCGAGATTTAACAATTTTTATGCAAGCTATAAACACATTGTCACTATTACCTTTCCCCATCATGGTTACACCTCTCTCATTAATTAAATTAACCCAGCTATAAATGGCAAACTGGTCAAATGATATGAGAATCAGATTTGATTTTTTCTTTAATGATTTTCTACAATATAAAAATACCCGAATTAAAATGCATCGACAAATTAACTCAGATATAAAACTGTATTTAATACTATATTAAAACTATGAACATAGATTTTTTATTTGCCAATTTTATATTAACTCTATTATCGCCATTTCTGCCGAATCGCCACGCCTCGGACCTATTCTACTTATGCGTGTATATCCTCCTTTTACATCAACATATTTTGGGGCAATTTCGTCAAATAATTTTTTAACAACACTTCCCTTTGTCAAAAAAGACATCGCTCTGCGCCTATTGTGCAGATTCGCCACTTTCGCGTCAGTAATAACCTTTTCAACTAATGAACGCACCTCTTTAGACCGTGTAATAGTGGTCTCAATTTTCCCATTTTCTAAAAGAAAAGTAACCATCGCCCTTAGCATGGCTATTCTATGGGCAGTAGCTCGACCTAACTTCCTTATTCCGGCCATCACAATTCACCTCTTTAAATCTTTCTATACAACCATAAATAAATTAAAACTAATAACATGCCTTTGATCAAATATTTAATAACAGCTTTCTAATAATTTATTCTTTATCTAGATCAAACCCTAGTGATTTTAATTTGTTTAAAACTTCATTAAAAGATTTCTTTCCTAAATTACGCACTTTAACAATATCATTTTCAGATTTATGTACCAAATCTTCCAAAGTATTAACTCCAGCGCGCTTCAAACAATTAAATGAACGCACAGATAAATCCAATTCTTCAATAGTCATTTCCAATGCGTTTTCTTTATTTTTTAAATCCTTCTCAATCACAACATCCGAGTCATTATCTTTATTTGAAAGTTTAACAAATAAGTTTAAGTATTCAATTAAAACTCTCGAAGCAAGAGCGATCGCTTCTTGAGCATTTATAACTCCGTTCGTCCAAACTTCAAAAGTCAGTTTATCATAGTCTATAATTTGTCCAACACGCGTATTTTCCACATCATAATTCACTTTTATAACAGGAGTATATATAGAGTCAACAGGAATAGCTCCAACAATCGCCAATTCCACATTCGATTTGTTGCGCTCAGCCGGAATATACCCGCGCCCTTTATCAAGCGTGAGTTCCATATGAAGTGTCGCTTTCTCCGAAAGCGTTGCAATGTGCATACCAGGATTGAGTATTTCCACTTCACTATCACACTTTATGCTCCCAGCTGTCACTTCACAAGGTCCCACGGCTCTTATCTCCACTGTTTTTGCATGGGCGCTATGTAGTTTCGCTGTAAGATTTTTAATATTCAAAATAATTTGAGTTACATCCTCTTTCACACCCGGTATTGTCGAAAATTCATGCAATACACCTTCTATTTTTATAAAAGTAACTGCAACACCCGGCAAAGACGAAAGTAAAACCCGGCGCAAACTATTACCCAATGTATTTCCAAATCCTCGCTCTAAAGGCTCAACCACAAATTTACCATAAGCGCCATCATCGGATAATTTTTCTATTACAATTTTAGGCTTTTCTATTTCGATCACTTGCGATCCTCCTTGACATATGGATAATCCTTAAGCTGAGTTATTGCAAAAAACAAATTCAAGATCGATTTTAATATCAATTAAAAGAAAAGATCATATATAATTAAGTAAAGATAACTATACACACACTGTTCCAAAACATTACTTTGAGTATAACTCCACTATTAGCGTTTCCTCTACCTCTAAATCTATATCTTCACGCTCTGGCAGCGATAAAATTTTACCTTCAAAACCTTCTCTATTAACTTCCATCCATTTTGGTACCGGATGTGAAGCGTTTGCTTCGACAATAGATTTCATTTGAGGGTTATTTTTACTTTTTTCAACGATAGCAACCGTTTCGCCAGGTTTTGTTAAATAAGAAGGAATATCTACCTTTTTTTGATTGACCGAAAAGTGCCCATGCACAACCAGCTGGCGAGCCTGCGCCCTTGAATTCGCAAATCCCAGTCTATACACAACATTATCCAAACGGCTTTCTAAAATCGCCAAAAGAGCATCGCCGGTTTTTCCTTCCTTTTTTCTGGCCAGTTCGTAATAATGCCTAAATTGGCCTTCTAAAATTCCATAATAGCGCCGTGCAGACTGCTTCGCTCTGAGCTGTAAGCCATATTCTGAGAATTTTTTTCGGCCACCCTGTTGTCCGTGCTGGCCAGGAACATAAGCTCTCCTAACAACGCCACATTTTTCAGTATAGCATCTTTCCCCTTTTAGAAAAAGCTTTTTACCTTCACGTCGACAAAGTCTGCACGTTGCACCTGTATACCTTGCCATATTATTACAACACCTCCATAAAATCACAAATTACCGTTAATAGTCTTTTTAAAACCATAACTATCAAAATTTAAAGTTCAAATAAAAAATTCCTATTTTAAATTTACTCCACAAACAAATTTAAAATATACAACTATAAGTTAAAAAAGCTAAATCTAAATAAATCAAACTCTCCGCCTTTTTGGAGGGCGACAGCCATTATGCGGAATTGGTGTAACATCTTTAATCATGCTCACTTCGAGCCCAGTGGCCTGCAAAGCACGGATAGCTGCCTCACGCCCCGAACCTGGACCTTTAACAAAAACTTCCACGTGCTTCATACCGTGATCCATCGCCGCTTTCGCCGCGGTTTCTGCCGCACTTTGAGCGGCAAAAGGCGTTGATTTTCGCGAGCCTTTAAACCCCAATTCACCTGAACTTGCCCACGCAACAGCATTGCCTTTAACATCGGTTATAGTAACAATCGTATTATTAAAAGTTGACTGTATATGCGCCATTCCCCGTTCGATATTTTTTCGATCACGCCTTTTTCGAACCGTCGAAGCTTTATTGCCACTTTTTGGCACCGCCATAACTCATTCCCCTCCTTTATTTCTTCTTATTAGCCACAGCCACTCTAGGCCCGCTTTTACGCGTTCTTGCATTCGTCTTTGATCTTTGTCCTCTAACAGGTAGCCCCTTACGATGACGAATTCCTCTGTAACATCCTATTTCTTTCAATCTTTTAATATCAAAAGCAATATCCCTTCTCAGATCGCCTTCCACCTTGCAATTTCGGTCTATATACTCTCTCAATTTTGAAACATCGTCTTCCGTAAGATCTTTAACACGAGTATCAGGATTTACTCCTGTTGATTTTAATATCTTTTGTGCAGTTTTTATGCCAATACCAAAAATATAAGAAAGGCCTATCTCCACTCTTTTATCTTTCGGCAAATCAATACCCGCTATACGTGCCATTTTCACACCTCCATTATAAAATTATATTTTTAACCTTGGCGTTGCTTGTGTTTTGGATTATCGCATATAACCATTACTTTTCTTTTGCGCTTAATTATTTTGCATTTTTCGCAAATTTTTTTTACCGAAGGTCTCACTTTCATAAATTTTATCCTCCTCACTTACGGCGCCAAATAATGCGCCCCTTCTCCAAATCATATGGAGACATCTCAACAGTGACTTTATCTTCCTTTAAAATTCTTATATTATGCATACGTAATTTCCCCGAAATATGCGCTAATATAATTTTACCGTTTGGAATTTCTACTTTAAACTCCGCATTGGGCAATATTTCCTTAACTATACCCTCTAATTCGATAATATCCTGTTTAGACAAAATAACAGCCTCCTCATAACGTCAAGATCATCAAACTTTCGTGCAAAATTTACTCAGAGCTTTTCTTATATCTCGGTTGCTTTCCATTGAGCTCTCGTCTATAAGAGTATTTGTAACGAAAAGATGTTTCTTCTTTTTTTTCTTGAGCTTTGAAATAGGTCTGCATTTGCCATCACAAATATATGCATATAGAGAATCACAATCAGCTACCACAAAAAAATTATCCTTATCTCGCCCCGCAGCAGACCTAACTATCAACCCTTTCACTATCTCCATTACTTTCTTCTCCAACCTTAATTCGCTAAATTTAGAAATATATATAATATAATTATATTCATTCTAATCCTCCAGAGTTAAAATTAACGAGCCTTCCATCGTGATGGCGATTGTGTGCTCAAAATGCGCTGAAAGGCTGCCGTCAGAGGTAATCACCGAGCCGTCAGGTAAAATGGTAACATCCGGCTTCCCCATATTGACCATTGGCTCTATAGCAATAGTCATCCCAGAATCCAAACGCAAACCTCTTCCTTTAACCCCAAAATTCGGTACACTGGGATCTTCATGTAGTTTAGTACCTACCCCATGGCCCACAAAATCCCGCACTATCGAATAACCTCGAGATTCAACATATCCTTGAACAGTGCTAGAAATATCGCCTATATGGCTCCCCGCTCTTACTATCTTGATCGCTTCAAATAAGCTTTCTTTTGTCACATCAATCAACGATTGCGCTTGATTGGAAATAGTCTCACAAGAAAAGGTTGCCGCGGTATCTCCATGATAGCCTTCAAAACAAGCTCCAACATCAATGCTGACTATATCGCCTTGTTTTAAAACACAGGTTTTGCTCGGTATGCCATGAATAACCATATTGTTAACCGAAATACAGGCACTCGCCGGAAAACCACCATATCCTAAAAAAGAAGGCTTTGCCCCTTGAGACTCAATATAATCCCTAATCATACGATCAATATCTATTGTTGTTACCCCTGGTTTAACAGCTGTTTTCGCCAGATTTAAAGCCCCAGCTGCGATTCTGCCTGCCTTTTTCATGCTTTGCAGTTCTCTATCAGTTTTAAGAATTATCATATTGAAGTCCTAATTTCTCAAAAATCAGCTCTGTCGTTTTGCTCACGTCATTTTGTCCTTGTATTTCTATAAATTTACCTTGTTTTATATAATAATCCTTTAATGGCTCAGTTTGTTGATGATAAACCTTTAAACGCTCCTTGACCGTATCCGGATGATCATCCTTCCTTTGAATGAGCGCTCCTTGGCAATTATCACAGAGATTTTCTACTAAAGGATGTTTAAACTCCAAATGATAACTCGATCCACATTTTTCACAAACGCGGCGGCCAGACATTCTTTTAATTATCTCATCATCAGTGACTTTTATATTTAAAACTTTATCTATTTCAATTTTTATAGAATCCAGCGCCTGTGCCTGTGGAATCGTTCGGGGAAAGCCGTCTAATATAAAGCCACCTTTGCAGTCCTCTTTTTGCAGCCTATTTTCTATTATTTCTATAATGATATCGTCGCTGACTAGTTTGCCTAAATCCACAAAAGCTTTAGCTATTTTGCCTAATTCATCATTATTTTTTATCGCTTCTCTAATAATATTTCCTGTTGCAATAATAGGAATACTAAGACTTTTACTGATAAGTTCCGCTTGAGTGCCTTTCCCCGCACCGGGAGCACCTAAAATTATTATTTTCATAAAACTTAACACCTCTCTTCTCAGTCCAAAAACCCTTTATAATGACGCTGCATCATCTGCGCCTCCATCTGTTTAACAGTTTCTAAAGCAACACCCACTAATATTATAATCGAAGTTCCTCCAAAAGACAAATAACTCAGTGAACTTATTCCTCCAAATGCCATAGGCAGCAATGCGATAAATGCCAAGAATAAAGCACCAATCAATGTGACTTTAGAAAGAACTTTTGTTATAAAATCCGAAGTCGGTTTGCCCGGACGAATCCCAGGTACTGTTCCATTGCTCTGTTTGAGGTTATTAGCTATCTCTATTGGATTATATTGGATAGAAACGTAAAAATACGCAAACATTATTATCAACAAGAAATATAAACCAGCATACAGCCAACCGTTCGGCGATAAGGCTGTTAAGATAGTCTTCCACAAACCCGGCTCAGCTTGTTCTATAGTTTTCGCATGGGTCAATTGGTAAACAGTGACAGGTAACATTAAGATTGTACTCGCAAAAATAATCGGCATAACGCCTGTGAGTCCCACCTTAATCGGCAAATGACTATTCTGCCCGCCATACATCTTCCGGCCAACCAAACGCTTCGCATACTGAATTGGTATACGCCTTTCTGCATCGTTCATAAATACAATAACCCAAATTAAACCTAAGAACATAACCACAAATAACGGCACAAAAATGAAATTTCCACTCAATGATTCCGGATTTTCTATAGCTGAAGTGATGGAAACCCACAATTTTCCTATCATATCCGGCATTCTTGAAACAATTCCTGCAAACAGCAGAATTGATATACCATTTCCTATTCCCTTTTTGTTAACTTGTTCTCCAAGCCACATCATCATTGCCGTTCCCGCTGTGAAAGCTGCAACGATAACCACGGCAGCAAACCAAGACTCCCAACCTGTCCTAAACGGCACAATATAGCGGGCTCCATGATGTTGATTTTTCAAAATCCAATAAAACCCCACACCTTGCATTACCCCAATAATCACCGTTACGTATCGCGTTATAGCTGCAATTTTTTTATGCCCTTCTTCGCCTTCTTTTGATAATCTTTCCAAAACAGGGAGGCCAACCGTCAATAATTGCATGATAATCGAAGAGTTGATATAAGGCTGCACAGACATTGCAAATAAAGTTGCATGGGCAAAAGCACCACCTGAGAACATGTTAAATTGCGCAAATAATCCTTCATTCGCGGCATCGGCCATGTAGCCCTTTAGTGCTTCCACATCTAAAAACGGAACTGGGATCACAGACCCTAATCTGAAAACTATTATAATAAATAGAGTAAAGATAATTTTCTTTCTCAAATCAGGCACATTCCATGCGTTTCTTATCGTTTGAAACAATTATATCACCTCCGCTTTTCCACCAACTTTTTCAACCTTTTGCTTTGCCGAATCAGAAAATTTTCCAACTTTAACAGTCAATTTTTTAGTTAAATTTCCATTTCCAAGAATTTTAACACCATCACAACGCGTTTTAATAATGCCAGCTTCTCTCAAAACTTTTTCATCTATAATGGAGCCATCTTCAAATAAATTAAGAGAACAAACATTAACAGCAACAATTTTTTTCGCAAATATATTATTAAAACCTCTCTTAGGCACTCTTCTTTGTAAAGGCATCTGCCCACCTTCAAAACCCACTCTCACTCCACCACCAGATCTCGCTTTTTGTCCTTTATGGCCTTTTCCAGCAGTTTTGCCCTGTCCTGAGCCGTGCCCTCTGCCAATACGTTTACTCTTTTTTTTAGCACCAACTGCAGGTGAAAGTTCATGTAATTTCATCGCCTCACACCTCCTTTAATTTTTTTCTACATTAACAAGGTGGGTTATCTTATTTATTTTACCTTTAGTCTGCAGATTATTTGGCTGAGTTGTTTCATCGCCAATTTTTTTAAGACCAAGGGAATGCGCAACTGCGATCTGATTTGTATTGCCGCCAATAAGACTTTTCGCCAGCTTTATTTTAATTTCTCCCAAGATAGCTCCACCTCCATTAAAAAATCTCGCTAACTGCTTTACCGCGCAATTTAGCAACTTCTTTTGCCGTGCGCAGGCTTTCTAAACCCTGCATAGTTGCGCGTACCACATTACAAGGATTATTTGACCGCAGAGCCTTAGTGCTAACATCTTTAACCCCCGCAGCATCCATCACGGCGCGCACCGGCCCACCAGCAATAATACCGCTACCAGGAGCTGCCGGTTTCATTAAAACCCTTGCCGCACTAAAAATCCCGATAATTTCATGCGGAATTGTTGTCCCTTTTAAAGAAATTTTCTTTAAATTTTTCTTCGCATCTTCAATACCTTTGCGAATTGCGTCCGGCACTTCACCCGCTTTACCTATACCAAAGCCAACAGTTCCATTGCCGTCACCCACAACTACCAAAGCTGAAAATTTAAAAATACGCCCACCTTTAACGGTTTTAGATACCCTGTTCACCGCAACTAATTTTTCTTTTAAATCTAAAGCGGCTGCATCAATTTTTATCAACAACAATACCTCCCTTTTAGAACTTAAGTCCGCCTTCTCTGGCGCCTTCTGCCAATTCTTTCACACGCCCATGAAATATATATCCACCGCGATCAAAAACCACTTTATTTATACCTTTTTCAGCTGCACGCGTTGCAAGTAATTTTCCAACTTCGTTTGCGCCTTTTTTATTTCCGCCATTTGGCACCAATTCGCGATCTAAACTCGACGCCGAGCATAAAGTACTACCTGCTTGATCATCGATCAACTGAGCATAAATATTATTCAGTGAACGAAAAACGTTCAACCTTGGTCTTTGTGCTGTACCATTAGAGATTTTTCCTCTCACTCTTTTATGACGAACTAACCTGGTCTTATTACTATTAATTTTTTTTACCATTCTCACTTACCTCGCATTACTTTTTACCGCCTTTACCAACTTTGCCCTCTTTACGCTTAATAACTTCGTTTTCGTATTTAATACCTTTACCTTTATAAGGTTCTGGAGGGCGTTTTTCTCTAACTTCAGCGGCAAACTGACCCACTTTTTGTTTATCTATTCCATTAATAATTATCTTATTTGGCCCTGGTACTTCAATTTTAATATCTTCTGTATCAGATACTATTACTTGATGAGAATATCCCAAATTCATAACGAGATTTTTTCCTTGCTTTTGGACACGATATCCCACTCCATTGACTTCAAGCGCTTTTTTAAATCCATTAACAACGCCTTCTACCATATTAGCGATTAAAGTGCGCGTTAAGCCGTGCAGAGAACGATTTTCTTTGTTATCATTCGGACGGGTAACGTTAATTACTGAACCTTCAACTTTAACGGTCATGTTTTTATTTATATTTTGTATTAAAGTTCCCTTAGGTCCTGAAATTTCAATTTTATTGCCATCGAGCGCAATTTTAACTCCACTGGGGATATCGATTGGCTTTCTTCCTATTCTAGACAATTCATACACCTCCTCACCAAACGAATGCAAGTACTTCGCCACCCACATTTTCTGTTCGGGCCTGACGATCCGTCATGACTCCTTTTGATGTGGAGACTATAGCGATACCTAGACCTTTCATTACCCTGGGCATAGTTTCAACATCGCTATATATTCTAAGGCCTGGTTTTGAAACTCTTTTTAGCCCCATAATGACTGGAGATTTATTTTCTCCATACCTCAAATTCATCTTAATTAAACCCTGTTTGCCGTCCTCGATTACAGTAAAATTTCTAATATATCCCTCATCTACAAGAATTTTAGAAATCGCTTTTTTTATGTTAGAAGCCGGAATCGTCACGGTATCGTGTTTGGCAGAACTTGCATTGCGAATTCTCGTCAGCAAATCCGCAATTGCATCCGTTATTTGCATAATATATTCCTCCTTTGATAAGCTGTTACCAGCTTGCCTTTCTCACGCCTGGAATCTGACCTTTATAAGCAAGTTCTCTAAAGCATATACGGCAAACGCCAAACTTTCTAAGATAAGCATGAGGTCTTCCACATATCCGGCATCTACTATATTTTCGCGTTGAAAATTTAGGAATCCGTTGCTGTTTGATTTTCATTGACATCTTAGCCACGATAATCTCTCCTTACTTTGCAAATGGAGCTCCCATTCGCTCCAAAAGCTCTCGAGCTTCTTCATCTGTTTTTGCTGTTGTCACGAAACATATATCCATTCCACGAACTTTATCAACTTTATCATACTCTATTTCAGGGAAAATTAGCTGTTCTTTAATTCCCATATTATAGTTGCCTCGGCCATCAAACGAGTTTGCGTTGATTCCTCTAAAATCTCTAACTCTCGGCAACGCAACATTAAAAAATCTATCCAAAAATTCATACATTCTATCGCCGCGCAGCGTGACTTTTGCACCGATTTTCATGCCCTCTCGAAGTTTAAAATTCGCCACTGATTTCTTAGCCGTACACACCACCGGTTTTTGCCCTGTAATTGCAGAGAGATCTGCCACAACCCCATCTATTACTTTTGAATTATCTTTAGCTTCACCAGCAGCAACGCTCACTATAATTTTTTCTAATTTAGGTATCTGCATCACATTTTTATAAGAAAATTTCTTCATCAAATCAGGACTGACAGTCTGTTGATAGAATTCCTTTAGCCTAGCCACATTTTTCCCTCCTCACAGTGTCTCTCCGCACTTTTTGCAAATCCGATCTTTCGATTTATCTTCGCAAATTTTATGCGCAATACGCGTCGGTTTATTACAGCGCGGGCACAAAATTTGAACTTTACAAGCATATAATGCAGCTTCCGCTTTTACTATTCCACCTTGTTCTCCCATTTTGCGGGGTTTTACGTGTTTTGATACCAAATTAACTTTCTCAACTATAACTTTACCCTCTTTGGGGCTCACTTCCAAAATTTTGCCCTTTTTCCCTCGGTCTTTACCGTTCAAAACAACAACAGTATCGCCCGTTTTCACATGAACTTTTTTAATCATAAAAACATCTCCATAAAAGGTGATTATTCCAACAATATACTTCGAACAAATTTTAGCCGCATCCTTGATATTACCGAAAGCAGCGCTAATTAAATAATCAACAAAATGCGTCAAAGCACTTCTGGCGCAAGACTCACTATTTTCATATAATCCTTATCTCGAAGTTCTCGCGCAACTGGCCCAAATATACGCGTACCTCTCGGATTTTTATCCTCTTTTATAATCACCGCAGCATTTTCATCAAAACGAATATATGTGCCATTTTCACGCCGTTTGCCTTTTACTGATCTCACAACAACAGCTTTAACAACTTCGCCTTTTTTTGCCATTCCATTCGGTGCTGCCTTTTTTACTGAAGCTACAATAATATCGCCAATATTAGCATATTTTCTGCCAGATCCGCCAAGAACTTTAATGCACATCAATTCTTTAGCACCAGTATTATCCGCAACTCTAAGGCGTGTTTGTTGCTGTATCATAATTTTCGCCTCCATTCGACTGGATTTATTAATTTTATCTAAAATTTAGCTATTTTACAAAATAAGTAATTATTTCGCTTTTTCTAAAATCTCCGTGACTCGCCAACGCTTTTCTTTTGATAAAGGGCGAGTTTCCATAATGCGCACTCGATCGCCAATACTGCATTCATTTTTTTCATCATGCGCTTTTAGTTTAACAGTACGTTTAATAATTTTTTTGTAAAATTTATGTCTTATACTATTTTTAATCGCAACAACAACTGTTTTTTCCATTTTATCGCTAACTACTCTACCTATTCCTGTTTTTCTCATATTTCTATCTGGCAAAATCAATCATCCCCTTTTCTCACAGACGCTGTGGCCCTTAATTCATTTTGTCTCATAATAGTTAATATTCTAGCGATATCTTTCTTCACAGCATTTATGCGCATCGGGTTTTCTAATTGATTAACAGCAAGTTGGAATCTCAAATTAAAAAGTTCGCTTTTTAAATCCTTTAATTTTTTTTGTAACTCCACTAACGTCAATTCCCTAATATCAGAAATTTTCATTGCTGTTCATCACCCGCTTTTTCTTTTATTAAAAATTTACACTTAATCGGTAATTTATTAGCTGCCAACCGCAACGCCTCCTTGGCGGTCTCCTGAGATACCCCAGCGAGCTCAAACATAACTCTACCCGGTTTCACCACTGCAACCCAAAACTCCGGCGAACCTTTTCCTTTACCCATTCTTGTTTCCGCGGGTTTTTTAGTCACAGATTTACTGGGAAAAATTTTGATCCAAACTTTACCAAATCTTTTGCAATATCGGGTCATAGCAATACGAGCAGCTTCAATTTGATTAGAAGTGATCCAACCCGGCTGTAAAGCCTGCAAACCAAATTCACCGTATGTTATTTGTGTACCACTAGTCGCTTTGCCTTTCATTCGCCCTCGATGTAAGCGGCGATATTTCACACGTTTTGGCATCAACATTATTTTTTGCCCCCTTCTCTTTGAGGGCTGCGCGCATCTCCCAATACCTCACCTTTATAAAGCCATACTTTCACACCAATTCTACCGTAAGTTGTTGCTGCTTCAGCAAAACCATAATCTATATCGGCTCTTAAGGTTTGAAGCGGAATGGTGCCTTCGCGATAATGCTCGCTTCTTGCAATTTCAGCGCCTCCTAAACGACCCGAAACTTGTGTTTTGATTCCTTTGGCACCAAATTTCATAGTACGGCTCATCGATTGCTTCATAGCGCGGCGAAAAGAAGTTCGTTTTTCTAATTGCGCTGCTATATTTTCCGCAATTAATTGCGCATCCAAATCTGGCGACTTTATTTCCACAATATTGATAAATACTTGCTTTTTTAACATGGTTTCACAATCCAGACGCAATTTATCAATTTCACTGCCGCCTTTACCGATAACAACACCAGGTTTAGCACAATAAATATGCACGCGTATCTTTGCAGAATCTCTCTCTATTTCTATTTTAGAAATTCCAGAAACATATAGTCTCTTCTTTAAATATTTTCGCAATTTATAATCTTCAACGAGAGTATCGCCAAAATATTTATTTTTCACAAACCAGCGCGAATCCCAATTTTTAATCACGCCAACTCGAAGTCCATGTGGATGCACCTTTTGGCCCATAACTCACTTCCCCCTTTCATTAATTTCTTTCTTTAAGCACGATAGTCACATGCGAAGTTCTTTTTTTAATTTGCAATCCGCGTCCTTTAGGCCCTGGCCGTAATCGTTTGAGGATCGGTCCTGGACATACAAAACATTGATCGATATATAATCTGTCTTTATCCATATTATAGTTATTTTCAGCATTTGCTATTGCCGATTTAAGCAATTTTTTTAAATCTTCACAAGCCGATTTTGGTACATGCTCTAAAACTGCCATCGCAAGATAAGTAGATTTATTTCTAATCAAATCTAGAACTATCGAAATTTTTCGTGGAGATATTCTAGCATATTTAAGATAAGCCTTAGCTTCCATTATTATATCACCTCTGCCGTCATTAAACATTATCTACAGTAAAATTTATTTTAAAATTTCTAATTGAGCGCTGTTTTATTTTTTAGTCGTTTTTGAACCAGCATGACCCTTAAATGTTCTCGTCGGCGCAAATTCCCCAAGTTTATGCCCAACCATATCTTCAGTTATATAAACAGGCACATGCCTACGACCATCATGGACCGCAAAAGTATGGCCTACAAAATCTGGAAAAACAGTCGAAGCCCGACTCCACGTTTTCAAGATCTTCTTCTCTTTTGCTTCATTCATCGCCTGAACTCTCTTTAGCAATACAGGCTGTACGAATGGTCCTTTTTTTATGCTTCGTCCCATATTATCGACCTCCTCTAACCTTACTTTTTCCCACGACGTCTTACGATATATTTATCTGAGCGATGACGTTTTTTGCGCGTTTTAAGTCCGAGCGCTGGCTTACCCCAAGGTGTTCGCGGTCCAGGGTGACCGATCGGGCTCTTCCCTTCTCCACCACCGTGCGGGTGATCGCAAGGGTTCATCGCCGATCCACGTACTGTTGGCCGCCAGCCCATATTACGCTTTCTACCCGCTTTTCCTAGTTCGACGTTTGCATGATCCGCATTTCCCACTGGGCCAATTGTCGCTATGCAGCGATTCGATACTGTTCGCAGCTCACCTGAAGGCAATCTAAGCAAAGCATTTTGCCCTTCCAGTGCCATTAATTGTGCCATATTTCCAGCCGATCTTGCAAGTTGCGCACCTTTGCCTGGATATAGCTCCACGTTGTGGATAAAAGTACCAGTTGGGATATCTTTAAGCGACAGTGCATTGCCAGGTTTTATATCTGCTTGTGCACCCGCATTTATTTTGTCGCCAGCTTTCAAGCCTTGTGGCGCAATAATATAGCTTTTAGTTTCATCTTCATATTTAATCAGAGCGATAAGAGCGGAACGATTTGGGTCATATTCCAGCCCTAATACTTCAGCTAACATATCCACTTTTTTCCTCTTGAAATCAATAATGCGATATTTTTTACGATTCCCACCACCTCTATGCCGAACCGTGATTCTACCATAACTATTTCGGCCCGCTTTTTTATTGAGTGGAGCCAATAAGCTTTTTTCCGGCCCTGATTTAGAAAGATCAGAATAATCCACTACTGACATATTCCTCCTGGAAGGAGTAGTCGGCTTATAGTTCTTAATTGCCATCAATTTCACGCCCCTTTTTAAGGCTCATTTATGCGATATTTCGCTTGCCTTAAATATTATTTACCATTTAAATGAAACTTTATAATTTTTACATCATATCTTCAAAAAATTCAATATTTTTACTTTTCTCACTCAGCGTTACTATAGCTTTTTTCCAAGAAGGCGTATAACCTTCTGTTTTACCTCTTTTTCTAAGTTTTCCTCTAACGTGCATAGTGTTCACTTTATCAACTTTAACGTTAAAAAGTTCTTCCACTGCTTTTTTTATCGTGATTTTATTTGCATTTTTAACAACTTTGAAAGTATATTTTTTCATAGCAGTCCCCGCCATGGTCTTTTCCGTGATAATAGGGCGAATAACGATATCTTGAGCAAACACTAAGCATACACCTCCTCAATTATATTCACCGCATCGCGCACCACAACCAATTTTTCAGCATTTAGGAGATCATAGACATTTAATATATTAACCGACGAAGTTTTCACTTCTGGTATATTATTAACCGATTTAACAATTTTATCATTATATTCCGGCAATACAATCAAAGCTTTTTTTTCAACATTAATATTTTTTAACATATTCACAATTTTGCGAGTGCTATATTCATTTACATCTATTTTATCTAAGATTATCATATTATTATCTAATACTTTAGAAGAAAATGCCGATTTCATAGCCAGACGTCTTGCTTTTTTATTCACCGTGTAGCCGTAATTTCTCGGTTTTGGCGCAAACACAACCCCTCCATGCCGCCACTGCGGAGCCCTGGTTGAACCTTGGCGCGCCCTGCCAGTGCCTTTCTGCCTCCACGGTTTTCTCCCACCGCCGGCAACCTCCGCACGCGTTTTTGCGGATTGCGTGCCCTGCCTTTTATTTGCAAGATAATTCACCACAAGTTCATGTAAAACAAACTTATTGGGTTTTATACCAAAAACCGAATCTGAAAGATCTATCTCCCCTACTTGATCCCCTTCCATATTCAACATCGCTAATTTAGGCACTCTGCATCCCCCTCTTCTTGGCTTTAATGCTGCCACGGATCAACAAAGTGCCCCCATTCGGGCCAGGTACTGCACCCTTAATCGCAATCAAATTGTTCTCCGCATCAACTTTAATCACTGTTAAATTTTGCACAGTCACCCTTTCACAACCCAGATGCCCTGCCATTTTTTTCCCTTTAAACACCCTAGAAGGATCGGAACAGCAGCCCATCGAGCCACCTGTGCGCACACACGGACCTGTACCATGCGTTTCTTTTAATCTTCTAAAATTCCAACGTTTAATAACCCCAGCCGTGCCTTTACCTTTGCTGGTGCCAGTCACATCGATCTGATCTCCCGTATTAAAGATGTCCACCTTAACTAAATCTCCAATTTTATAATCACCTATATTATCAACGCGAAATTCTCTAAGGAAGCGTTTAGGCGCCACATCAGCTTTAATAAAGTGCCCTTGAAGCGGCAACGTTATATTCGCAGGTTTTTCCGCGAACTTTTGCGATCTTTGTTCTTTTTTATATTTTAATTTCATATCCTGAAACCCAACTTGAATGGCAGCATAGCCATCCTTTTCCAGATTTTTTATCTGCGAAACCACACACGGTCCTGCTTCCACAACAGTTACAGGAATTACTTTCCCATTTTCATCGAAAATCTGCGTCATTCCGATTTTTTTTCCAATGATTGCTTTGTTCATTACTGCATCCTCCTCAGGTTATTGGTTGAATTACGGCCGGAACACATTCAACTTGACCTTAAAGTCATTTTTTTAAAGTTTGACTTCAATATCAACGCCAGCAGGTAGCTCAAGCCCCATTATTGCCTCAACAGTTTTGTTCGAAGGCTTTATAATGTCAATTAGTCGCTTATGTGTCCTCATCTCAAATTGCTCACGGCTATCTTTATGCTTATGGACAGAACGCAAGATTGTTATGATTTGCTTGTTAGTCGGCAACGGAATTGGACCTGAAACCTTTGCTCCACTGCGTTTTGCAGTATCTATAATTCTACCTGCCGACTGATCCGCCAGCTGATGATCATAGCTTTTAAGTCTAATTCTAATTTTTTCCTTCACCGCCATTTTGTTATCCCCTCCCTGCTTCTTACAGCAACTAATTTTATGCTACCTATCCCGGGTGTTTTGAATAATTAAAGAAAACTCTAGCGCCCTATTTCACAGGATATTCCCTGAAATAGGAAACGCTTTTTTAAGATTATTATGAAAATCCTAAATTAAAATTATAAATTTCCAGTATCTTCCATACTTTATATACACAATTGCATATGCTCAAACTACATAATAATTTATAGTATAGCATAGGCCAAAAATAAATACAAGTGTTTTTCAAATTATTTTTTAACATAAAAAATTAGATATTAATGATAAGCTTTACATTTTAAAAATTAAACACCAAAGAAAGCATTTTCGAAAAATAATTAAAATTTAATCATAATTTAAGGCGTAAAATACGGTCAAAATTATACAAAAATAAACAAAAAATCAATAATGTTATCTACTAAATTAATTTGAAAAAATTGTGTACTGTTAAATTTTATTGCTTATTTTTTGACCTTCTCTAACATGCTCGTTTTTTCGCAACAGCCAACATTTTTTAATATATTTGCCGCTTTTCTTCAGCTTTTAAATCGGCTTTTTATTTTCCTCTTTAATTTTTTCACCCATTCTTAATACTACATTTCAAAACTCCTTTTCCACAGCTTTATTTTGTTTGATTGAATTTCGCGGATCTATAATTCTCTGATTTTTAGATCCACAAAATTTCAAAATAAGGCTTTTCTCTTTCAAGATAAACGGCCCGTCTATTAATGTGTCTGTTTCCTCCAGCAAGGCCTTCCAATAAGGTTTGCTTTGGATCATCGTTAATATTTCCTCAACAGTATAGCCGGTATAGGTTACCACATCAAGCCCTATAAAATGAGCAAATTTAGCAAGCTCTACGAGAGGTTTTGGCTGTAAAAACGGTTCGCCTCCAGAAAAAGTGACCCCTTTTAATATGGGATTTTGCTTTATAGCAAATTTTAAATTGCCCAGACTTTCTTCATATCCACCCAACGGATCATGTGTTTCCGGGTTATGGCAACCTTCACATCTATGAGGACAGCCTTGAACAAAAACAACAAATCTTATTCCAGGTCCATCCACTATGGATTCTTTAATTGTGCCCGAAAGCCTTAATTTAATCTGTTTTTCATCTGCATTCACGTAAATAGAAGATAATTCCACATCTTGCAATTTTTAAAATCTCCTTAATTTTTATAATTAAGTTTGCATTTATACAACTTTTTAAGAAACAGTAAAATTTTGTTGCTTATAAACCAAGATTTAATCGTCACTTACATATTTAATAACTTTATCCTTAATGGCGATATATAGCATATACAAAACGCGCAGCTGCAATAACAGGGCGAAACGCATTCTCGCACATATAATGATAAAGTTCATTAATCAAAAAACCCTCACCTCGGTCTCCATATCTACGTATATAATTGTAAACTACATCGTTAGGTATCTGCTCGAATTGGCGATGATCAATACAAAGCGCAACCCTAATATTTTCAACCTCAGCTTGCTCTTCTCTAGCAGCATTTCCAGCGTCTATCGCATCTTGATCTGCAGGGTATATAGGTAAATATAATTCACGTTCGATACTAGCAAAAGATACATCTTCCGTTAATAACTCAAATGCAAAATTAACGTAATGAGTACACGTAGCAGGAACTGCATCGTAATCATTTATATTATCAATTTCTGTAGTCTGATTATCATCTATTTTGTATAAAGAGCTAGAATCTCCTTCACCGAACTTAAACAACAAAACAGCATCTTTATCAAGCAAAAAACTGTCTTCACTCAGCTGAGAAAAAAACAAGACAAGCCCATCAAAACCTTGAGATTTATATGGCTCCCAATTGCTAACATTAAAATTCCCCCCTTTTATATCTATATTAATACATCCTTCAGCAAATACAATAGGTGATAAAGCAAACAAATTAACCAGTACTCCCAACGATGATAGGCAAAGCAATGATATTTTTTTAAATATTTTCATATTAATCCTCCTTATTTAATATAAATAATATTGAATTAATACGATTATATTATAAAACGCCAAGAACGTCAATCTATTTTATGAATTATTTATAAATTTATATTACAAATATTCACACTTAATAAAAATTCCCTAAAAAAGCCGCACCAATAATACCGGAATCATCTCCCAGCTCTGCTTTGCGTACTTCAGTTTGTTTTTTTGAATGCTTACTGTATCTATTTTCTTCCACATATTTCCTTATCGGGCCTAAAAGTGTTTCACCTTCTCTGCTAATACCACCTCCAACACAAAATATTTCTGGCTGAAATAGGTTAATAGCGTTTACAATTCCACATGAAAGATATTCCAAATATTGATCTAAAGCCACTTTAGCCAATATATCTCCTTTTTTCATCGCTAAAAATGGCATACGTCCGCTAATTTTATTGTGATTATTCTCTATCATCTCCCACATACAGCTTTTTTTTTCTATATCTCTATCTAAATTCTCACGCACAATTGCGACCAGCCCTCTACTAGACGCATAAACTTCCCAACAGCCTTTTCTTCCGCAAGCGCAAGGCAGCCCGTTGCTTATTATAACGGTATGCCCCAGCTCTCCTCCCGTGAAATTACAGCCACTATAAAGTTTATCATCAATAATAATTCCGCTACCTATACCTGTCCCCACCGTTATTGTAATTGAGGTTTTCGAGCCTTTAGTTGCCCCAGCGATATGTTCTCCATATGCTGCCGTATTTGCATCATTTTCTAAAAAGATTTGCTTAAAAAGTCTTTCTTTCATCATCTCTGCAAGGTTCCAATTATGAAAAAATAGGTTTGCCGAATATTCAACTATTCCTGTCTCTATATTAACCGATCCAGGGCAGCCTATGCCTATCCAAGGAATATCATCGAGTGTTGCGTTCACTAAACTTAAAGCTTGTTTTGTGAGCCTGGCCATATCATCGCAAATTTTTTCTTCTGCTCTAGGAATAGCAGTTTTACAGGTCAATCTGGATATCACCGAAAAATCTTCATCGACAACTCCGACTGCAATATTAGTGGCACCCAAATCTATTCCCAAATATTTCATTATCTAACAAGCTCCCTTTTCTCGATAAAGCAGGATATGATATTTTTTATTTCCAATTTTTTCCATAATCATAAAAACAATTTATTAAGCAATTACTGATAGCCTTGCTTGCCGCATTTCTTTTTTAACAAATGCTTTATATATTTATTGTAAATATTTTGATTTCATTGTCAAGCTTTTTAAGCTTAATATTCGCTTTATTCAGCATTATAACTGAAAATTAATTTTTTTATAAAATAGCACTTAACATGCTTCTGTTGCAAAAAATTGTAAAAATTAGTCAAGTATTTTTAAATAGAATATTTTTCAAAATTGTCAAATTAAGATAATTTTCGCCATAAAATCATGCTATGATTTAACAGTAGTACAGAGTAAAAGGAGTGTTTATATAATGAATACCACGCCACGTAACTAAAATTTCAAAGCTTCCTGACTATTATATGTCAGGAAGCCACTTGTAGTTAAATCTCAAAAAAATATTAGGCAATAAGAAAACAAACAGGAGGGCAAATCTTTGAGCACAAATAAATACATTTTAGCCCCATATGTTGGGGTTGGCATGGATGAAAAAGCGATGTATATGGGATTTGGTTCACTTCAAAAGCTAGTTATTAATAAAACAGAACAAACCTTGATTTTGTCGGCTGCTCAAAATTGGTTAGTCCCTAAAACAGAAGATGAAATGATTGAATTTCTGCAAAAAGAAAAATATTTCTCTAAAGATGATGCTCAAAAGGCAGTAAATTATTTAAAACAAGGCAACTATTTGATGAAAGCTTCCTATGATAAAAATGATCGATATAGCCGACCTGCATTATATTATTCTCTATCCGGTGCTGATCCCGATTTAGTTCAGGAAAAATTATCAAATAAACACGTTTTAATTATCGGTTGTGGAGGGATAGGAAACCACATCTCGAGTGCTCTCGCCACAGCTGGCATAGGAAAATTAACTCTTATCGACTTTGATACTATAGAAATATCCAATTTAACAAGGCAAACCTTATTTACTGAAAAAGACGAAGGGAAATCAAAAATAGAAATTTTAAAGCGCGAACTTTTAAAAAGAAATTCCACAATTCAAATCGATATAATTCAAAAAGAATCCGGGCAAAAAGATGATATTTTTCCAAAATGCGATTTGGCTGTAGTCTCTGCAGATGGAAATTCAGTTGTTAGCAAATTCAACAGTTATGCTGTAAAAAATAATATACCATACATAAACGTTGGATACATTGAAGATATTGCTATTTGGGGACCTTTTGTTATTCCCGGAAAAACTGGCTGTATTGCATGCGCCAAACTCGCTTCAAATACTCCATTTGAAATTACATCTGACGAAGACAAAAAGAAATGGGAAATTATAGGAAAAATCAATGAAAGATATCAAGCACCATCTATCTGGGCAACCAACACTTTAGCCTCTTCTTTAGCCGTGCTGGATATCATACGCTACTTGGGAGAATTCGGTGAAATAATGTCAATCAATCGCAGAATGGGTTTATGGACGCATAATTTAAAACTGGATTTCCAAGAATGCCCGCCAAACAAGGCTTGTTCTGTCTGCGGCGGGGGTGTATAATTAAAAAGGAGGGTTTAAAAATGGATTTATTAAATTTAGACAAACTTTCAACTGAAGCTAAAATGCTTGATATAACACCGGACCAAACAAGTCTAGGACTGCCAACTGAAGATTTTGCTAAAACTTCGTCTGTTGTCACCGGCAGACTAAAATTATTTTCGATAAATTCACCTATAGATGAATCTGTGCGCGACAAAATTTCAAAATTTCGAAATGAATTCACCTCACAGGGCGATAACTTAGATGGCTCGGCTGGTTTAGGAGAAGCAGCTTCTCTAGATGAGTGGTTTGCACAAATTCAAGATAATTCCTCGATAGAAACAGTTCGGGAAAATATGGTTCCCGCCTCCACATATTTGGCTTTAGATCAACACGATCATATAGTCGGCATAGCAGATATTCGCCACAGCTTAAATGATTACCTATTAGCAGCTGGTGGCCATATTGGCTATAGTGTTAGGCCAAGTCAGCGCAGGCAGGGATACGGAAAGGAAATTTTGTTTTTAGCCTTGTTAAAATGCAGAGAATTAGGAATAAATAGGGTTTTACTTTCCTGCGATAGCGAAAACATAGCCAGCGAAAAAATAATACTTGCAAACGGTGGACAATTAGAAAATTGTGTGATTTTTGGTGATAAGGTTAAAAAGCGCTACTGGATTGAGTTATGAAACCTGTATTTTTGACCGCAAAAGCTGTCACTTTAAAGAACAGAATAATAACAAACCGCGCATATCCTTTATCTTCCTTCACAGAGAGGGTGGTAGGGTCTATATTTTCTATCATCTTCCCTGTATTTATATACTATTTTATATTCAATTGCCATATTTCTGAAAGCTTTACAAAGCACGCCAACACGATGGATTATCTCACATATATCGTGCTAGGTCAAAGTGTGAATATAATTGCCGTTTCAACCTTGATGAGCGTTGGACGTTGCATGATAACCGAGATTCGCGAAGGGACCTTAGATAATTTTCTGCTTTCTCCAGCTTCACGCATAGGCTATTTTTTAGGCAGCTATGTGGAGCAATTTTTAAGATCTATGCTCGAATTCAGCTTGGTGTTGCTTGTGGGTATTACGCTTGGAGCTCGTATTCCAGCAGAAAAAGTTCCAATTATAGCGTTATTTATAATTTTTATGTCGCTGGTATGCTTTTGCATGGCTATCCTAATTTCCACAATCATGGTTTTCACTAAAGATACTTATATTACCCAAAATACTTTCTTCTTATTGATCGATTTTATCTGCGGGGTTCTTTTCCCGGTTGAATGTTTACCACATTGGCTACAGTATATATCTCAATTAATGCCGCTCACCTCTGCGCTAAAAGCTTTTCGCAATTGCATTTTAGGCAACCAGTCACTGCAAGATAATTGGATATTATTAGCCTATTCCAGCATTATTAGTATAGTTTTTTTAGCGATTGGTTACTGCTATTTTAGAAAATTTGAAAAAAAATTGATAGAAAACATATATGTGTAAAATTAGGTGAGTTTATGATTCAGGCTAAAAATTTGAATAAAATATATAAGATAAAAATGAAAAAGCACATCTGGAATCGCAGCGAAATTCAATACAAAGAAGCGGTACATGATATCAGCATGGACATAGAAAAAGGGAAAATAGTGGGATTACTTGGCGTTAATGGAGCCGGAAAAACCACAACCATCAAGATGCTATCAACCATGATATCTCCGTCTTCTGGGACTATTCATGTTGATGATATCGATGCTGTGAAATTTCCTTTTCATGCCAAAAAAATAATAAACCTCATAACAGGTGGAGAAAGGAATATTTATTGGAGATTATCCGCTCGAGAAAATTTGGAATATTTCGGAAGCTTATATGGTTTGACAAAAACTGAATTAAAAAAACGGATAGATTACTGCTTATCGATAGTTAATCTCACCAAAAATGCAGATATTCCTGTGGAAAAATATTCCAAAGGCATGAAGCAGAGATTGCAAATTGCACGCGGCTTGATTAATAATCCCAGCTATATATTTTTGGATGAACCCACTTTAGGAATAGATATATTGATGGCAAAAGAGTTGAGGGAATACATAAAGAGAATAACTGTGGAGGAAAATAAAGGCGTGCTCCTAACCACCCATTATATCGCGGAAGCAGATGAACTATGCAACTATATTTATGTTATAAATAATGGGAAAATAGTCTCAGAGGGCACAGCAAATGATTTAAAAAAGCTATATACTTCAAATTACTGCCTGAACTTTATTTTTGATTGCTACAACAAAAGCTTATTTGACGATATCGCCAAGCTTGAAAATATCATCAAAATCGAGCTAAATCCGGAATTACATTCAATAAAATTGATCTCTAAAGAAAATTTAATAAAAAAAATCATACAGCTTTCTTCAAATTACAAATGCAACATAAACCAAATCAAAACTGAGGACAGCTTAGAGGCTTCATTGATGCAAATTTTGAAAGTTGGGAATAGCCATGCGTAATTGTTTAATAATATGCTCAGCAGAAGTAAAAAAAGCGCACAGAAACTATTTTAAATCAATTTCGAATTACTTTTCCCTGCTATTGTGGCCTATACTTTCATTCTTCACCACATATTACACTTATTCCTCTTTTGATAATTATTTTGACCCTGACTTAGCCAATAAAACAAATTTTTTTACTTTTCTCATCTTGGGCTGTTTGGGCCACAACTGTTTTTGGGCTATGGTCCAGGGGGGCGTAATGCAAATCAGAGAAGAACGCAGAAATGGCGCATTAGAAATAATATATTTTTCACCAGCAAACCGATTAGCTTTACTTTACGGCAGAGCTTTAGGTGATTTCATTCAAAACACATGGATGTTTTTCATTTTTTCGTCAATAATAGTAATGTTGATATCCAAATTTACTTATATCATTTTGTTTAAAATTATTGGCAGTTTTATGGTATTATTACTCACTTCCACCATCTGGGGAGGGCTAATTAATTCAATTTGCATCGCCACAAGAGACGCCGGCTTTCTATTCACTATAGGCGAACCCATGAACTTTTTTTCCGCAGTTAAATTTCCGCTAAAAAACTTACCATTCTGGGCAAGAGCAATTTCGCCGATCTTTCCCTCCACATATTGCATATATATAATTAGAGCGATTTTTATGGGAAATAGCGTCAATACTATTAAAATCTTGGAGCTATTAACTTGCCTCTCAATTATAGTGGCAATCACTTATATACTCACTAAAATAACTGAAATTCACAATAGGAAAACGGGCAATTTACAATTTTATTAAGATCCAATCTCAAAATATTATAAAGACAATTCACAAGCCTTCTGCCAACCCAGAAGGCTTTAATTTATGTTCTTTGGCGCCTCGTGTAGGGCTCGAACCTACGACACTGCGGTTAACAGCCGCATGCTCTGCCAACTGAGCTAACGAGGCTAATATTAAAATTTATGATATACTGTTATTTTCTTTTAACTTTAAAAAAAATCCAGTTTTCTAAGAAAATATCAATATCTAACTTTCTTATTATACTATATATTAAATTAAAATACAATATTCAAATCAAAAAAAGTGCTACCTAAAGCGCTTTTTTAAGGCATGGAAATAGCTAAACTTTAATTTCACTCACACTTAACAAGACATTCACCAAAGCTGCAATATTAGCCAACTAGATTATGTTTTTTCTAAATTTACGTTCCGCGATATGGATAAAATTATCCCCATTTGAGCGAGCAGCATCACTAAAGCTGTGCCTCCATAGCTGAAAAACGGCAAACTTATTCCTGTATTTGGGATGGTATTCGTCACAACAAAGATGTTTAAAATGACCTGCAAAGCCATTTGAGCGGTTAGGCCAATACCTAAAAGTGCACCAAATTTGTCTTTTGCGCGCATGGAAATGACTATTCCACGCCAAACCAGCATAGAGAAAATTAAAAGTATTATAAATGCTCCCAAAAAGCCCAATTCTTCACACACTACCGCAAAAATAAAATCGTTATGAGGGTCAGGGATAAATAGATGTTTTTGCCTAGATTGGCCAAGGCCGAGCCCCCAAAAACCCCCTGAACCTATTGCATAAAGGCCCTGTTTAGTTTGCCAATTATTAACATTAGGGTTAAACGGATCCAGCCAATTTATCACTCTGGCACTTGCATAAGATAATTTATTTGAAAGAATTAAATATCCCACAGCGGCCAATGCAACAATCAAAACAACGCCAAACCACCGCAATTTCACCCCGCCGATATATAACATACCTCCAGCTAAAAGTACCACTATAATTATACACGAAATATGCGGTTCAAGGTAAAGTAAAAAAGCAGTAATAGCTAAAATAGCCGCATATGGAATGACACCGTATTTAAATTTATTCATCCTCTTAAAATTAATTGAAATAAAGTGAGCAAATGAAAGCACAATAGCAAATTTGCTCACCTCTGATGCCTGAAAGCTCACAGGACCAAGTGAAATCCAACGATGTACACCATTTCTAACGGGCATGCAAAGAACTAAAGCCAACAAAATTGTTGATATGCACAAAATTGGGACTGCTAATTTGTGAAAGTGATGATAATCTAGATAAGACATAAAAAAAAGAGTAACAACCCCCAAAATAGCCCATATTGCCTGACTTTTTATGAAATAGTAGCTATTACCTTTGTGAAAGTGATAGGCGTTTGGATGAGAGGCGGAAAATAACATAATAAGGCCTAAAATCAACAAAAGTAGTGTTAAAAGCAAAAATGGCATATCTACCTTTGAGTTAATTAAGAATAATTTAAATCTCTTTTTTCTTTTTTCCAATAATTGCCTCGTTTCACTTATCGCAGTATTTTTACCCACCGCCACTGATTCTCTATAAGCCTTTTCTAAAATACGGTTTGGTCGCAACTATACTCCCCTCCTTTACTGCTGCAAGCATTAATACTCTTTTGCTTTAACAACTAATTGCCCATCTTGTTTTAAGCTAAAAATTTTACATAAAGCAGCGCGATAATACCTCCAAAAATTGCAACCGTACTAAATATCAGGCAAATTTTACTTTCCTTCCATCCACACATTTCAAAATGATGATGAATTGGGCTCATTTTCAATATGCGTTTTCCTTTTGTGATTTTAAAATATATTACTTGAAGCATCACAGAGAACATTTCAAGCAAATAAACAAGTCCTATTGGTACGAGCAGCAAAGGCTTATCAAAACCGAAAACAATAGCACAAATCATTCCACCCAAAAATAGTGCGCCTGTATCTCCCATAAAAATCTTTGCGGGATAAAAATTCCAAACTAAAAAGCCAAGGCAGCCCCCCGAAAGGCATACAGATATTATGCTAAATTCTGGCATATTAAGAATAATCGCTATTATCGTTAAAAATATACCATTAAAAAATGTGACAGATCCGTTTAAGCCATCTATTCCATCAGTTAAATTCACTGCATTTACTATCCCAGCGATCATTATAGCAGCAATAATCCAATAAAAAATTCCGAAATCATAGGTCCCTAAAAATGGTATTTCAATAAATGTTATATCAATCTTTCCATAGCACTTTTTGACTATGTAAATAGATGTAAGGTACATTGCGGCTATAAGAAATTGAAAAAACAATTTTTGTTTTGCTTTTAAGCCAAGATTTCTCTTTTTTATCACTTTTATATAATCGTCTAAAAATCCCAGAATGCCATAACATAATGCCATACCCAATCCTGCAAAAATTTTCACCTGCATTATGACTAAATCTTTCTGCGCTACGTTTACACTAAAAAAATAAGCTAATATGCAAGCCACACTCGATAAAATAACCCCGATAATAAAGGTAATCCCGCCCATTGTGGGTGTACCCTGCTTACTTTTATGCCAAGAGGGGCCATCATCTTCCAGTATCGGCTGCCCATATTTTATTTTATGCAAAAAGGGTATTAATTTTTTCCCTAAGAGACATGTAGTTAAAAATGCCATAAATGCTGCAATTAATAGCCAAAATCCATTCATAAAATTCCACCCTACATTAATTTTTTTAGTTTTAGCTTACGTCAATAAAATTAATAATTTATTTACGCTTTAATGGTGAAATTACCGACCTACAATATCTTTTTTATTTTATACAAACTTTACTTACTAATAAATATATTATTTTTTATTAACAGCTATAATAATATTTATTAAAAAATATTAGCTCTTTGAATAAATTCAACTGTAATAACTGTTTGTTGGCTCACTTCGGTACCTAACTTGATATTTTGGCGCACAGATTTGCTCTCATTGCCAGAATTCGTTGCTCCACTAACACACACATTAAGTTTCATTAGCGATGCCAATTTTTCAACCTGAGATAACGTCAATCCAACAAAATTTGGGACAGCCACTTTTTGTTCAGGGATTGTGCTATCTGTGGACAACAACACCGTACCACCTTTTGGGATTATAATTCCAGATTTAGGGTTCTGAGAAACCACTTTGTTTTCGATTGGTCCACTCACTTGAACTTTGAGCCCCAGTCGCGATAACTTTTCTTTAGATTCATCCACCGAACAACCAATTAATAAAGGGGCAGATACACCAGCATTTAAAAGCTCACTATTTGTAAACTTCTTCCTTACTCCTAAATGCGGCAATACCTCCTCCATAATAGTTCTGAAAGTTGGTGCAGCTACTGCGCTTCCATAGTAATCTTTCCCTTTTGGGGTATCATAAATGACTAAAAGTGCAATTTGTGGGTCATCAGCCGGAGCACAGCCACAATACGATGCAATATAATCCTTACCATCTTGGCCACTCTGGCCTATTTTTTCAGCTGTCCCTGTCTTTCCGAAAATTTGAAATCCTGGAACATTACCATTTCTTCCCGAACCGACCTCCACATTTTTTTGCAACATTTTACGAAGTCTCTGTGATGTTTGTTTAGATATAACCTGCCTTTTAACATTTTTATCTACTATTTTTACTATATTATGAGAGTCGTCAATTATTTGCTTAACAACATGTGGTTTAACTAATTTACCACCATTTGCCACTGCCGAAACCGCTGTTATCAGTTGAATTGGGGTAATACTGAAATTTTGGCCAAATGATGCCACAACTAAAGACATCGGTTGCATAGTTCCGTCTTTGCTGAAGAAAATCCCATTTGCCTCCCCTGGTAAATCTACGCCTGTTTCCTGAGTAAGACCAAAATCTCTGTAATATTTATAAAATCTCTCCGCCCCCAAACTTTGTCCCAAAGCTATAAAAGCGGGGTTGCAGGAATGGCATATAGCTTCTAAAAAACTTTGCGAACCATGCCCTTCTCGTTTGTGGCAATGCACTGTTTTTTCTTTATTAAACAGCCTAAATCCACCTGAACAGTTAAACCTCGTCCCTTCATTTACCACATCCTCTTCAAGCCCCATAGCTGCGGTAATCATCTTGAAAGTAGAGCCCGGCATGTATGTATCGCTAATTGCCTTATTTCGCCACTGCTTTTGCAAAGCCTCACCCTCAGCTTTTGATCTTTCCTCTTTTTCCAAAGTTTCAATTCGCGCTTTTTCCTCTTCATTTTTTATATCAAATGGATTATTTAAGTCATAGCCTTCCGTGGCCATTCCCAAAATTTCCCCATTATTGACATCCATCATAATGGCTACAGCGCCATTTACCACATTATTATGCACTCTACCCGCCTCTAAATATTTTTCCATAACACCTTGGATATACTCATCTATTGATAAAACCAAACTGCGACCATTCTGAGCAGGCATAGATTGCTCATGCTCACATGGTATATCCATCCCAATTGCATTTTTAGCTGTGACAACTCTACCCGGCTTACCCGTTAATTCTTGGTCATAATAATTCTCAATACCAGATAATCCTTGATTTTCTAATCCTGTAAACCCAATAACAGTCGAAGCCAAGCATCCACACGGATAACATCTCTTAGTATCATCTATAATCCTTATACCATTGCTAATTTTGTTATCTTTTTTAAATGCTAATATTTTGTCTCTATCACTGTTTTCTATTTTTCTTTTTATTATCTCATAAAAAGATTCTTTTCTCATTTTTTGCAAAATTTCGTCTTTATCTATCATTAATATTTCAGATAAACCCGTCGCGACGAGATTTTTCGATTCATCCGATTTTAAATAAACAGGCTCAAGGATCACCGTCCAAGCTTCAACACTTTGCGCAAGAGGCTTCATGTTTTTGTCATATATTGTTCCTCTTTTTGCATTTATGGCAATATCTTTTAATTGTTGAGCCATAGCCATTTGCTGAAGATCTTTCCCCTGAATCAGCTGCCATTCTACAAGTCTAAAAATGCTGACCCCAAAGCCTCCCACAAGCAATATAATCAATACCAAAAGCGCCCTACGCCACATTCTCACAGTAACGCCTTTTGCCATTTTATCAAGTCCTCCAAAAATACTATATCGCTCTTTAGGAATTATACTTAACCGACATAACACTAAATATAATACTATTACTTTTCATTTAGTCAAGAAAAATAGTTATTATAAATAAAACTATATTAAATTATTTTTTTAGAGTTTTTATAAATCTATTAAATGTCATAAAACATTTTTAATTTTGGCACCCCTGACCGGACTCGAACCGATATCTAAGTCTTAGGAGGACCTTGTTCTATCCTTTGAACTACAGGGGCAAGACAAAAAATTTAATTATTTTTATAAACTTCTAAATACATTTTATGCTATAAAATTTCATCTTGTCAATAATATATTATAATTTTTAAATTTATGTTTAAATATATTCACATTAATCAATTTTTTGCTGTTATGTCAATGCCTAATCTTAGAAAAAAATTCTAAAATTGCAGTTAAGATATTCTTTCGCTCACTATTTTCAATTTCAGCTTTATCAGTTTTCGACAAACTAATATATTCTATTTGCGTATTGTCAACTTTTCTCATGCCAAGATTCTCAATTGAATATTTTTCTATGTTCTCACGAGAAAATTGAGACTCCAACTCAATTTTTAACTGACTATATTCATTACGAGATTCGTTTAAACTTTTTTTGGCAACATAAATTTTATTCGTGAGTTCAGACAGTTGCACCTGGTTATAAACAGTTATACCTAAAATAGAAACGGAAACGGCTAAAGAGCACACTCCTAATATTAGCGTCGCCGGACGCAGTTTGGCTTTTTGCTTTTTTTCTTCGTTTTTAGTTAGGCTTACAATATTATCTCTGTATTTCTGTCCTTTTGGTTTAGCCTCAAACAAAGATAGATCATAAGCTAAGTTTTTTTCAGAAATTCCCAACATTAATTTCCCCTTTAAATAAAAACTTAAAATTATCCGTTATTATATCTTCATAATAACCCTGAGCTTGGCGCTCTTACATCTCCGGTTTTCATTTAATTCTAAAAACGAAGGAACAATTGGATTTTTATTAACAGGTTCTGCTTTTTTTCTATTATCACAAACGCACACAGGAAAATCTGCAGGGCACACACAATCTTTAAACCAAGATGCCATCTTTTTTTTAACTATCCTGTCCTCCAATGAATGAAAAGAAATCACAGCAAGTCTTCCTCCTGGTTTTAAAATTGAAAACGCCGCTTCTAGCCCTTTACATAAATTTTGAAGTTCATTATTAACTTCAATTCTAATAGCCTGAAAAGTTTTTTTTGCAGGATGCCCTGCTTTTCTACGAACAGCTGCCGGAATTGCAGATTTGATAATATTTGCAAGCTCCAGTGTGGTTTTTACCGGTTTCATCTTTCTTGCATCCACTATTGCTTTAGAAATTTTTCTTGAAAATTTTTCCTCCCCGTAACTCCATATTATATGCGACAACACCTCTTGTGAATACTCATTCACCACACTATAAGCAGAAATACCATTTTTACTCATACGCATATCAAGTTTTGCATCATTTTTGTATGAAAATCCGCGCTCTGGTTCATCAAGCTGATAAGATGAAACCCCTAAATCCAAAATCACACCATTCACAGACGAAATTCCAACTATATTAATCACACTCGCCATTTCAGCAAAATTAGAATTTATAATAAAAACATTCTTTTTCTCAAAAAATCTCTTGTGCAATAAAGCTAGCGAATCAGGATCTCGGTCTATCAAAATTAATTTCCCCGCAGTAAGCTTTTCAAGTATAGCTGCAGAATGCCCCCCTCCTCCCGCAGTGCCATCAACATAAACTCCAGTTGGATCTATATCTAGCAGATCGATTATCTCATAAAGTAAAACCGGTTTATGAGCGAAATTCATAATAACCTCTATAAAACTATCTTAATTTAAAGCTGATAAGTTACCAAAATAGCTCAAATAAAATTCATTTTTAAATACCAAGTAGATCCATCGCTTGGGCGATTGTTTCCTCAGTGAGCGCTTTATTGGCTTCTTCCCAACGAGATTTATCCCAAATTTCCACCCGGCTCGATACTCCCACAAAAGTAATCTCTCTGCTTAAGTTCGCATGTTCTCTCAATAGCTGAGGTATTAAAATCCTACCTTGCTTATCCGGTTGAACCTCCAGAGCTCCAGAAAAGAAAAAGCGCTGAAGCCCTCTCGACTTAGATATCGGGGTGGATTTTATCTTCTCTTCTAAATTTTTCCATTCGCTTTGTGAAAAAACAAAAAGACAGCCATCCAAGCCTTTGGCAACATAAAAGCACTCGCCCAAATCTTCACGAAACTTGGCTGGAACTATCACACGCCCTTTTTCGTCAATACTGTGTTGATATTCTCCAATCAACATAACGAACCCCCATGAACTCACTTCAATGGATAATTTCTACCACTTTCCTCTACTTTCCACCACTCTATACTTTAATTATATACCTTAATAAAAAAAACACAAGGAATATTTTACTAAATTTTATTTAAAAACGACTCAAACACCTTTAAAATATAATTAAGCGATAAAAAATAATATATAAAGTGTAAAAATTTATAAAAAATAAAAGCAAGATCACGGTGTTTTTAAATTTTTATAGACGTTCACACTTGTAATTAGTTTTTCAAAACGTAAATAAAATTATTTGAAAATATTTTTAAAAGGATTGTAAGCCAACTACCAAATATTTTAATCGTGCAAAAACATAGCGAAGGCCCATTTCGTGGCGGTTTTATCTTCATAATCATTTCCTCCCCGACCATATTACAATCTTTTTGCAACACCCTCAATCATTTATCAAAAAATAAAAACGTTATTTTCTCCGCACTGCAGTGAAAATAACGTTTAAAAGTTGATTTAATTTTTACTCAGTTTGTTGTTTAGTTAATCCATACCCTCTTGTAAACCGCACCGGCTTGGACTTATCATCAACATCTTCAAAACGCAGAGGCCAATCCAACGGCAGTTTGCCTGTAAAATCAAAATCCCCAAAAAGCACATCGGCGATACCATCTGCTTCTGTGCCCGGCCACCACGCAGCAACCACCCCATCAACTTGATTAATCACGCTTTCGATGATCAAAGGCCTACCCGAAAATATCACCAGCACGATTGGCACCCCAGGGTAACTTTGCTTGGCGGTTTGTATCGATTGCATATCTTCCCACCTATCCAATTGCAATCTTCGCGGATCACCCCAAAGCCTTGAAGGCGAAATCGCTGCTTCATCTCCATTTCCTTCAGCATAAGGTAACTCGCCGACAGAAGCCAAAATTACATCCGGATTGGCACAAGTACCCGTCCGATTTCCCGTCCTTTCAAACCCAACGTTCCCATCGCCTTTTACTTTTTTCACGGCTTGGAGAAAACTTGTCCCCGGCACTATATTACCAGATTTTCCCTGCCAACACATAGTCCAACCGCCGCACTGACTTCCAATATCGTCACCAAACCTTCCCGTAACCAAGATCTTATTGGCGTTTTTCAATCTTCCCATTATTCCATTTTTATTTTTTAGTAAAACAAGCGATTCGCGCACTGCTTGTCTAGCCAAACCACGATGTTCAGGGCATCCCACTGCTTCTATAGGAACGTCACCGGGTCTCGGATTTTCAAATAACCCTATCTCAAATTTCACACGCAAAATTCTGCTCACTGCATCATTAAGGCGATCCATGCTAACTGTGCCATCCTCAATATTTGCCTTCATGGTATTTAAATAATCCCAGCTAAACCAAAATTGCCCCAGCATAAATAAATCACATCCGGCATTCATGCATCTCGCAAATTTTTCCTTAGCATCGCTCCCCCTAACTTGATCGCAAGCTTTATAATCAGTCACCACAAATCCGGTAAAACCAAGCCCTCCTTGACTTTCCGGCAGCTTGATTAAATCCAGTAATGCTTTTTGTTCGTGCATCTTAATCCCATTTATGCTGGAATAAGATGGCATTAAGCTTCTCACCCCCGCTTTTATAACAGCTTCATAAGGTGCAAGCAGTTCTATTATTATTGGTTTTTCAAGCAGCATCTGAGGTGTACATGCGCTGAGATCAGCTGGCAAATCTGCACACACCATATCCCCCTGATTCACGCCTTCTTTTGTTAAATCTTCCCCAAAGAAATGTTTTGCTGTCCCGAATACGGCAAAAGGTGATTTCAAACAGCCAAATGTTTCCGAATTTGCATAATCTTCCAACCTACCTCCCTGCAATCCTGCAACATAGCTGCTCCCAAGATCTGCAACAATGCTGCGATCGCTGCTATAACCTTCATATGTGCGCCCCCACTTTATATTCTGCGGAGCAGCAAGGCAAGGAGCAAAATTTCCACGGCAGCCAATAGCCCGCATCTCAGAGGCGGTAGCTTTACCAATATCCACCATCAAATTCGAATTTTTCGCTGCACCAAGACCGATATTATGAGGGAAAATTGTTGAACCAAAAACTTTACCATTACCGTGTACGGCATCCATTTCATAAAATATCGGTATGGCCAAACGCGTGCTAAGCGAGGCGTCAATAAAATTTGAAATCATTGCGCGCCACTCAGCAGGATTATTTTGGCGAGGTGCATCATCTCCTTCTGCTAAAACTGAACCTATAGCATAATCTCTAGTGAATTTCACAGCTTCTTCAGTACCAGTACTGCTTATTTGCATGGTTTGCCTGATCTTTTCTTCAAGTGTCATCTGGCTGAGCAAAGATTGAACTCGGCACTCTATTTGCTGACTTACATCCATATAGATGCTTTTATCCACATCCGCCTTAACGTCCAAAATTTTTGAACTCTGTAATAAAGTTGATGATACCAAAACTGCCGCAGTAAAGATTTTCGATAATTTAGAAATTTTCATAAGTTTTTTACCCTCCTCAATTTTTATAGCCAACATTGAATTTAATATAACTATAACATAAAAAATAAAAATAGTCAAAAAAATTTATCACAATATATTAAATCACAAAATAAAAATACATAAGAATACTAAAAAATGATTATAAAACAAAAGCACCTAAATTTTAAACAAAAATTCCGCGCAAAGTTCGTGAAAGATTTTTTTCAAAACTTTGCCCTCTAGAGAGCAAAATTTCCCCCATTTTCCCCTATTAGTGAAGGATGGATTTGCATCTAAAAACTCAGCACAACCTCAACCCCAAACGAAAATATTTCAAAAAAGATTACAAACAAATTTCCAAATATTTCCACGCACACCGTTGGCGTGAAATTTCACAATAAAAATCCGCGGACAAGGTCAATCACCAGCAAACTTTTTGAAACCACATAAGTTTTGCGAAGGCACCTGAGATACCGATGCCGCCGGCAAAAGTTATCGCACTAAGCGCGCCACGAGTTTCAGCTCTGCACCAAAATCATCTAAAAATTGAACAAAAATCTCGCGCAAAGTTTGTGTAAGTTTTTGCAAAGCCCTTGCCCTCCAGAGAGCAAAATTTCCCTCATTTTCCCCTATTAGTGAAGGAGGAATTATCTCCTAAAAATCACAGCGCAACCTCAACCCCAAATGAGAATATTTCAAAAAAGATTACAAACAAATTCCCAAATATTTCCACGCACACCGTTGGCGTGAAATCTCATAAAAAAAGCCATATTTACAACTTCACAGTATCTTAAAAAAAATAAAAGAAGGTGCTAAAATGCAATTTTATAGAACAATATTCAGTATAGTATTCTCAAAAAATGTTACTATAAACTAAAGT